>NZ_CP159578.1:3959593-4319187 GCF_040536835.1 Salinicola endophyticus
GACCGAGTCGCTGCTATCGCGCACCTCGATCAGCACCTGCTGCATCTTCTCGGCGAAAGCATTGAACTGGATTGCCAGTTCGGCGCTCTCGTTGCGCCCGCGCACCGGCAGCCGCTGGGTCAGGTCGCCGTCGCCGGAGGCGATCTCGCGCATGCGCTGCGCCAGCCGCTTGAGCGGCCGAGACAGGCTGCCGCCGAGCAGCCAGCTCACGAGCAGCCCCAGCGCGGCCAGCCCGGCGCCCACTGCGAGCATCGCCAGGGTGTCGTGATGGCGCTGGGCGGCGAGCTGTTGCTGCAGGTCGGTGAGCCCGGCCATGGCCACGCTCTCGGGCAGGCGGATCATCAGTATCCAGGGCTTGCCGTCAGCGGGGCCGACATGAAACGGCCACGCCATCTCGATCTGGCCGCCCTCTTCACGCAGCGCCGGCTGGCCCTGACGCGCCTGATCGAGCAGCGCATTGATGCTGGCATCGAACACCTCGCTGGCATTCTTGCCCACCGCCTGGGGGTCATCGGTATAGGCCGTGATCCCGCCGCGCGGGGCGACCAGCGTCCAGTCGCCGGCGCCGTCATAGAGCGCGCTGCTGGCGTCTTTCAGCAGGCCCTGGATGAAGTCGACCGAGAGATCGACCCCGGCGCTGCCGCGGAACTCGCCGTCGACCAGAATCGGGACGTTGAACGAGGTCACCATCAGCGTCTTGCCGTTGTAGTCGTAAGGCGCCGGATCGATGATGCAGACCTTGCGGGTCTCCTTGGGGCAGAGATAGTACTCGCCCTCACGGATCCCGCTCGGCATCACCTGGGCGCTGTCCAGGGTATCGCCCAGCGGCAGCACCGCAATCTTGCCGTCGGCGGTGCGATACCACCACGGCATGAAACGTCCATCCTTGCCGTAGCCGGCGTCCTCGCGGCCCTGATAGTAAGCATCGTTGCCGAAGGCGTTGGGCTCCCAGCCGATGAAGGCGTCGAGCAGGTCGGGGTTGTCGACCACGGTCTGACGCACCAGGTTGGAGAGACCGTCACGGCTCAGCGACAGTCGCCGCCGACCCTGCTCGTCGACCGCACCCATCAGTGCATTGGTGTTGGCGAGCGAGCGCGCCAGGGTCAGGGCGTGCTCGAGCGGTGCTTCGATACGCTCGGCCTCGCGCCCGGCCACGGTTTTCAGGCGCTCGTGGATCCCCGTGGTCAGCAGCGCGTCGGTGCGCGCGTCCACCAGCGCCTGGGAGCGCGCGTTGGCATAGACGGTGTAAGCCACCATGGCCGCGACCACGAAGACGATACACGCCCCCACCAGTAGCGTGACCAGCGTACGTATGGACTTGAAATGCATGAGGGGTTCCCCGACAGCGAGAGGCGCCGCTCGACGAGCGGCAACGAATCGATTCAGGGGGGATATCGCCCGGACCCAAAGTAACTTTAGGCCCGGGGAACAGCCACTGTCGCCGAGAGATCGCGCGGCGGCGCAAGTCGCCTGAGGGAAGGCATACCGGGCGGTGGCGATGCCACCGCCTGCCGGCTCAGCCTGCGAGCACGGCGTCGACCAGCGCCTTGGCCTCTTGCTGGATACGCGTGAGATGCGCCTCGCCCTCGAAGCTCTCGGCGTAGATCTTGTAAACGTCCTCGGTACCCGAGGGGCGCGCGGCGAACCAGCCCGCCTCGGTCACCACCTTGAGCCCGCCGATGGCAGCGCCGTTGCCCGGCGCCTCGGTCAGCTTGCGCATGATCGGATGGCCAGCCAGCGTCTCGGCGGTGACCTGCTCCGGCGACAACTTGCCCAGCCGGGCCTTCTGCTCACGGGTGGCCGGGGCATCGACACGCTGGTAGACGGGCGCGCCGTAGCGCTCGGTCAGCGCCCGGTAGCGCTCGCCCGGATCCTGCCCGGTGACCGCAGTGATCTCGGCGGCGAGCAGACCGAGGATGATGCCATCCTTGTCGGTCGACCACGGCTGGCCCTCCAGGGTCAGGAACGACGCCCCCGCGGACTCCTCGCCGCCGAAGCCGAGACTGCCCTCGATCAGGCCATCGACGAACCACTTGAAGCCCACCGGTACCTCGGTGACCTCGCGCCCCAGGCCCTCGGCGACGCGATCGATCATCGACGACGACACCAGGGTCTTGCCGATGGCGGCCTGGTCGCCCCAGTGAGGGCGATGGGTGAACAGGTACTCGATGGCCACAGCGAGATAGTGGTTGGGGTTCAAAAGCCCGGTGGAGCGGGCGACGATGCCGTGGCGGTCGTGGTCGGTATCGCAGGCGAAGGAGACGTCGAAGCGATCCTTGTTCTCGATCAACCCGGCCATGGCGTGGGGTGAGGAGCAGTCCATGCGGATCTTGCCGTCCCAGTCCACGCGCATGAAGCGGAAGGTCGGGTCGACCGTGGTCGACAGCACCTCCAGCGGCAGGTCGTACTTCTCGGCGATACGCGGCCAGTAGTGCACCCCGGCACCGCCCAGCGGATCGACCGCGAAGGTGAGCCCGGAATCGCGGATCGCAGCCATGTCGATGACCTTGTCGAGGCCGCCGACATAGCTCTCGATATAGTCGAAACGCTGGGTGGTGGGTGCCGCCAGCGCCTCGGCGTAGCTCACCCGCTGGACCTGGCGCAGGCCGTCGGCGAGGTGCTCGTTGGCGCGTTCCTGGATCCACTTGGTGACACCGGTATCGGCCGGGCCACCGTTGGTGGGGTTGTACTTGAAGCCGCCATCCACCGGCGGATTGTGCGACGGGGTGATGACGATGCCGTCGGCCAGGCCGTGGTGGCGGCCCTGGTTGTAGAAGAGGATGGCGTTGGAGATCGCCGGCGTCGGGGTGTAGCCGGGCTCGAAGCCGGTCGCCTCGCAGCCGGCGTCGATCCGCACCGCGACCCGATTGGCGGCGAGCACCTCGAGGGCGGAGACGAACGCCGGCTCGGAGAGCGCGTGGGTATCCATGCCGATGAACAGCGGCCCATCGATGCCCTGGGCCTCGCGGTACTCGCAGATCGCCTGGGTGGTGGCCAGGATGTGCCACTCGTTGAAGCTCCGCTTGAGCGACGAGCCGCGGTGGCCGGAGGTACCGAAGGCGACCTGCTGGGCCGGATCATGGGCGTCGGGGCGCTCACTGTAGTAGCGCGAGACCAGCCGCGGCAGATTGGCGAGGCTGTGCGGGTCCGGCAAGCGTCCTGCCTGGGGGTCGATACTCATCGTCGGTTCCTTTCGATGGCCTGGGATAGGGTCTGACACGCACGTGCCGGCCAGATTCCCTATAGCAGACCACTGTCGCCAGCCGACAAGCAAGACTCCCCGCGCCGCTACCCGTCAATGCCTGGCGCGAAGCGGCGCGGGACATCGCGACACGTTCAGCCGCAGGCCGAGCCCTGCCCGCCGCACTCCGCAGCGACCACCGGCCGCGTCTTCACCCCCGCCAGCACCAGCGCCGCGCCGGCCAGCAGCAGCGTGCCGGCGGTGGCGCACACGCCAAGCACGCCACTCAGATCGAACATGACCCCGCCGACGGCCGCCCCCAGGGCGATCGCCAGCTGGATCGAAGCCACGATCAGGCCACCTCCGCTCTCGGCTTCGTCCGGCACCACCCGGGTGATCCAGGTCGACCAGGCCACCGGCACCGCGCCGAAGGCGAAGCCCCACAGCGCGACCATGAAAGCATCGGTTCCCGGCGAGAAGCCGCCCAGCGTTGCCAGCAACCAGCCCAGCGAGCCCATGACCAGAGGCATCAGCAAAAGCGTCAGGCGTAGACTGCGCTCCAGCAGATACCCCGCGGCCAAGGTGCCGACGAAGTTGGCCACCCCGAACGCCAGCAGCGTCGATGAAAGCGCATTGATCCCCATGTGCGACACGCCCTCGAGAAATGGACGGACATAGGTGAAGAAGGCGAAATGGCCACAGAACACGAGCAGGATGGCCACGATGCCGACCATCATGCCCGGTCGTTTCATCACGCTCACCAGCGTGCCAAGCGGGGTGGGACGCTCCGGCGTCATGCGCGGCAAGGTGAGGTACTGGAAGATCAGCGTCAGCACCGAGATCGCCGTCGCCAGCAGAAAAACGTCACGCCAGCCGAACAGATCGCCGAGATAGCTACCCAGCGCCGCGGCACTGATGGTGGCGATGGGGACACCGGCGAACAGCAGCGACAGCGCACGCGGCACGTCGTGCTCCGACACCAGTCGCATGACGGTAGCGGCGGAGAGCGCCCAGAACCCACCCAGAGCGATGCCCAGCAGGACCCGGCCGAGCAGCAACCAGGCCAGGCCAGGGGCGAACGCCACGGTCAGGTTGGCGGCGATCATCAGTAGCGAGAACGCCAGCAGCACATGGCGACGATCGAGTCGCTGGGTGACGGAGGCCACCAGCAACCCCGACAGCAGCGCGACCACCGCCGTCACCGTGACGGCCTGGCCGGCCTGGCCTTCGCTGATCGCCAGCGAGTCGGCCATCGGCGTCAGCAGGCTGGCTGGCAGGAACTCGGCCATCACCAGGCTGAATACCCCCAGGGTCAGAGCGATTACCGCGAACCAGCGCGAGGGCGGCGCCGGCTGGGCAGTGGGTAAGGGAGTCGACATGGCGGCATCCTTCGACGAGGGGTCTGAAAAGCAGGCGTGGCAGGAACAACGCCAACGCCCGGGCATGCCGGCAAGACTAAAGTATTAGGCGAGACCCCACTATCGATGAAAATCCACAATGCTTGATCAAAACTCCGAGAATCGATCGGTGGCGCTCAGCCGTCTCGACCATGCCCGGCTCGATCCTGCTCATCTCCCCCTTGTACGTCTGCCCCGTTCTCTTCACCCCTTCCCTGCTAATCCCTGCTCTGCTGAGCCCTTCTCTGCTAATCCCTGCTCTGCTGAGCCCTTCTCTGCTGAACCGTAGTCGCGCTCGACCCGGGCGATACGCGTGCGATAGGCCGCGTACCAGCGCTCCCGCCCCAGACGCTGGGCCTCGCGGTGATCGATATCACGCTTCCACGCGCGGATCGCGTCGAGATCGGTCCAGTAGGAGACGGTGATGCCGATGCTCTCCCGCGCCGACTCGACGCCCAGAAAGCCGGGCTGGGCCCGAGCCAGCGTCAGCATTTTATCTGCCATGGCCGCGTAGCCAGCCGTGTCGTCGCCCATCAGCGAGGTGAAGATCACCGCGTAGTATGGCGCGGCGGGTGTGTTGACAATCATGCCGGTCGCTCCCTGCTCCTTCGTCAGACAATGGTTGACAGCGCTCAGCCATCGCCGCCCGCTCATTCGGCAGGCGGTCGAGCCAGATCACGCAGCATTCGGATGACCCGCGTGTTCAGACGTCGCGCCTCGTCGGCATCGAGTGCGGACCAATGTGTCGCGAACCAGCGGTCCACTTCCACCGCCAGGGCGAACAGCAGGTCCATCAACAGGCTCTGAGGCAGATCCGTACGCACCGCGCCCAGCGTCTGCCCATGCGCGATCAGTGCGGTGAACAGGCGC
Source organism: Salinicola endophyticus (assembly GCF_040536835.1). Taxonomy (NCBI): domain Bacteria; kingdom Pseudomonadati; phylum Pseudomonadota; class Gammaproteobacteria; order Oceanospirillales; family Halomonadaceae; genus Salinicola; species Salinicola endophyticus. The sequence goes on from NZ_CP159578.1 coordinate 3,965,042, forward strand.
CGCAGCGACAGCTGAGAGGCATCCAGCGCCGCCCGCGTGGCCTCGCTTTCGTGAATGCCACAGGCCAGCGCCGCCAGCCGCTCATCACTCAGCAAGACTTGGCTGATCCGGGCGAACAGCTGCTCGATACGCTGCCAGAATACCGCCGCCTCGGTCGGCTCCCCCACGCGGTAATCGACGGCCTCGATCAGTCGCTGCAGGGCGCGCTCGATGGTGGCCGCGTAGAGGTCGGCCTTGTCGCGCACATAATGGTAGGCTTGGCCCTTGCTCATGCCCGCCGCGACCAGCACCCGGTTGAGCGACGCACCGGCGTACCCGTGCCGGGCGAACTCGGCCTCCGCCGGGTCGAGCAACTGCGCACGCTGGGCCGGCGACAGCGACATCAAGCGCTCGCGGTGGGTGCGTCTGGGCGACCTGACGGTAGAGGGGGAGGATGTGGCGGGCATGACATCTCGAACGTCGGTCAAAGGGTGAGCGGGGGCGGGCGTCAGCCACGACCAGGCAGGCGGCGTAGCGTATCACGCGGTCCTCTTGCACTGCCCGCCAGCGCTGCCTGCATGGCGCGACGCCAGCGCAGATAGGCCATCGGCGTCGGCAACCGCGGGATGTGCGCCAGCTCCCAGTGGATACCGTTGATCGGGTCGTCGAAGAATACCGCATAGTAGCCCGGCGCATAGACCGCATATTCCGCCGGCGGCTCGCTCACCGGAATACCCTGCGGCAGCAGGAACTCGCGATGAAATCGCACGATCTCTCGACGCGATGCCGCCCACAGCGCCACATGATGAATGCCGGTGGCGCGTGCGGCGTGGTCGAGTTTTCCACCGCTCTGCGCAGGTTGCAGGCCGATGTAACTGTGGGGAAGCGGGAAACGTGCCATGTAGTAGGTGGAGCGATAACCGATATCGAGCGTCCAGAAGCTGGTGTAGCCCAGCCAGCCGAACAGCCGATCATAGAACGCCACCGATGCTTCGTAATCGATGACCGACAGCTCCAGGTGGTTGATACCGCGCCAGCGCATACGTAATTCTCCTCGACGCCCGGGGCTGGTCTGATGGCACCGGAAAGGACGCTCTTAGACCAGTGGTCCAACCAGTTTAGACCAGTGGTCTAACCCCCTCAATATCCAGCGCTTCACCGCACATCACCTGGGGAGCCATTGCGACGGCGCGCTCAGGAACGCGCCTGCGAGCGACGCCAGGCCGCGGGCGAGCCGTGCTCGAAGCGCTGCCATACTCGCCGCAACTGACGATCGTCGCCGAATCCGCTGCATTCGGCGATACAGGCCAGGCTCCAGTCTGTCTCGTTCATCAATTGACGCGCCTGCTGCAGGCGCAGGCGTGCCAGATAGTCGCCCAGCGAGAGCCCGGTCAGGGCGGCGAAACGTCGCCGCAGCTGGCGCTCGCCGAGGGTAGCGACTCGCGCCATCTCCGCGAGCGACCAGGGCCGGGCGAGATCGGCGGCAAGCGCGTCCTGCAGTCGATGAATGCGCGTCTCGACATGATTGCGCCCTTCCAGCCAGATACCGAGCTGCGGCTCCTGACCGCTACGCCGCCAGTAGATCACCAGCTCCCGCGCGACCTGCTGGGCCAGGCGCTGTCCCTGGTTGAGCGCCAGCCAGTGCAGCATGGTATCGATGCCGGTGGAGATCCCGGCGCTGGTGAGATAGCGGCCATCCTCGACGAAGATGCAGTCGCCGCGCACCCGGGCCAGCGGCGCCAGCCGGCGCAATTCGTCGAGCAGGCTGTGATGCGTGGTGCAGCGGCGGCCATCGAGCAGCCCTGTCGTGGCCAGCAGCAGCGCCCCGGAGCAGACCGCCATCAGGGTGCGACAGGCGGGCGCCTGCCGTTGCAGCCAGTCGCCGGCGTGGCGCTGCAGCGCGCTGTCGATGTGCGCCCGGTACTGCCCCGGCACCACCAGCAGATCGAGCGCCAGCGGTGCCTCGGGCAGCGCCTCGATGCCCGTCAGCGCCAGCGGCCCCAGCCACGGCAGCGACGCCTGTGGGCCGAAGAAGCGCAGTTCCAGCGGCGCGCCCAACTGCAAGGCGCTGAGCAGCACCTGCAGCGGCCCGGCCAGGTCCAGCGGCACCTGGCCGGGCAGCATCAGCACCCCGACCCGCAGGTCAGCACCCGCCACCACCGCGCTCACGCGGCCTCGCGTGCGCCGCGCCACTCCGTGGCCAGCGTCTCGACATCGACGATCCGCGCAAACCGCCCCTCGAGGACCAGCTCGGTCCGCGCGCGAATCTCCGCGGCGCTCCAGGTGTGCCCAGCGCGGGACATGGGGAAGGTCAGCGTCGCCTCGCTGACGAAATCGACCGCGAAGCCCAGGTCCGAACCGACTCGCGCCGTGGTTTCACAGCACTGTTCGGTGCGGATGCCGCTGATCGCCAGGCGCTCGATGCGGTTGAGCCGTAACCAGCGCTCGAGGCCGGTATCGCTGAAGGCGTTGTGGGCGGTCTTGTGGAAGGTGACGTCGGCGTCATCGTCGAAGCCGGCGAGCGGACGAATCAGGCCACTCTCTGGGTCGAAAGGCGTCGCGCTGCCCGGCGCCTGATGAAAGATACGCACCAGCGGCACGCCGGTCTCGCGGGCGAGGTCGAGCAGGCGGCGCTGGTGCGGCCGCCAGCGCTCGGCGAGCGCCTCGTCCCAGTAGTCTCGGGCCGGGAAAGACGCCTGAACATCGATCAGCAGCAGGGCGGTGGCGGGCATGACGAACTCCTCGAACAGGATAGGGCCGAAGCGGCCAGAGCGTTCAGACTAGGGGCTTGCCCACGCCGGCCACCAGGGCGTGGGCGCCCGGATAGCGGACATTTTCGGACCTTTCGATGTCAGGTGCCACAAGCACCGTCGCGTGACGAGGCATCGGCGCCGCTGACACGCGAGTTGTGCCCTGCCCGCCCGGCTTCTACGTTGTGTAGCGTGGGCGGCGACGTCACGCCGCTCGACGAGACGGCACAAGCCACACACGGAAGTCACGCCTCACACAAGGGAGAGAGCGCCATGGAGATCACACTGCACAACGATGGTATGGATCGCGACGAATTCCACCAGCTCGCCGCCGGCGAGACCGGCGAGACGCTGCGCCACGCCGCCAAGAACCAGCTGGGCAGCGACAACCTCTCGGAGAATCAGGTCAAGGCGATCAAGGACGAAGGCGGTGAAGCCTACGAGCAACTGATCCGGCGCATGACCGAGCACGCCCTGGCGGTGGTCAAGCTGCCGCTGGATACCCCGATCCGGCTGTCGCTGGACTTCGCCGGCGGCGTCAAGGGTTGAGGCAGCGCCCGCCCGCGCGGGGCTAGGCGCGGGCGGGGACTCCTGGCTAGAATCACAGCCCCGGTCTCCGAGGGCGTTTACAAATTCGGCGAGCGAAGACAAGACAAGACAAGACAAGGCGAAATCGGCCGAAAAAGCGCAGTTTACAAAGGGTAAATGAGCATTTTGAAGCCGATTTCAACGCCGTATTGTCGAGCGCAGACATTTTGTAGACACCCTCTCAGCGTCCGCGACGAGGAAACCAGCCATGCCCCGCCTACCCCGCTTCAGCCGTACGCCACCGGCAGCCACCCCCGCCACGCCGGAGACCCACGACACGCCAGCGCCCATGACCGACCCTGAGGCGGTGGTCATCGAGCATGCCGAGGCCTATAGCGATGCGCGCTTCTGGCGCAAGCTGGCACGCTTCGGCAGCCGCGCGGGGCGCGGCGTGGCGCTCAAGTCGCTGCAGCTCTACTTCGTGCTCAAACGCCCCGACGTGCCGATCTGGGCCAAGTCGACCATCATCGGCGCGCTGGGCTACTTTATCTCGCCGCTGGACGCGATCCCCGATGTCATCGCCGGCGTCGGCTTCACCGATGATGCCAGCGTGCTGGCGGCGGCGCTGGTCGCGGTCTCGATCTATATCGACGAAGAGGTGGAGCGCCAGGCGGCAGCGGTGCTGGCGCGCTGGTGGCCCGAGTCGTCCGAGTCACCGCCGGGCTGAGGGCCGGCTACCGCCTGCTCTGGTCCTGCTAAGCGCCTTTCACAACCGGGCTTCTCCGGCGGCAGCGCGTCGCGAGGGCGCTGTGCCTCCCTGGGCGCTACCTTTGCCACCCCTGGCAAAGGACCCTCGCTTTGCCCTGCCCCCGGCGCCCATCGTCAGAGGTGTGGGACATGGACTCTAAATCGAAAGTCTACATCGACCGGCAAAACCGCTAGATTGGAGCCGGGCATCGCGATCGCGCGCTGCCGCCCCTATAAGGTCAGCACCAACAACAATGCCGTCGGAGACAACGATGACCCAGGACAGCGCCGCCCCCGCGCCCAGCTCCCCCAACGCCTCCCATCCGCAGACACGCGGCGCCGAGCGCCTGCGCGATGTCGACTACCTGCCACCGCTGCGCAAGGCGATCCCGCTGGGTATCCAGCACGTACTCGCCATGTTCGTCGCCAACGCCACGGTGCCGCTGGTGATCGCGGGCGCCGCCGGGCTCTCGGGAGCGGACACCGTGTTCCTGGTGCAGATGGCGATGTTCGTCGCCGGGGTCGCCACCCTGGTGCAGACGCTGGGTCTGGGGCCGGTGGGCGCGCGCCTGCCGATCGTCATGGGTACCAGCTTCGGCTTCGTGCCGGTAATGATCCCCATCGCCACCACCCAGGGCCTGCCTGCGGTGTTCGGCGGCGCGCTGGTGGGCGGGCTGGCGATGGCCATGGTGGGGCTGTTCTACCGCCGCCTGAGCGTGTTCTTTCCGCCGGTGGTGTCGGGCACCTTCGTGCTGCTGATCGGCCTGCTGCTGCTGCCGGTGGGCTTCTCCTACGTCGGCGGAGGCTTCGGCGCGGCGGACTTCGGCGCCCCCCACCATCTGCTGCTGGCAGCGCTGGTGTTCGTGATCACCGTCGCCTTCCATCAGTTCGGGCGCGGCTTTCTGTCCGAGGCGGCGGTGCTGATCGGCATCCTGGTCGGCTGCGTGGCGGCGGCGCCACTGGGCCTGCTCGACTTTTCGGGGGTGGGCGAGGCGGCCTGGTTCCAGCTACCGATCCCGCTGCAGATGGGGATCACCTTCGACCCCACGGCGATGCTGGCGATCGCGCTGATGGCGGTGGTGACCTGCGCCGAGTCGATCGGCGACATCTCGGGGACAGCGATCGGCGGCGCCGAGCGCGAGGCCACCCCGCGTGAACTCTCCGGCGGGGTGATGGCAGACGGCCTGGCCAGCACCTTCGCCTCGCTGTTCGGCGGCTTTCCGCAGATCAGCTTCAGCCAGAACGTGGGGCTGGTGGCCTTCACCGGCGTCGCCAGCCGTTTCGTGGTGGCGATCGGAGGCGCCTTCCTGATCGTCGCCGGGCTGGTGCCCAAGCTCGGCGCGACGGTCTCGGCGATCCCCGCCGCAGTGCTGGGTGGCGCGGTGGTGATCATGTTCGGCATGATCGCCAGCGCCGGGGTCAAGATGCTCTCCCACGCCACCTTCGATAAGCGCAACATGCTGATCGTCGGGGTCTCGCTGGCGGTGGCGATCGGGCTGCCGGCACAGAAAGGGCTGTATGCCGCGGCGCCGGAGCAGATCGGCGTGCTGATCGACTCCGGCTTGATCCCCGGGGCGATCGTCTCGATCGTGCTCAACCTGGTGCTGCCGGGCCGATCATCGTCCTGAGGCAGCATGTCAGGCGCAGGCTCACCAGCGCTGACTCTCAGGAGAGCGCCGCCGCGCTGGCCCGATGACGCCGTACCGCCATCGCCACCAGCGCGACCCAGCCCAGCCCCAGCAGGCCTAGCGTCAGGGAGGCGGGCTCGCCGTGTACGCCCAGCGCGCCGAGCAGCGTGCGTGCGTTGACCACTACGATCGCCCCGCCGACGATCACCGCCAGCAGTCGCGCCGGCAGCAGGCGCACGATCCACGCCGCCAGCGGCGCCGCAGCGAGGCCGCTCAGCGCGAACACCGCCACCCACTGCCAGTTGATGTCGTCGAGCCCCAGCGCCAGCACGAAGCCGAGCGTGCCGGCGACGGTGACGAAGAACTCGCTGGTATCCACCGAGCCCACCACCTTGCGCGCCTCGATGCCGCGGTGGGCCAGCAGCACCGGGGTGGAGATCGGCCCCCAGCCGCCGCCACCGACGCTGTCGAAGAAGCCGGCGACCAGCGACAGCGGGATCAGCTTGGCGCGGGAGACGTCACGACTCGGCTGCCGCGACGCCAGATCGAACAGATAGCGGGCGATGATGTAGAGCCCCAGCAGCAGCAGTCCGAGCGAGATCACCGGTTTGATCGCATCGCCGGGCACGTTGCTGAGAAAGCAGGCGCCGACGAAGGCACCGACACCGCCCGGCAGCATCATGGTCTTGACCAGGCGGCGGTCGACGTTGCCGAAACGCCAGTGGGATGTCCCCGACGCCGCCGTGGTCGCCACCTCGGCCATGTGGATCGAGGCCGAGGCGACCGCCGGGGTGACCCCGAGCGCCAGCAGCATTGATGAAGAAGTCAGTCCATACCCCATGCCGATCGCCCCATCCACCAGCTGGGCGATGAAACCGGCGATACCGAAGATGATCAAACGCTGCATGCCGCTCTCCCGGGAAGTTGCCGCGCTCACGCCGGGGTGGAACCCACTCGACCTCGACGCTTATGCTTGAAATGATATAAGAAACGCGATCAATATAACGGAGCTCCCGTCAGGTGTGACAATCTCGATTTCCGATATGCATATCGAGTCTGCCGCTATGACGACGATGTCACTTCCACTCACCCGACGAGACGGCGCCATGTCCTTCGATACCACCGCGTACAACCGCCAGATGACCCACTTCGACGGCCACGACTCGGTCTGGCTGTTCGGCTACGGCTCGCTGATCTGGAAGGCGGACTTCGACTATCTGGAACGCCGCCCGGCCGCGATCCGCGGCTGGACCCGGCGCTTCTGGCAGGGTTCCCACGACCACCGCGGGACACCCGAGGCGCCCGGGCGCGTATTGACCCTGGCCGAGCAGGCGGACGCGATCTGCCACGGCATGGCCTACCGCATCGCACCGCGGGTGTTCGAGCCGCTGGATATCCGCGAGAAGAACGGCTATCTGCGCGTGGTCACGCGCATGGACTTCATGGACAGCGCCACGCCGGCCACGGCGGAGGGTGTGGTCTATCTCGCCGGGGCCGACAATGCCGCCTATCTGGGCCCGGCGTCGGAGGCCGAGATCGCGCGTCAGATCGCTGACTCACACGGCCCCAGCGGGCCCAACCGCGACTATCTGCTCAATCTCGCCCAGGCCTTGCGCGAGCTGGGCTGGGACGACGCCCACGTGTTTGCCCTGGAGCGCGAACTGCACGCCCTGGAGACGACGCTCTGATGGCGATGGCTCGGCACTGAACGCGCCGGGCAGAGAACCGACCTCAGCCAAGCGAAGAAGACAGGCGATAGAGGCGTGAGGACGGGCGGGAAGTCGAAGAATGGAGAGCGCGGGTAGCCAGCAGCGCGGTGGCAGGCAGCACGGCAGCGATCCGCCGCGGGACTCAGACGTCGGCGAGCTGCGCCAAGGCCTCGTGCAGGCTCTCCGTAGAGGCCGGTCGCACCCGCCGCGCGGTCTCTTCACCGTCGTGCAGAAAGATCAAGGTGGGCCACAGCTTGACCCCGAAGGCGCGCCCCAGCGGCCGCCCCTTGCCATCCTCGACCTTGAAATAGGGCGCCTCGAAGCCGGCGAAGGCTTCGGCGATCAGTGGCTGCGCCGCCTGACACCAAGGACACCAGGAGACGCCGAACTCGATCACCGCCGGGCCGCGCATTTCACGTAGCGCGGCGAGTTCGGGGGCCTGGGGCGCGTAATCGATGGGCAGCATGACCTCACTCCTCGTCGAGCAGCTGGAGGTCGTCGGCGAACGCCTGCCAGCGCTTGACGTAGTGCTCGGCGGACGCTTCCAACGCAGCGCGGGCCTCGGCGTCCAAGGTGCGCACCGCCTTGGCCGGCGCGCCGACGATCAGCGACCCGTCGGGGAACTGCTTGCCCTCGGTGACCAGAGCACCCGCGCCGACCAGGCAGTGCTTGCCGATTCTGGCACCGTTGAGCACCGTGGCGCCCATGCCGATCAGGGTATGGTCGCCCAGCTCGCAGCCGTGGAGGATGGCGTGGTGACCCACCGTGCAGCCGGCGCCGACGCGCAGCACGAAGCCCGGGTCGGTGTGCAGCATGCAGCCCTCCTGGATATTGCTGCCGGCCCCGATGACGATGCGCTCGTTGTCGCCACGCAGCACCGCGTTGAACCAGATACCCACGTCGTCACCGAGCTCGACACGCCCGATCACGTGCGCCCCGGGGGCGATCCAGTAGCGACCGCTGGCAGGGAGCTGGGGGCGATGATCGCGATAGGCGTATAGCGGCATGGCGGACTCCAGAGATGGTGCACAGACGCTGATGGTCACCTACCGGCATACCCTGGCGCCAGGCGACTTTAGACGCGCACACAAGTCCGCTCGGCCCGCGGTCGTCAGGCGGCTTCAGGAGAGATCGTCATGGCGCTTGCCCTGGCCACCGACCGAGGCGCTGAGGTTGCTGCTGCCATAGAGGTTCTGATGCGGGCTGGCGTCGCTTTCGGCACTCATCGAGAACGGCAGCAGCGCGGAGACGATGACCGCGGCGAGCATCGAGAAGAGACGATTGAACACTTTCATGACCCCTCCTTGGTTAAGGAAACGGCTGGTTGACAAGACGGCTGCGACGTTTCGTCGCAACACCTGATTAGCATGCTAAACAAATGGTCGTGCGTCAAGCCCACCTCCGCCGTCCCCCGATTGGCATCGACGAGCGCCGCGGATGATGACGATTTCTCGGCTTTGTCGACATCTATCATGGCACTGAGGGGACTAGCTCATTAAACTAGTGACGCATTCGCGTTCGCGCCTGTCCGTATCCATCAGACAGAGAACCTTCATGAAATTGCGTCACGGCATCACGCTCTGTTCCCTGCCGACCACCCAGGCAGGAGCGGCATCCGGCGATACCCCCAACGTCGACGTGGTTCTCATCGGGGGCGGCACCATGAGTGCTACCCTGGGAACCTTGCTGCAGTCGCTGCAACCCGACTGGTCGATCCAGCTGTTCGAGCGGCTGGATCGCGCCGCCGAAGAGAGTTCCAACGTCTGGAACAACGCCGGTACCGGTCACTCGGCCTTCGCCGAGATGAACTACACCTCGCCCCAGCCCGATGGCAGTGTCGACATTCAGCGCGCCATCGGCATCACCGAGCAGTTCGAGGTCTCGCGTCAGTACTGGGCCAGCCAGGTGCGTGACGGCGTGCTCTCCGAGCCGCGCTCGTTCATCAATACCGTGCCGCACCTGAGTTTCGTGTGGGGCCAGGATCGCGTCTCCTTCCTGAATGCGCGCTTCGAGGCGATGCACCGCAACCCGCTCTACGCCGGCATGGAGTATGCCGAGGATCCGGCCAAGATCGCCGAGTGGATCCCGCTGGTGATGAGCGGGCGCGAAGGCGATGACCCGGTGGCGGCCACGCGCATGCCGATCGGCACCGAGGTCAACTATGGCGAGCTCACCCGCCAGATGATGGACTCGCTGGCCAAGCGCGACAATTTCGAGCTGTCGCTCAACACCCAGGTGCGCGATCTCAAGCGCAACGCCGATGGCAGCTGGAAGGTGACGGTCGCCAACACCAGCGATGGCGGCAACGAGCGCAGCGTCAACGCGCGCTTCGTGTTCATCGGCGCCGGCGGCGCGGCGCTGCCGCTGCTGCAGAAATCGGGCATTCCCGAAGCCAAGCAGTATGGCGGCTTCCCGGTGGGCGGGCAGTTCCTCTACACCACCAACCAGGAAGTGGTCGCCAAGCACGACGCCAAGGTCTACGGCCTGGCGCCGGCCGGCTCGCCGCCGATGTCGGTGCCGCACATCGACAAGCGTATTCTCGACGGCACCCCGGCGATCATGTTCGGCCCCTTCGCCACCTTCTCGAGCAAGTTCCTCAAGAATGGCTCGTGGACCGATCTGATGCGCTCGATCACCCCCAGCAACCTGTGGCCGATGACCAAGGTCGGGCTGGATAACCTGGATCTGGTGCGCTACCTGATCAGCCAGCTGCGCATGTCCGAAGAGGACCAGTTCGAAGAGCTCAAGGGCTACTACCCCGAGGCCAAGCGCGCGGACTGGAAACTGTGGACCGCCGGCCAGCGAGTGCAGACGATCAAGGACGTCGAGGGCAAGGGCGGCACGCTGCAGTTCGGCACCGAGCTGGTGAGCGGCGCCGACGGCACCATCGCCGCCCTGCTGGGCGCCTCCCCGGGGGCGTCGACGGCGCCGTCGATCATGTTGCGCCTGATCGAAGAGGTGTTCCCCGAGCAGGTCAAGAGCGAGGCGTGGCAGGCCAAGCTGCGCGAACTGGTGCCCTCCTACGGACAGGCGCTGGCGTCCAATCCGAAGCTGCTGAGCGAGGTCCGTGCGATGTCGCGGGAACTGCTCGAACTCGACGAGCCCGATCTGGGGCAGGCGGCTATCGACGCCCCATCCCCGCGTCAGCACTAGACGTCAGCACTCAGCATCAGGACGCAGTCCTCGTCGCCCCTGCCAAGCGCCCGCCGGATTCCGGCGGGCGCTTGGCGTTTCTGGCCGCCCACGACGCCTGTCATTCCCCTCAGGGGTTAGCGGCGTCCGGCTCGATCGCCCCCAGCCCCGAAAGAATGCGGTAGGCCGTCTCCACCCGCGCCGCATTGGGGTAGTTTCGATTGGCCAGCATCACCAGCCCCACCTGGCGGTCGGGCAGCATTACCACGTAACCGCCGAAGCCGTTGGTCGAGCCGGTCTTGTTGATCCACACCTTGGCCGGCCGTGCGACGTCATCACTCGGCGGGGCGATCGGCTTGACCGTCTGCGGCTCGAGAATCATGCCATAGCCGTTACCCGCCACCAGGGTGTCGAGGCTGACCGGACGGGGATACTGCTCCCAGATCAGATCCTGGGTCATGTCGCCGACCTGGTAGTAGGGCCGGTGGGTGGCATCGATCGCCCGCTGCAGCTCATCGTCGAGCGTGAGCAGCCCCAGATTGGCCTGGACCAGCCGCGCCAGATCGGTGGCGGTGGTCTTGATGCCGTAGGCTTCATCCTCGAGCACGCCGGGCGAGACCCGCTTGGGCTCGCCTGACTTGTCCTCGCCCATGGCGTAATGCCCCTGCTCGGTGGTGGGCACGTCGTACCAGGTGTGGTCGAGCCCCAGTGGTTCGAGCAGCTGCTCGCGCACCGCCGGCACGAAGTCGCTGCCGAGGCTGGCGGCTGCTTCCAGCCCCAGCAGCCCGATGCTCAGGTTGGAGTAGAGTCGGCTCTCCCCCACCGGCGCGCTCGGCTGAAACTGACGATACCAGGCCATCAGTGCATCCTGGTCGTTGACCGTCTCGGGCACGAACAGCGGCAGGCCGCCGGCGGTGTGGGTGCCCAGATTGATCGCATCGACGTCATCGAAGGTGCTGCCCTCGAGCACCGGCAGGTACTGGCTCACCGGCGCATCCAGATCGAGCTTGCCGCGCACGGCAGCAAGGGTAGCCAGCGTGGCGGTGAAGGTCTTGCTCAGCGAGCCGATCTCGAACAGGGTATCGGCGTCTACCGGCTGGCGGGTGTCGCGATCGGCGATGCCGTAGTCGAGCACCTGAACCCCGTCGGGGCGCACGATAGCGACCGCCATACCGGCGATCCGCTCCTGCTGCATCAGCGTCTCGATCAGCGGGTCGACTATCCGGCGGGTCTCGGCCGCGTCCATCTCCTGAGCCACGGCCACCTGCGTACTCAGCACCAGCGCCACACCCAGCCACCATGCTTTCATCGTCCTCTCCTTGGGTCGAATTCCTCATCGGCGACATGACGACCGCCTGCGCGCCAGCTGCCGCTATCATGCGCGAAAACGCATATTGGGTAATACCGGCGCTGCGTAACCATTCGTCAACCGCCTGGCCGGCCTTCCGTGGACGCAGTTCAGGGTCGAGGTCGATGCCCTCTGCCGCATGATCCGACTGACGAAGTCCCGCGATTCCTCGAGATGCGGGCGAAGCTCGCGCATGACATCGAAGCAGGGCAGACACGCCTGCTCCGTGGTCACCGGTAGTTGTCGGACGGTGGTCATCGGACATCCTCCTTGTGCAGAGGAGTCAGGTTAGAATCGGACAGATCCGCTTGGCAGCGCCAAGACGTCTTCGATCTTCCAGGACATCGACATGTCCAATACCCGACTTCGGCTCGACCGTACGCAGAGCGTGCCGATCTACCGGCAGCTCTATCAGCGCCTGCGCGAAGCGATGACAGACGGGCGCCTGCCCCCCGGCAAACGGGTGCCTTCGGTACGCAGCCTCGCCAGTGAGCTGAACCTGTCGCGCGGTACGGTCGAGCTGGCCTATCAGCTGCTCGTCAGCGAAGGGTATCTGTTGCCGCGAGGCCCCGCGGGCACGATCGTTTCACCCCACCTGCCCGACTCCATGGGGCCGACCCCGACACCGGATACGATGGCCCAGCAGGCGCCGGAGCCCGATCTAGAGCCGCCGCTACCGTTCCAATTGGGGCTTCCGGCGCTGGACGCCTTCCCCCACAAGTTGTGGGCGCGCCTGACCCAGCGCCGACTCAGGGCCCAGTCCAGCGCCGAACTGAATTACCCACCGCCGACGGGCCACCCGGCGCTGAAGCGCGCCCTGGTGAGCTACCTCGGGGTGTCGCGCGGTATCGCCTGCCAGCCCGAACAGATCTTCATCACCGACAGCTACCGGGACACGCTTGGGCTGATCTGCCGGGCCCTGCTGGCACCCGGCGACAGTGGCTGGTTCGAAGAGCCGGGCTATGTGATGGCGCGGGAACGACTGCTGGGCGCGGGTATGCTCTTGAACCCGGTGAGCGTCGACGCCGAAGGGTTGAATGTCGAAGAGGGATGTTCACGCACCACCCAGGCCCGCTTCGCCGTCGTCACGCCCACGCATCAGAGCCCCACCGGGGTAACGATGACGCTGGCCCGCCGCCGAGCGTTGATGGCATGGGCGAAGCGGGAGGAGGCCTGGATCATCGAGGATGACTACGACAGTGAGTACCGCTATCGCGGCCAGCCCGAACCGGCACTGAAGAGTCTCGATGGTGACGAGCGCGTGCTCTACACCGGCACCTTCAGCAAGGTCCTGTTTCCCGCCATCAAGCTGGCCTACCTGGTGGTTCCCCGTGCTCAGGTCGCGACCTTCCAGCGCACGATGCAGGGGCTGGGGCATGGCGCCCCGACGTTGAGTCAGGCGGTTGTGACGGATTTCATCGAAGAAGGCCATTTCGCTCGCCATCTCAAGCGTATGCGGGCGCTCTATCAGGTGCGCCGTGAACATCTTAGTCAGGCGCTCGAGCATCATCTGGGCGACCGGGTTCAGCTCGATCTACAGGCCGGTGGGATGCACCTGCTGGCCCGTCTTCCCGAAGGCGCCGACGACGTGACCATCGCGAACCGGGCCGCCAGCGCCGGGCTGGGTGGGCATGCACTGTCCGCCTGGTATCTGAGCTCGGCACGCCAGTCAGGGCTGTTGCTGAGCTTCACCAACGTCATCGATGCGGCTCATGCCGATGCGCTGGCAACTCGGCTGGCCGCGCTCACGGTGTGACGCGGCGCCTCTTGCCATGGCCTAGAAATCGTCGCAGATCTTGGCCCTGTGCGACGCCACGTCCGCCTTTCATCCTGTCCCGGTATCTGATTCGCACCCTCCTACGACCCACTGCCCAGACAGGTGAGCGACATGCAAGCCCGCGTGAATTACTACCAGACCTCTCCCCAGGCCGCGCAGAAGTACATCGATTTCAACATGGCACTGTCGCAGAGCGACGTGATCAAGGAGATCAAGCATCTGGTGACGCTGCGCGCTTCCCAGCTCAACGGCTGCGCCTTCTGCGTCGACATGCATGTCAAAGAGGCGAAGATCGACGGCGAGCGCGAATTGCGTCTGCACCATGTTGCGCTGTGGCGGGAATCGACGCTATTCACACCCCGCGAGCGGGCCGCCCTGGCCTGGACGGAAACCTTGACCCGGCTGCCCGAGCATGGGGTCGATGACAATATCTATGATGACGTGCGCAGCCACTTTTCCGAAGCGGAGCTCTCGGACCTGACCTTCCTGATCGTGGCCATCAACGGCTGGAATCGTCTCAGCATTGCCTTCCAGGTCGTTCCTGGCTCCGCCGACAAGGCCTTCGGACTGGACAAGGCGGGACTGTGATCACGCTTAACCTTCTGTGGCACCGGGTGCGCAGCGGGTTCAATGCACCACGTTGCGAATGAAGCGCAGCGTGCCGGCCCCATCGTTGCGATAGCGATAGGGCTGGTCACTCGGATAGACATGGAAGTCGCCGGCGGCGATGACGATGTCACCCGTGGCAAGCTCCAGCGTCAGCGCCCCTTCGATCACCACCAGCATCTCGTGCCAGCCGTTGTCGTCGGCCGCCGATGCGTAGACCTCACCCGGGGCGAGCGACCAGGACCACAGCTCGACCTCCTGGCGGGCCGGCTTGCTCGCCAGCAGCCGTGCCCGGCTCTGCGGCGAGCGGCCGACCCAGGCGACCTCGTCTATGCGCGCGGAGTCTTCACTGTCCGGTGGCTGAACCAGCGCGTAGAACAGCACCCCCAGCGCCTCGGCCAGGCGGTCCAGTGTGTTCAGGCTGACGTTGACATCGCCCTTCTCGATATTGACCAGCATGCGTCGGCTGAGCCCGGCGCGCTCGGCCAGCGCCTGCTGGCTCAGGGAGAGCGCCTGGCGCAGGCGTCTGACATTGGCGGCCACATGCACCAGGACATCGGGGCGCTCACTAGGCTTGTGCAATATATTGCCCATCCGTACAATCGCGACTCTCGTCCGTGCCGCTCACCGCCAAGGCGCTTAACGGCCACGTTTGGCGAGCCATCATGCCCGAGCCCCCCTGGAGGTGTCATGTCTGTCGCCACCCATCCCTTCGTCCAGCGCGCCTGGCCGGTCGCCATGCTGGTGGTGGCGATGTGTTCGATCCAGAGCGGTGCGGCCGTGGCCAAGACACTGTTTCCCCAGATCGGCGCCACCGGCACCACCTCGATTCGCCTGATCCTGGCCGCCGGCCTGCTGCTGCTGATAATGCGCCCCTGGCGGCGGCGCATCAGCCGCCGGGCGTGGAAGTCGACGCTGATCTACGGCGTCTCGCTGGGCGTCATGAACCTGATGTTCTATCAGGCGCTGGCGCGCATTCCGCTGGGGATCGCAGTGGCGCTGGAGTTCACCGGCCCGCTGGCGGTGGCGATGCTCTCCTCGCGCCGCTGGCTGGATCTGGTGTGGGTGGCGTTCGCGGTCAGCGGCCTGATCCTGCTGCTTCTGCTGGGTGACGATCACAGCGGCCCGGTCGACCCGGTCGGCGCGGCCTTCGCCCTGGGTGCCGGGGTGTGCTGGGCGCTGTATATCCTGTTCGGGCAGAAGGCCGGGGCGATCAATGGCGCCCAGAGTGCCACCCTGGGTATCACCATCGCCGCCGTGGTGATCGCCCCGATCGGGCTGATCGAGGTCGGCCCGGCGATCTTCGCTCCCGAGATCCTGCCATTCGCGCTGGCGGTGGCGGTGCTCTCCACCGCACTCCCCTACACCCTGGAGATGATCGCCCTGCCTCGCCTGCCGACCCAGACCTTCGGCACCCTGATGAGCCTGGAGCCGGCGGTGGGCGCGCTCTCCGGCCTGCTGTTCCTGAGCCAGCAGTTGAGCGTGCTGCAGTGGCTGGCGATCGCGCTGGTGATCGTCGCCTCGATCGGCACCACGCTCACCGCCCGTGCCCAGGAGCCGTTCGAGGCGCCGCTACCCGACTGAGCGCGGCACCGCTCGGGGCGCGATGTCGGCAGCGGCGCGCGAATCTTCCAGACGCACCACACCGGGCGTGGCAGACTGGAGCGGCTTCCACGCAGCCCAGGAGGAGAGCATGTCGTCGACCGGGTGGATCGATCTGCAGCGCCACGGCAGCGGTCTCGAGACCCTGCGCGCCCACTTCGAGGGCCACGCCTACGACCCGCACTGGCACGACAGCTATCTGGTCGGTTTCACCGAACAGGGCGTGCAGCAGTTCCACTGCCGGCGTCAGCGTCACGACAGCACCCCGGGCCGGCTGTTCTTCGTCGAGCCCGGGGAACTCCATGATGGCCGCGCACCCACCGCGGGCGGGTTCACCTATGCCATGCTCTACCTCGACCCGGCCTGGCTGCAGCGTGAACTGCGCCAGTTCGGCGCGGCGCCGGTCACCAGCGGCGAACCCGGCTTCCGGCGCACGCTGGCCGACGACCCCGAGCTGGCGCGCCAGGTGGCCGCGGCCTTCACCGCACTGCGCACGCCCGGGTGGCGACTGGCTCGGGAGACGCATCTCGACGCCGTGCTGCGCGGCATGCTGCCCCACCTGGGCTGGCAGGAAAGAGCGCTGGGCGACCCGCGGCTGCCGCGCACCGCGCGTCTGGCCCGCGACTACCTGCACGCCCACTGCGAGCAGGATATCGGCCTGGAGACCCTCGCCGCCCACTGCGGCGTCGATCGTTTCCGTCTCAGCCGCGCCTTCAAGGCCGCCTTCGGCCTGGCGCCCCACGCCTATCTGGTTCAGCTGCGGCTCGCCCGGGCACGCCGCTGTCTGGCGGTAGGCGATGCCCCGGCCGAGGTCGCGGCGCGTTTCGGCTTCGCCGACCAGAGCCATCTGGGGCGCTGGTTCCGACGCGCCTATGGCCTCACGCCCGCGGACTACCGCCGCCGCGGCTGAGCTACCTTGCCTCGATCCAACGCTGTCGACCCGACCCTGTCGATCTGATCCCGACGAACCGACCTTGCCGGCCTGATCCCTTCCTCTCACCCCTTCGCCCCGATGCCGTCGACCAGACCTCGGCGGCATGCCAGCCCTGCTCAGATCTTCCAGACGCATCAGCCGCGCCAGGCGATAGTCGGAGCTCATGTTGTCCGATGGAGAGACCCCATGCCGAGCTGGATACCTTTCGCGCTGTTCGCCATCGTCGCCTCGATCACGCCGGGGCCGACCAATCTGCTGATTCTGCATCAGGGGCTGCATCACGGCTTCCGGCGTACCCTGCCGGCGGTGATCGGTGCCAGCCTGGCCGCCGCCGCGCTCGTGCTGCTGGTGGGGCTGGGTCTCGGCCAGCTGCTGACCAGCCGGCCCTACGCGAGTCTGGCGTTGAGCTGGCTGGGTGTCGTCTGGTTGAGCTGGCTGGCGTGGCGGCTATTCAACCGCGCGCTGGCGCTGGTGCTGCTGCTGGTAGCGTGGTGGAGCGTGCTGATGCCGGGCTGAGGCCGTGGTCGGCAAGCGGAGAATGATAAGAAGCGAGAGAAGAATGATAAGAAGCGAGAGGAGAATGAGCAGACAAGCAGCGTGCAGGGTGACAGGAAAGCGCCATGGCGAAACGGCCGGCTTCAGGCCGCTTGGCGATGGCGCCCCCCCTGGGCACCACGGCCCTTGCGTGAATAGCTGCCTTTGCCCTTCTTGGGCGTCTGCTGCTGCTGGCGAAACTGCGGTGTGCGTAACGCGGCCTTGAGCGCGTTGTCGCGGATCGGCTGACGTGCCATGGAAGCTCCTTGACGTTCAGGATGGCGACTCGACGAGTGTGATCAAGATGGGGGTAAAGCGCATGCGGACTGGGCCCGCCATCGCTCAGGCGGCGGCGAGGTGCTCGTAGAGCACCATACAACCGATCACGATCAGCACCAGGCCACCGCCGATCTCGGCGCGCTTGCCGATCAGCGAACCGATGGCCCGCCCCAGCATGATACCGATGGTGACCATCAGCGTGGTAGCCAGGCCGATCGCCGCCGCCGCGACCAGGATATTGATGTTGGCAAAGGCCAGCGTGACGCCGACCGCCATGGCGTCGATGCTGGTCGCCAGGGCGGTGGCCGCCACCAGCCAGAACGAGCGTCGTGCCGGCGCTTGTGCGTCGTCTTGGGTACGCGGGTCATCCGGCTTGAGGCCGGCCCAGATCATGTGCGACCCGAGTCCGGCCAGCAGCACGAAGGCGATCCAGTGATCCCATTCGGACACGAAATGCGTTGCCGCCAGGCCGATGGCCCAGCCGATCACCGGCGTGATCGCCTCGATGGTGCCGAAGATCATGCCGATGCGCAGCGCCTCGGGAAACCGCGTGCGCTTGAGCGCGGCGCCCTTGCCGATCGACGCGGCAAAGGCGTCGGTCGACATGGCGAAGGCAAGCAAGAACAGAGATGCGGGATTCATGGCGTCGTCCAGCCGGTGGTTGCACCACGACACCCGCCAGGCCCGACTCTGCGTCGCGGGTGTCAATGGTCTCGCCAACCGACATCGGTGTGCGTGCCACGGCCAGGGCCGAGTGTGTTGACACGCACGCCGCTGGTCTACAACAGACACACCAGCGACCGGCTACTCCCCAAAGAGACTCAGACTATAGTCGTCGCGCCGGAACCTTTCAATAAATGATTGAATTTAAAGGGAAAAATACACCCCGGTTAACTCATGTCGTCGGCGTTAATCAAGTTCACCCGAGTTGAACTTTGAACACGGGGTTGGCGAATGCGCTGCGTGGCAAGCCGCCAGTGCCGTGGCAACCCAGCATCTCGGCCTGCTGCAGACGACCTACGCCTACGGCACGCGGGTCGCCCTGCTCTCGCTGACCGCGCTGATCGCGCTGATCGCGGCCCTGGCTACGCCGCGCGGGGACGCCGGATGCTGCCCGCGCCCCGCCTGACGCGGTGGCACGGGATGCGTTTCAGCCCGCGTGCACCTCGCGCTCGAGCGCCTGGCGCATCTCGCCATCCAGTGACAGCGCCTGTGCCAGTTGGTCGAGCCAGGCTTTCTCCATCGGATTCTGATCGTCGATGATCGCCACGCTGGCGAGGTAGATCTCGCGGGCGGCCTGGGGCGAGTCGGCATCGCGCGCGATCGCCTCGGCATCCAGCGGCGCCGACATCTCGCGCTCGACCCAGGCGTGCAGCTCGTCATCCGCGCCCAGGGCATCGATCTGCTCGGCCAGGGCGGCACGCTCGGCGGCATCGATATGCCCATCGGCGCGCGCCGCCGCGATCATCGCCTTGAGAATGCCGCGGCTGCGCGTCTCCTGGCGCTCGCCGGAGAGCTGCTCCAGCGGCTGGTCCGCTGCGGACGTCGCCTCGGCTGGCGTCGCCTCGGCTGGCGTCGCCTCGGCTGGCGTCGCCTCGGCTGGCGTCGACTGCTGCGCCTGATGCGCCTGCCACGCCTTCCACGCCAGCGCCCCGATGCCCGCCAGCGCGCCGTACTTGATCGCCTTGCCGCCCAGGCTGCGCCCGCGTTTGCTGCCGACCAGCAGCCCCAGCGCGCCGCCGCCGAGCAGCGACTTGACGTCGAAGCCCCCGCTGCCGGCCTTCTGGCGCTGGCCGCTACCCGCCTGCTGCATGAGCTGGGAAAGGATCCGTTGTGCATTCATCTGCTGTACTCCGCTGCCTGTCGAGAAGAGATGGCGCCGCCAGCCTCGGCTACCGGGCCGGGGCATCGGCCCGGTGTGCCAGTTTGTCGCAGTGCCGGGCACTCAAGACGCTGCCGCGCGGGCCGATAGAGCGTACTCGGCACCCACGTGGATCGGTGCCGTTCCGGCCGCCACACGCAGGTGACGCCCGGCTCTTCGATACTAAGGGAAGGCAGGTGAACCAAGCATGAAACGTCTCGCAGACATGACCGTGAAGACCAGCTGGCTGCTGGTACTGGTGGCATTCACACTCCTGGTGCTGGGGGTCGCGGGGCTGGCCGCCTACGCCGTCAACACCGACGTCTCGCCGGGGCTGATCAACGCCGGCATTGCCGTCGCGGTGGTGGCGACCCTGGTGCTGGTGACGATCGTGCTGTGGGGCGTGACGGTCAACGTGATTCGTCCGCTGGAACGTCTGGTGGAACACTGCGAGAAGCTTGCCACCGGCGACCTGTCGGTGCCGGTGGAGCGCCGCGGCAACAACGAGATCGGACGGCTGTTCGCGGCCATGGCGCAGACCCAGAGCCATCTCTCGAGCACCGTCGGCAACGTGCGCAGCGCCTGCGACAACGTGCTCGACGGCGCCAGCGGCATTGCCCAGGGCAATACCGACCTCTCCTCGCGTACCGAGCAGCAGGCAGCATCGCTGGAAGAGACCGCCGCCAGCATGGAGCAGTTGACCTCGACCGTACGCCAGAACGCCGACAACGCGGTCCAGGCGAGCCAACTGGCGAGCGAGGCCACCGACGTGGCGAATCGCGGTGGCGAGGTGGTCGGCGGCGTGGTCAGCACGATGCACGCGATCAGCGAGAATTCGCGCCAGGCGGTGACGCTGCTCGACGCCATCGACTCGGTGGCGTTCCAGACCAACATCCTCGCCCTCAACGCCTCGGTGGAAGCGGCTCGCGCCGGCGAACAGGGTCGCGGCTTCGCCGTGGTCGCCAACGAGGTGCAGACGCTGGCCAAGCGCTCGGCCGATGCCGCCAAGGCGATCCGCGACCTGATCCAGCGCTCCGCCGAGCGGGTCGAGAGCGGCGCCGCCCTGGCCGACAAGGCCGGTGACACGATGCACGACATCGTCACCTCGATCACCCGGGTCAGCGAAATCATGCACGAGATCGCCGCGGCCTCGGAGGAGCAGAACCACGGCATCACCCAGGTCAACCAGGCGGTGACCCAGATGGACCAGGTCACCCAGCAGAACGCCGCGCTGGTACAGCAGGCCGCCAACGCCGCGCGGGCGCTGGAAGAAGAAGCCAACGAGCTGCAGTCGGTGGTCGCGGTGTTCCGCCTCGACGCCAGTGCTGCGGTCACCCCGCGGCGCCCGCAGGCCGCCCCGCTGCCGGCGACTAGCGCCAGACCGGCCTCCCAACCGGCACGGCGCCAAGAGGCGGAAACCGCCGAGTGGGAAGCATTCTAGGCTCTGTACGCACACTGCCTGCGCTAGTCGATGACGGCAGGCCGCTGCGGCTGGGCATGAAAGAGGAAGGCGTCTTCGATGTCGCGGGCAATCGCCCGCGGCGTCGATAGCGGCGGCAGCGCGTCGGGCGCGAAGTAGGCCGCATCCAGCACCTCGTGCCCGGGGTCCAGCGGGGCGTCGTCGAGCCGCTCGCAGAGGAAGAACAGCTTGTAGAAGTCGAGCACGTCCGGCGGGTAGGCGTGGCGCGCCTTGTGGCGGATGGCATAGAGCCGCGCGATGCGCACCCGAATCCCGGCCTCCTCCCACACCTCCTTGCAGGTATTGTCGGCCGCCGACACGCCCACCTCGGCATAGCCGCCGGGCAGGGTCCAGCGGCCATCCGAGCGCTCCTGCACCAGCAGAATACGTCCCTGTTCGATGATCGCCGCGCGCACATCGATCTTCGGCGTGACGTGGCCTTCCCGCGGGCCCAGCGCCGTGGCGATACGCTCGGGGGTGGCTCCACCCAGCGTCGCCATCATCTCGCGCGAGAGCGCGGAGATCTCCTCGTAGCGTTCACGGTCGAAGGTGTCGCGGCAGTAGTGCAGCCCGGTATCGGCGAGCGCAGAGATACGCTTGGCCCAGCTCAGCCATTGATCTTCCATGGAATCCATCCCGCAGCGAATGAGGCATCCAGCCTAGCAAGTGCCCCCGTGGCACGCACAACAAAGCCCTTCCGAGGAAGGGCTTGGCGGGATGACTCAGGGTGCCGGCGGGGCGCTCGGTGCGGGGGGAGCGTCAGGCACCGGCGGTGCCGGGGGCGTGCCGGGTGCAGGGGGCGCCGGCGGCGCATCGGGCGCCGGGGCCTGACCGGCGCGCGGCGGCCGTGGCGGCTGGGTCAGCGCCTCGAAGGCGGTGACCTGCTCCGGGCTCAGCACCTGGGCCAGAGCGCTATGGCGCTGTTCGATCAGGCGTTTGAAGCGTTCACCGCGCGGGTCGTCGACCTCGGCGTCGGGTGCCGCACCCGGCCGCTTGAGCTGGTGCAGACCATCGAAGAAGGTGCGCTGGGCGTTGAGCACCTGCGCGCTCTGCTGCTGATCGAGCTGCCAGGTCGCGAACAGCGGCGTGAAACGCGCCTGCAGATCGGCATCCAGCGCCGCCGGGTCATGCGCCGGGCCGGGATGGCGCGGCATCGCCGCCTGGCGTTCGAGCATCAGGTAAGCGCGCAGCTGGGCCGGCTCCAGCACATCGGCGAGCTGCTGGCGCTGACGCTCGAGCAGCGCATCGAGTGCGCCACGCCGTGCCTCCGGGGCCGCCTTCGGGCCATCGCCGCGCAGCTGGCGCAGCCCGTCACGGAACTCGCTATCCGCCTGGGCCAACGCGGCCTGCTGGCGCTGGTCGAGCTGCCAGCTGGCGACCACAGCGTCCTTGAGCGCGGTGGCGTGGGCCTGTTTGGCGCTGTGCGGCGCCGGTGGCTGCGCCCGCTCGGGCGGCGCCGCCATAGCCAACGGAGACAGTGCGGTGAGGGTAACGGCGAGCGCGAACAGTGACTTGGATCTTGCTTGCATGATGACACGACTCCTGTGGCGCACCGGGACACGGTGCACTCTCACTATCGCCGCGTTTCATGCACGCAGTGTGCAGCGAGCATGGAAGCTCGACCCCAGACGTGCAAAACCGCCCACATGGGGCGGTTTTACATGACACGTCTTCAGCGCTTCACCGCGCCTCAGAACGCCCAGTCCTCGTCTTCCGTACTGACCGTCTTGCCGATCACGTAGGAGGAGCCGGAGCCGGAGAAGAAGTCGTGGTTCTCGTCGGAACCGGGCGAGAGCGCGGCGAGGATCGCCGGGCTGACGTCGGTGACGCTGGCCGGGAACAGCGCTTCGAAGCCCAGGTTCATCAACGCCTTGTTGGCGTTGTAGTGGAGGAACTTCTTGACGTCTTCGGTCAGGCCGACGTCGTCGTAGAGCGCTTCGGTGTATCTCACCTCGTTGTCGTAGAGCTCGTGGAGCAGCTCGTAGGCGTAGATCTTGATCTCTTCCTGGCGCTCCGCCGGCAGCTGGGCGAGCTGGCGCTGGAACTTGTAGCCGATGTAGTAGCCGTGGATCGCCTCGTCACGAATGATCAGGCGGATCAGGTCGGCGGTGTTGGTCAGCTTGGCACGGCTGGACCAGTACATCGGCAGGTAGAAACCGGAGTAGAACAAAAACGACTCGAGGAAGGTGCTGGCGACCTTGCGCATCAGCGGGTCTTCGGCGCGATAGCGCTCGAGGATCAGCTCCGCCTTCTTCTGCAGGAAGGGGTTCTCCTCGCTCCAGCGGTAGGCGTCGTCGACGTCGCGGGTGGCGCACAGCGTCGAGAAGATCGAGCTGTAGGAGCGCGCGTGGACCGACTCCATGAAGCTGATGTTGGTGATCACCGCCTCTTCGTGGGGGGTCACCGCGTCCTCGATCAGCGTCGGCGCGCCGACCGTGCCCTGGATGGTGTCGAGCAGGGTGAGACCGGTGAAGACACGGATGGTCAGCTGCTGCTCGTGCTCGGTCAGGGTGTTCCAGGACGGGATGTCGTTGGAGAGCGGAATCTTCTCCGGAAGCCAGAAGTTGCCGGTCAGGCGGTTCCAGACCTCCAGGTCCTTGTCGTCCTGAAGGCGGTTCCAGTTGATCGCATCGACCCGGCTCAGATGGCGGGCTGCAGAGGTCGCGGGCATATCCATGAGCATGTTCTCGTTCGGTTGACGCCGGCGCTCACGCCGGCGCGTTCCAACAATTCAGACAGTCGGGCTTACAGCGTGCAGGAGACGCAACCTTCGACTTCCGTCCCTTCCAGCGCGGCCTGGCGCAGACGAATGTAGTAGATCGTCTTGATGCCTTTGCGCCAGGCGTAGATCTGCGCCTTGTTGACGTCACGCGTGGTCGCGGTGTCGCGGAAGAAGAGCGTCAGCGACAGGCCCTGGTCGACGTGCTGGGTCGCCTCGGCGTAGGTGTCGATGATCTTCTCCGGGCCGAGCTCGTAGGCGTCCTGGTAGTAAGCCTGGTTGTCGTCGGTCAGGTAGGGCGCCGGGTAGTAGACGCGGCCCAGCTTGCCCTCCTTGCGGATCTCGACCTTGGCCGTGACCGGGTGGATGCTCGACGTCGAGTTGTTGATGTAGGAGATCGAGCCGGTAGGCGGGATCGCCTGCAGGTTACGGTTGAACAGCCCGTGGGCCATCACCGATGCCTTCAGCTCGCGCCAGTCTTCCTGGGTCGGGACGTGGATACCGCTCTTCTCGAACAGCCCGCGCACCTTCTCGGTCTTGGGCGCCCACGCCTGCTCGGTGTACTTGTCGAAGTACTCGCCGCTGGCATAGGTCGACTGCTCGAAACCGGCGAAGCGCTTGCCACGCTCGATGGCGATGCGATTGGAGGCACGGATGGCGTGGAACGCCACGGTATAGAAGTAGATGTTGGTGAAATCCAACCCCTCTTCGCTACCGTAGAAGATGCGCTCGCGGGCCAGGTAGCCGTGCAGGTTCATCTGCCCCAGGCCGATCGCATGCGACTTGGCATTGCCTTCGGCGATCGACGGCACCGAGGAGATATGGCTCATCTCGGAGACCGCCGTCAGGCCGCGGATCGCGGTCTCCACGGTGGCGCCGAAGTCCGGCGAATCCATGGTCTTGGCGATGTTGAGCGAGCCCAGGTTGCAGGAGATGTCCTCGCCGATATGACGATAGCCGAGGTCGTCGTCGTACTCGGTCGGCGTGTTGACCTGCAGAATCTCCGAGCACAGGTTGGACATGTTGATCCGGCCGTGGATCGGATTGGCGCGATTGACCGTGTCCTCGAACATCAGATACGGGTAGCCGGACTCGAACTGCAGCTCGGCGATGGTCTGGAACAGCTCGCGGGCGTTGATCTTCTTCTTGTGGATACGCCCGTCGTCGACCATCTCGTCGTACTTCTCGGTGATGCTGATATCACCGAAAGGCACGCCGTAGATGCGCTCCACGTCGTAGGGCGAGAACAGGTACATGTCCTCGTTGCGCTTGGCCAGCTCGAAGGTGATGTCCGGCATCACGATGCCCAGCGAGAGCGTCTTGATGCGGATCTTCTCGTCGGCGTTTTCGCGCTTGGTATCGAGGAAGCGCAGGATGTCCGGGTGGTGGGCGTTGAGATAGACCGCCCCGGCGCCCTGACGCGCGCCCAGCTGATTGGCGTAGGAGAAGGCGTCTTCGAGCATCTTCATGATCGGAATGATGCCGGAGGACTGGTTCTCGATGCGCTTGATCGGCGCCCCCGCCTCGCGGATGTTGGAGAGCGAGAACGCCACCCCGCCGCCGCGCTTGGAGAGCTGCAGCGCCGAGTTGATGGAGCGCCCGATGGACTCCATGTTGTCCTCGATGCGCAACAGGAAGCACGAGACCAGCTCACCGCGCTGACGCTTGCCGCAGTTGAGGAAGGTCGGGGTGGCCGGCTGGAAACGCCCGTGGATGATCTCTTCGACCAGCTGGCGCGCCAGGGTCTCGTCACCGCGCGCCAGCGACAGCGCGACCATGCACACACGATCCTCGAAGCGTTCGAGGTAGCGCTTGCCGTCGAAGGTCTTGAGCGTGTAGCTGGTATAGTACTTGAAAGCGCCCAGGAAGCTCTGGAAGCGGAACTTGACCGCATAGGCCTGATCGAACAGCGCCGTGACAAAGGCGAAGTCGTACTGATCGAGCACTTCCTGCTCGTAGTAGCCCTCTTCCACCAGATAGTCGAGCTTCTCCTTCAGCGAGTGGAAGAACACGGTGTTCTGGTTCACGTGCTGGAGGAAATATTGACGCGCGGCCTCGCGGTCCTTGTCGAGCTGCAGACGCCCTTCGGCATCGTACAGGTTCAACATGGCGTTGAGCGCGTGGTAGTCGAGCGTCTTGGCATTGTGATCGGCGGGCGATCGCGCTGCCGTCTCTTTTTCTAGGCTGAGCGTTTCCAAAATTCATTCACCCCTGCAAGGACGCGACGGACATCCTCATCGGTGCCCATCAGCTCGAAACGGTAGAGATACGGTACCTGGCACTTCTGTGCGATCACCCGGCCAGCCAGGCCGAATGCCGCGCCGAAGTTGGCGTTGCCACCGGCGATGACCCCGCGGATCAGCGACCGGTTGTGCTCATCGTTGAGAAAGCGGATCACCTGCGGCGGCACCGCCGTGCGCGGTTCGCCATCGCCGTAGGTGGGCACGATGAGAATATAAGGTGCTGCAACGCGCAGTGGCGGATCGTCACGGTTCAGCGGGATCCGGCTGGCCGGCAGGCCGAGCTTTTCCACGAAGCGTCGCGTATTGCCTGATTTGGTCGAGAAGTAGACCAGCTCAGCCATGACGACTTCCTTGCGCCTCTGCGCGATTCAGGTCGTGTCGAATGGGACCGCGGCCTGGAGACTCTCTGCGAGCGCGGCGCAATGCCGTCGAGCGGCCGCTCTACCGCGCTCTCCAGACCGGACCGGCGCACTTGGCGCGGTCCGCGTCAGTCGGGGCGGGCGCCCCGGAAACCACGAATCAGGCGACCAGCGTGCTGATCTTGTCCGGGCGGAAACCGGCCCAATGATCATCACCCGCCACCACGACCGGCACCTGACGGTAGCCGAGATCCTGTACGCGCTGCATGGCAGCGGCGTCTTGGGTCAGGTCGACCACGGTATAGTCGATCCCTTGTTTGTCCAGCGCGCGATAGGTGGCGTTGCACTGGACGCAAGCGGGTTTGCTATAGATCGTGATGCTCATGATAATCATTACCATCCGTGATAGGAAATAGCGCCCATCGCTGGCCGATGGTGCGGGCCTTGGCGGCGTTTGGACACCCATTGCGTGGTGTCGACCGCCTCTGGAAAAACACTATATATGGTAGCCTGGCGTTTTTCCAAGCATAGATGTGGTTTTTTTCTGTGCATTCCCTGTGGATATTTTCGCCCCCCTCGGGAGGGCCCACCGTTGTGCGCCTCACGCCCTGTCAAGGGGCGGAAATTTCTTCCTCGGGGGAGGAAAAGGCTCTCGATAAGCGCAGAAAAGGGCGCCGGAAACGTCGAGCGCGCCGTTCGACTGGTAGCGAACGGCGCGCTCGGCATACTACATCTGGTAGGGCCAACATCGGGTAGGGCCCGAGGTGTGACGGGCGCCCTCTCGTCAGGGCTTAATCCGACTTGATGGCGTGACCGCCAAACTCGTTGCGCATCGCGGCGAGCAGCTTGTCGCCGAAAGAGTCGGCTTCGCGCGAGCGCAGGCGTTCGAGCAGGGAGAGGGTAATGACTGGCGCGCTGACGTCAAGCTCGAGCGCTTCGGCCACGGTCCAGCGCCCTTCGCCGGAGTCGGACACGTAAGGCGCGATGCCCTCCAGGCCGGGGTTCTTGTCCAGCGCATCGGCGGTCAGGTCGAGTAGCCACGAGCGCACCACGCTGCCGTAGCGCCAGATCTCGGCGACCTGGTGCAGATCGACACCGAACTCCGCTTTCTTGCCCATGATCGCGAAGCCTTCGGCGTAGGCCTGCATCAGCCCGTACTCGATACCGTTGTGGACCATCTTGGTGAAGTGACCGGCACCGGCGGGGCCGACATGCCCCCAACCCTTGTCCGGCGCCGGCGCCAGGGCCTCGAACAGCGGCGTGAGCGTCTCGATCACCGCGGTCTCGCCGCCGACCATCATGCTGTAGCCCTCGGCGAGCCCCCAGACCCCACCGCTGGTGCCCACATCGACGAAGTGCAGCCCTTTCTCGCTGGCGCGCTCGGCCCGGCGCAGGCTGTCCTTGTAGAGGGAGTTACCGCCATCGATGACCACATCGTCCGCCGCCAGCAGCGGCTCGAGGTCGGCGAGCAGCTTATCGATGAGATCTCCTGCCGGCACCATCAGCCACACGATCCGCGGCGACGGCAGCGCGGCGATCGCCGCCGCCAGCGATTCGGCCGGCTCGATGCCCTTCTCCGCCGCCTTGGCGCGCGCCTCCGCGCTCGGATCGGAGCCGACCACCCGGTGCCCACCGCGTACCAGCCGCTCGGCCATATTGGCGCCCATGCGCCCCAGCCCCACCATTGCGAGTTCCATGTGCCGTTCTCCCTGCGGATGAGAGCCGCACCGCCGGATATCGAAAACCATGCGCCGGGGCACGACGATGAAATGTATCGAAATCGATCTCGCGTACTGAACCTAGTGGAAAATCCGCCTCTCGGTGGTGCCGTGATCCGCGCTAGCTTGCAGAGCGCATCAAATGCCCCGCGATCAGCCGTCGCACCGGCCAGGCGGCGTCGCCGGCGCGCAGCACCGCCTTGCGCAGCAGCCGCGCCGGCGGGCGCTCGTCGGTGTAGAGGCCGACGATCGCCAGGGTGGCCGCGAACAGCGGCCCGGTGGCCAGGCGCTGCTGGCGCTGGTAGCGCGCCAGCAGCCTCGGCGCGCCGATATCCTGCCCCGCCGCGCGGGCGTCACCGACCAATCCGGCCAGCCGGCGTACGCCTTCGAGACCAAGGTTGAAGCCATGCGCAGTGACCGGATGCATGCCCACCGCGGCATCGCCGAGCAGCGCCTGGCGCGGCCCCACGAAACGCTCGGCATAGACACTGACCAGCGGATAGCGGCGCGCCTCGGCGGCCCGGGTCATCGCCCCCAGGCGGCCCTCGAAGCGACGTGTGATCTCGGCTTCGAAGTCGGCCTGAGGCAGCGCCATCAGCGCATCCATCTGCGCCGGCGGCAGGGTCAGCACGACTGACGAACAGTGGGTATCCACCGGCAGCAGCGCCAGCGTCTGGCCATGGCCGAACCACTCCCAGGCGCTGAAATCATGCGCCTGTTCATGGTGCATGCGGCACACCAGCATGTGCTGGCCGTGCTGATAAGTGTGCGCCGGGATACCCATCGCCCGACGCGTGCTTGAGAAGCGGCTGTCCGCCGCCACCAGCAGCGCGGCCTCGACGATCTCTCCGCCGGCCAGACGAATCTCGACCCCGCTATCGTCGGCGCTGGGGGCGAAGGTCTCGATCTCGCTCTCGCAGCGCCACAGCACCTCGGCCTGGGGCGAATCGACGAGCGCGGCATAGGCGGCGGCGCGAATCGCCCGGTTGGGCACCAGGCAGCCGAGCTCGGCGTCCTGCCCCGCGCGGGGTGCGATCTGCATGGCGAACAACGACTCACCGTTGAAGACCTTGGCCGCGCGCATCGCCGCGCGTTCATCCGCGGGAATCCGCGGCCATACGTCGAGCGCGTCGAGGGTCTGCTGCGAGGCGCGGGTCAGCGCGATCTCGCGGCCGTCGCTTTCCGGCGCTTCGAGACTGGCGCGCGCTTGGCGGTCGATCAGCAGCGCACTCACGCCGCGCCGCGACAGCGCGTTGGCGAAGCACAAACCGATCGGGCCGGCACCGACGATCGCGACGTCGACCCGCGTTGTGGGGGTGGAACCTTCCATCTCTGCCGCTCCCTACCGTGATGGGGCGTCAAGATAACCAAAAACACGCCGCGGGTAATCCCGCGGCTGGCGGCACGGGCGCGGCCGATGCGCGCACCCGGCGCCGCGCCGCACGGCGAGCGTCAGTACTTGTCGTCGTGAACCCGGGTATGGCCCTGCTTGTCCTTGAACACCTTCTCCTCGAACTCGACCTCGAGGTGAGCATCGCCCTTCTGCTTGAGACGATGGTACTCGAGCCCGCTGAAACTCAGCTCCAGACTGTCGTCGTAGGCGTCGAGCAGACGTTTGAATTCACCCACAGTGATGATCATGACCTCTCCTTTGGCGATACCCGTGACCGGCGTCCCTATCCGGCCCTCTCATCAGACTAGGATGTGTAAGAAAAATCGGCGAGCGAAGGCAAGACAAGGCAAAAAATAGGCGAGAAAGCGGAGTTTACGGGGTGTAAATGAGCATTTTAAGCCGATTTTTAACGCCGTATTGCCGAGCGCAGACAGTTTTCATACATATCCTAGACCAAGTCATCGTCCTCGGGGTTCCCCGCCGTCCGACAGAAGGCCAAGAAACGTTCGAGCAGCGGGCTGCGATACTTGTCGCGATGCAGCACCAGGCTTAACTCGCGGGTCATCTCCAGCCCCACGTCGAGTTCGACCAGGCGCCCGTCGCGCAGCGCATGGCGCGCCTCCAGCCGCGACAGGCAGGTCAGCCCCAGCCCCGCCGCGGTGGCATTGATGATCGCCTCGGCGGAGTTGATCTCCAGCCCGGCACGCCACGCCGGCAGCCTGGGCGCGATATAGCGCATGAACTGCTCGCGGGTGCCCGAACCCGGCTCGCGCAGCAGCCACGACTCCGCCGCCAGCGCCTCGATCTCGAGCGGCCCTGCCGCGGCCAGCGGATGGTCGGCGGCGGCGGTCACCACCAGCCGGTCCTGGCGCCAGGGGATGACGTCGAAGCGCGCATCGGCGACACGCCCCTCGATCATGCCGATATCCAGCTCGAACGCCTCCAGCGCGCTACAGATCGCGGCGCTGTTGGCGATGGTGAGCTGCTGCTGCCGATGGCCGGTGGCATCGCGAAAGTCGCGCAGCAGGTGTGGCAGCAACTGATGGCCGATGGTGTAGCTGGCACCGATGTGTAGCTGGCCCCCCAGCGTGGTGGCGTCATCGAACAGCTGCTCGAGGGTCGCGCTGCGCGCCAGCAGCTCGTCCGCCAGCGGCAGCAGCCGGCGCCCCTGATCGTTGAGATAGAGCCGATTGCGGTGGCGGTCGAACAGGGTTCGCCCGCACTGCTTCTCCAGCTCGGCCAGAGCGATGCTCAGCGCCGGCTTGCTCAGCGCGAGCCGTTCGGCGGCGGCGGTCAGGGTGCGCTCGCGGGTCACACTGACGAAGACCTGGAGCTGGCGCAGGGTGATGGCCATGGAGTGCCTCTCGTCGCGGGTGGTATCTGGAACGCCA
The DNA here is from genome assembly GCF_040536835.1 of Salinicola endophyticus. NCBI lineage: Bacteria > Pseudomonadati > Pseudomonadota > Gammaproteobacteria > Oceanospirillales > Halomonadaceae > Salinicola > Salinicola endophyticus. Next base: position 3,995,738 of record NZ_CP159578.1, read on the forward strand.
CGCCTCGACGGTCATGTGGGCCGTAGCGTAAGACGCCCGGACATTTTCGTTAAATATAATAAAACGCCAAGTGAAAAAAGTTAAAATATATCGATAGAACGAAAAGCCATAACATGGGTGGCATTCGATCATCGTCACCGTCGAGGCACCCATGGCTACGCGCATGATGACCCTGCACCAGCGCCTGCAGCACACCCCCACGCCCATGGCCGGCCTGGCCCTGGGGATCTCGAGTCTCGGCTGGGCCTGGGAGAGCTTCGCTCCGCTGGGCGGTGTGGCGCAGGTGAGCGGCGCGCTGATCGCCAGCGTGCTGCTGGCGCTGCTGACAGCCAAGTTCGTGCTCCACCCGCGGCGGCTGTGGGCGGATCTGGCCCACCCGGTGGTGGGCAGCGTGGTCCCCACCTTCGCCATGGCGACCATGGTGGTGTCGAAGGCCGCGGGCACCTGGCTCGCACCAAACCTGGGCGTGACCCTGTGGCTGGTCGCGGTGGCGCTGCACCTGCTGTTCCTGGTCGCCTTCGTGGTGCATCGGGTGCGCGGCTTCGAGCTGCACCACATGGTGCCGGCGTGGTTCGTGCCGCCGGTGGGCATCATCGTCGCCGACGTCGCCTTTCCCGGCGTGGCCGCGCTGCATCCACTGGCCCTGGGCCTGCTCTGGCTGGGCATGGGTCTCTACGCGGTGCTGCTGCCGGTGATGATCTACCGGCTGATCTTCGCCGCCGAGATCCCCGACCCGGCCAAGCCCACCATCGCGATCATGGCGGCCCCCGCCAGCCTCTCGCTGGCCGGCTATCTGAGCGTGGTCGCCAGCCCCTCGCCGCTTCTGGTGGCCCTGCTCGGCGGCATCGCGGTGCTGATGACGCTGATCATCTACCTGGCCTTCATTCGGCTGCTGCGCCTGCCCTACAGCCCCGGCTACGCCGCCTTCACCTTCCCCATGGTGATCGGCGCCACGGCACTGGTGAAGACCGCCGCCTGGATGCAGCACGTCGGCTTCCACCACCATGACATCGCCATCGTCCACGGCCTAGCCACGCTGGAGATCGTCGTCGCCAGTGTGATCGTCGGCTATGTGGCGCTGCGCTATCTGAGCTTTTATCTGGTCACCTGGCGCCTGGCCGCGCACGCCGATATCGCTGGTGCGGGATGATCTTTGCGCCACAGGCCGTATGATCGCAGGTAGACCCGACAGCGCGAGGCCACCCGGCCATGATTCTCCCCAGCCCCCATGCCGATAGCGACAACTGGACCCTGACCACCACGCCGGTGCGCTCGCCGCGGGGTGCGGTCGCCGCCCAGCACCGGCTCGCTGCCCGCGCCGGGGCGGCCCAGCTCGAGGCCGGCGGCAATGCCGTCGATGCCATCGTCGCCACCGCCTACGCCCTCAACGCCGTCGAGCCGTGGATGTGCGGGCTGGGCGGCTCGGGCTTCATGGTGATCTGGCTGGCCCGGGAACAGCGCGCCGTGGCGCTCGACTTCCAGGGCACACTGCCCGCCGCCATCCGCCTGGACGACTACCCGATCGACCCCGCCCGGCCCCACACCCCGATGGGGTTTCCCGGGGTGGTCGACGACGCCAACATCGCAGGCTATCGCTCGATCACCGTGCCCGGTGCGGTGGCCGGGCTCGACCATGCCCTGGCGCGCTTCGGCTCGCGCCCCCGCGCCGAGGTCATGGCGCCGGCCATCGCGCTTGCCGAGCGCGGCCTTCAGGTCGACTGGTTCACCACGCTGCAGATCGCGCTGTGTGCCCCCACCCTGGCCCGCGACCCCACCTCGGCGGCGATCTACCTGCCCGGCGGGCATCCGGCCACGCCGGAGAGCCACCTGCGCATACCGCAGTTGGCCGACACGCTCCGCGAGATCGCCGCCGGCGGCGCGGAAACCTTCTATCGCGGCGAGCTGGCGAAGCAGATCGTCGCCGATCTCCAGGCCGGCGGTTCACGCCTGACACGCGAGGATCTAGCAGGCTACGCGGTGCACGAATACGCGCCGATGCTGGCCTCGCACCGTGGCTATACGCTCTACACCCCCGGGGAAACCTCGGGCGGGCTGCGTCAGCGCGAGATGCTGTCCCACGCCGGGGCGGCGATGCCGGTGCCGCCCGCGCGGCCGACCCCGGCGACCTGGGTGGCCTACGCCGAGGCGCTGGAAGCGTGCTGGCGCCAGCACAAGATCCGCACCGGCGTGCTGCCGCCAAGTGCCGGCGAGGATGTGAACGGAGGGAACGCAAACGGAGAGAGCATCGACGGCGAACACGGCGCCTGCACCTCGTCGATGTCCGCGGTGGACGCCGACGGCAACATGGTCGCGCTCACCTATACCCTGCTCAATCGCTTCGGTTCCGGGGTCACATTGCCCACCACCGGCATGCTGATGAACGACAGCGTCAGCTACTTCGACCCGCGCCCCGGCTATCCCACGACCATGGCCGGCGGCAAGCGCATCAACTCGTCGAACATGTGCCCCACGGTGGCAGTGAAGGACGGCGAAGCGCGCTTCTCGGTGGGCGCATCCGGCGGCAACCTGATCATGCCGGCGGTGACCCAGGTCGCGGCGCTGATGATGGACTTCGGCATGAGCCTGGAAGAAGCCGTGCAGCACCCGCGTCTCGACGCCAGCCATCGCGGCTCGATACGCGTCGACCCGCGCTTCGACGCGGCAACGCTGGCGGCGCTGGAATCGCGCTTTCCCCTGGAGATCGCCCAGTCGCTGGTGTTTCCCAAGCTCTATGCCTGTGTCTCGGGCGTGGCGCGCGACCCCGAGTCGGGCGAGTGTGTCGGCCTCCATGATCCCACCCAGCCGATCGGCGGCGGCGCCACGCCGGCACCGTTCCAGCTCGACCCGCTCACCGACACCGCGCCGGAGGTGCGCCCATGAATGCCGCCCAGACGCGTGCCACGATCGTCGTCTCGATCCCCAATGCGGCCAAGATCGAGTGGTGGATCGCTCAGCTCGCCCCGCTGCTGCCCGGCTGGACGCTGCGCCCGGTGGATGACCCCGGCGACCCGGACGCGGTCAGCTATGCGGTGGTCTGGCGCCCCGCCGACGGCACCTTCACTCCCTTCCCCAACCTCAAGGCGATCGTGTCGCTGGGGGCGGGCATCGATCACGTCCTGGCCGACCGCGAGCTGCCGTCGGGGGTGCCGATCATCCGTACCGTGGGCACGGACCTGACCCAGCGCATGCGCGAGTACGTGGCGCTGCACGTGCTGCGCCATCATCGTGAGATGCCCGCGATCGCCGCCAACCAGCGTCGGCAGCGCTGGGCGCAGCAGGTGGTACCGCCGGCCACCCGGCGCCGGGTCGGGGTCATGGGGCTCGGTAACCTGGGCGGTGCCGCGGCGCGCACGCTCGCCGGGCTCGGTTTCGAGACGCTCGGCTGGGCACGCACGCAGCGCGAGATCGAAGGGGTCATCACCTACGCCGGCGAGTCCGAATTCGCTGCTTTCCTCCAGCGCTGCGAGATTCTGGTCTGTCTGCTGCCGCTGACGCCCGCCACCGAGAATCTCCTCGACGCCGCGCTGTTCGCCAGGCTGCCCCGCGGCGCCAGCCTGATCAACGCCGGGCGCGGCCCCCACCTGGTCGAGGATGATCTGCTCGCCGCGCTCGCCAGCGGCCAGTTGAGCCACGCCACGCTCGATGTCTTCCGCCAGGAGCCGCTACCCGAGGCGCACCCGTTCTGGCGCCATCAGCAGATCACCGTGACGCCGCATGTCGCCTCGCTGATCGACCCGGAGAGCGGCAGCCGTATCGTCGCCGCCAATATCCGAGAGTTCGAGGCCCACGGCGAGGTCGCCGATCTCGCCGATGCCGCGCGCGGCTACTGAACGGCGGAGCTTTGCCGTTCGAGTTGCTAAACTGCCTGTGCACAAGACCATCATCGATACGTTATCCACAGCCGTACGCCGAGGGGTTTCATGGCCGAGAACCGCAACTCCGACACAGCATCGTCCGCCAAGGGCAAGTCCGGGAAGTCAGGCACCGGCAAGGGCGAGAACACCGCCAGCCGGCGCAACATCAAATCCTGGCTGACCGACATGGATGGCGTTCTGGTCCACGAGAACAAGGCCATCCCCGGCGCCGCCGAGCTGATCAATCAGTGGCGCGAGCGTGAGATTCCCTTTCTGGTGCTGACCAACAACTCCATCTACACCCCGCGCGATCTCAGCGCCCGGCTGCAGCACAGCGGCATCGAGGTGCCGGAAGAGAGCATCTGGACCTCGGCGCTGGCCACCGCCGCCTTCCTGCGCGACCAGGCCCCGGGCAGCTCGGCCTTCGTGGTCGGCGAGGCGGGTCTGCTCACCGCGATCCACGAAGCCGGCTTCATCATGACCGACACCCAGCCCGACTACGTGGTGCTCGGCGAGACCCGCTCTTACTCCTTCGAGGCGATCACCAAGGCGATCCGTCTGATCAAGGATGGCGCGCGCTTCATCTGCACCAACCCGGACGCCACCGGCCCCAGCGCCGAGGGCGTGCTGCCGGCCACCGGCGCCGTGGCCGCGCTGATCACCGAGGCGACCGGGCGCAAGCCGTACATCGTCGGCAAGCCCAATCCGATGATGTTCCGCTCGGCGCTCAACAAACTCGGGGTACATTCGGACGGCACCGGCATGATCGGCGACCGCATGGACACCGATATCGTCGCCGGCATCGAGGCCGGCATGCACACCGTGCTGGTGCTCAGCGGTATCGCCGACAAATCGGAGATCGAGCGCTACCCGTTCCGGCCCAAGGAGATCCTCTCCTCGGTGGCCGAGCTGGTGGACAAGTAGCGCTCGAGACACTTCCCACCCCAACCGCGCCGATCGACCCAAAGCCCATCCCCCTCTGACGATGGGTGCCGGGGGCAGGGTAAAGCGAGGGTCCTTTGCCAGGGATAGCAAAGGTAGCGCCCAGTGAGGGGTTCACAGCGCCCTCGCGACCTCCTGCCGCCGGATACGCCCACGTCGTCTCGCGATTGTGAAAGGCGTTCTGAGAAAGGCGTTCTAAAGAGCGAGCGCCTCGCCCAACAGCCGGCCATTCTCCAGACAGTCGCCCACGGCGATACCGCCGCGCCAGTTGCCGCCCAGGTGCAAACCGGGGTGACGTTCCAGCGCGGCGTCGAGGCGTGCCAGCCGCTCGCCGTGGCCGAGTTCGTATTGTGGAATCGCCTGCGGCCAGCGCACTACCCGCCGCCATACCGGTTCACCGCGAATACCCAGAATATCGCCCAAGTCCGCCTGCACGCGCTGACTGAGGGTGTCGTCGTCGCCCGCCGCGGCCTCGGGGGATTGGCGGCCGCCGATGAAGACGTTGAGCAGTTTGTGGCCGTCAGGGGCGCGTCCGGGAAAGAGCGTGGAGGGGAACAGCGCGCCCAGCGTCGGCCGCCCTTCGGCCCGCGGGATGAGCACACCGAAGCCATCCAGCGGGTGGTCGATATCGGCATCGCGAAAGCCCAGCGCCACGGCATTCACCGGCGGATAGACGATCTCCGCCAGCGGCTCGGCCAGGGCCGGATCGAGCGCTTCGAGCCAGCGCGCCGCCAGCGGCGCCGGCACCGCCAGCAGCAGCTGCCGCCCACGCCATTCGCGGCCATCACGCGCGGCCGCCACCCAACCCTGCGCATCGCGACGCACGCCGACGATCTCGCAGCCGGTCTCGATGGCGGCACTCGGCTGCGCCGTGATGCACTCGGCCAGACGCTCGGCCAGGCGCGCAAGCCCCTCGGGGAAACTGACCAGCTGACCGCGCCAGGCGGCCGGTATCGGCGAGGGCTCGCGCCGGCTCTGGCGCAGGCGCTTGAGACCGCCGAGGATCAGCGAGCGGTGCTCGCGCTCGATCGCCGCCAGGCGCGGCATCGCCGCCTGCACCGAGAGCCTGGCCGGGTCCCCGGCGTAGACCCCGGAGACGAAGGGGTCGACCATGCGCTGGAGCACGCGCCGGCCGAGACGCCGCTCGACGAACGCCGCCAGCGACTCCTCCGCCTGGCGCCCGCGCGGCAGCAGCGGCTCGCGCAGCAGCCGGGCCCAGCCGCGCCAGCCGATGATCGGGCTGGTCAGCGCCTCGGCCGGTGTCATGGGCAGCGCCACCGGCTTGCCGTCGAGCACCACATAGCGTTTGTTGGCGACGCGGTTGGCCGGCTGCGCCTCACCCAAGAGATCGAGTTCGTCGAGCAGCGCGTAGAGCGGCGGCTTCATGATCACCGTGTTGGGGCCGTGCTCGATCTGCCACTCGCCGTCGCGCTCGCTGGCGATATTGCCGCCGACACGCGCCCCGGCTTCGAGCAGCGTCACCTGTCGGCCCTGCTTGGCCAGGGCCCAGGCAGCGGCGAGGCCGGTGGCCCCAGCGCCGACGATCAGGGTCTCGGAAGGCGCGTCATGGCGGGCGGCAGGCGTGTCGGCTGGAGCATCTGGAGCATGGCTGGTCATGGGAGCTCGCGCAGGAGAGTGTTCTGTGAAGTTTACGCAGACATCGCGCGCCCCGCATCCGGTCGGCGTGCGGCGTCTTGCCGCCACGCCGACCGATAGGAACGCTCACGGTTTACTTGTCTGCCGTGCCCGGATGACAGCCGGGCGCCGCCACATAAATGTCGCAGTCCGGCATCACCGCGTGCTCCTGATGCGGCGTACCCTGCGGCGCCCAGTCATAATCCACCAGCTGCGCCCGGTAGACCTGGTTGGTGACGTAGTCGTCGCCCGGCATCGACTTGCCGAAGAACGGGCTCACGTACTCCCACACGATCTCGCCTGACGGCGTGACCTGGAACAGCCGGCCGTCCTGGCCCTCGTCGATCAGCGTATTGCCGTTGGGCAGCCGCCGCGCGCTCGAGATGAACGAGCTGTAGAAGGTATAGGGCGAAATGCCCGACATACTGCCGGTGTACTGCCACACGATCTTGCCGCTGCTCGGATTGACCTCGATCACCCGGGAGGAGGAGAAAAACCCCTGCTTCGACGGCGGGAAGCCGGCATTGCCCTGGTTGTCGAAGATCAACAGGTTGCCGGCCCCCGGCAGGCCCTCGGGGATGATGTGGACGTCGTGGGCCCCCACGGTCTGGTCCACGGGGCGGCCGAGCTTGCCATTGAGCTTGAGCGCCGGCAGATCGGGGCCGATACGCCAGACGATCTCACCGCTCTGCCGGTCGACGATGAACATGACGTTGGCGTTGCGCGAGTTGACCAGAATATTGTCCGGCGCGAAGCGCTCATCACCGGCGTCGTGCCAGCGATTGGGGCCCAGCGGTACCGCCGTGTTCAGATGCAGAAAGTCGGGATCCTCGGAATCCTTGAGCGCACGCAGGCCGACATCGGAAAAGCCCATCTCATCGAGATGATCGCCGGCCTTCCACGACCAGACCACCCGGCCGGATGGGTCGACCTCCTCGACGGCGTTGTCGATGACCGGATAATCGAAACCGTTGAGTTCACGCATCCCGGCGGTCATCACCAGGTTATTGCCGTTGGGCAGCCGGCGCATGTCGTGATGCTGGTAGACCGGATGCTGCTGGCTGCCCCACTGCCACTCAACATCGCCGTCCCAATTCACCTCGGCCACGGTGGCGTTGGTGAGACCGTTGCCGGGGCTGGCGTGCTCGGGGAGCTTGTCGACCCGCGCCAGCTGCACCAGCAGATGCCCTTTCTCGCCGCCGGCCTGCGCAGCGGAGAGCGGCACCGGTGGGAAGCTCTCGTAATCCCAGCGGTGCACTTCGTTGCCGTTCATGTCGATCAGGTGGGTCTGACGGTCGCCGCCGGGAAACAGCACGAAGCCGTTGTAGGCGCGTTCGGGATCGTAGTAGGTCGTACCGGTGGGAAAGCTGCTGGGCAAGGCCAGCACCGTGGTCGCCGAGGCCATCAGCCAGGCCCCCATCACTGCCGATACGGCTGTGCTCCGTGACACCATCGCTCGTCGCTCCTTCGTCGAGTCTCGCCCTTTACGGGCCTGGGCCTGGCCGGCATGACAGCCTACCGGCGCACCTTGTCTGGCCGGCGATGGCAGCGATACACCATCGCCGGCTTTCAGATAGACCCGCGCGACGCCATTTTTCTCCCTGTCAGGAGACGTTGGGTACCTGGGCGATCGGCGTCGGCACCGCTAAGCCCTTCTCGTCGCCCAAGGGCGTGATGGATTCCACCCAGCGGTGATGATGCCCGTGGTGCTAGTAGACCCCCTGACTGCGCAGATAGTCGTCATAGCTGCCGCTGAAATCGACGATGCCATCGTCCTTCATCTCGATGATGCGGGTCGCCAGCGAGCCGACGAACTCGCGGTCGTGGCTGACGAAGATCAGCGTGCCGGGGTAGTTCTCCAACGCCAGGTTGAGCGCCTCGATCGACTCCATGTCGAGGTGGTTGGTGGGCTCGTCCATCACCAGCACGTTGGGCTTCTGCAGGGCCAGCTTGCCGAACAGCATGCGCCCCTGCTCGCCGCCGGAGATCACCTTCACCGATTTGCCGATGTCGTCGTTGGAGAACAGCATGCGACCCAGTGCGCCGCGCACGGTCTGCTCGCCTTCGGTGGTCCACTGGCGCATCCACTCGAACAGCGTCTCGCCACCCTCGAAGTCGGCGGCGTGATCCTGGGCGAAGTAGCCGACCTCCGCCGCGTCGGTCCACTTGACCTCGCCGGCGTCCGGGGTCATCGCCCCCACCAGGCAGTTGAGCAGGGTGGTCTTGCCGATACCGTTGGGGCCGATGATGGCGATACGCTCGCCGGCCTCGACCTGCAGCCCGAAGCGCTCGAACAGCACGTTGTCACCCCAGGCCTTGGTCAGCTTTTCGACATTGAGCGCGTGGCGATGGATCTTCTTGTTCTGATCGAAGCGAATGAACGGGCTGACCCGTGAGGAGGGCTTGACCTCCTCGAGCTGGATCTTGTCGATCTTGCGCTGGCGCGAGGTCGCCTGCTTGGCCTTGGACGCGTTGGCCGAGAAACGGCTGACGAACTGCTGCAGCTCGGCGATCTCGGCCTTCTTCTTGGCGTTCTCGGCGTGCAGACGCTCGCGCGCCTGGGTCGCCGCGGTCATGTACTCGTCGTAGTTGCCGGGGAACAGCCGCAGCTCGCCGTAATCCAGGTCCGCCATGTGGGTGCAGACGCTGTTCAGGAAGTGGCGGTCGTGGGAGATGATGATCATGGTCGAGCTGCGCGCGCGTAGCATGCCCTCGAGCCAGCGGATGGTGTTGATGTCCAGGTGGTTGGTGGGCTCGTCGAGCAGCAGCACGTCAGGATCGGAGAACAGCGCCTGAGCCAGCAGCACGCGCAGCTTCCAGCCCGGGGCGACCACGCTCATCGGCTGGGTGTGCTGCTCGAGAGGAATGCCCAGCCCCAGCAACAGCTCGCCGGCACGCGCCTCGGCGGTGTAGCCGTCGAGCTCGGCGAAGCGCACCTCGAGATCGGCCACCTGCATGCCATCTTCCTCGGACATCTCGGCCTGCGCGTAGATCCGCTCACGCTCGGCGCTGACCTGCCACAGCTCCTGGTTGCCCATGATCACGGTGTCGATCACGCGCTCGTTCTCGAATGCGAACTGATCCTGGCGCAGCTTGCCCAGCCGCGTGGTGGCGTCTTTCATGACCTGCCCGGCACTCGGCTCCAGGTCGCCGCCGAGGATCTTCATGAAGGTCGACTTGCCGCAGCCGTTGGCGCCGATCAGGCCGTAGCGATTGCCCTGGCCGAACTTGACCGAGACGTTTTCGAACAGCGGCTTGGGGCCGAACTGCATGGTGATATTGGCGGTAGAGAGCAAAGGTAGGTACTCGCGGGGGACGGCGTGAATGAAGCGTCCGGGCGCATGTGGCCGGCGCGGGCGCATTGTACGCGCCCGCCGCCGCGGCGATCCACCATCAGCCGATGACAGCGGAACGCCAGGGCTTCCCGGCTCACTCCCCCCGCGGGAAGCGCTGCGCCTCCTCGAGCACGTTGAGATCCATATGGTTGCGCATGTAGCGCTGCGAGGCGTCCTGCAACGGCTGATGATCCCAGGGGTAGTAGTGGCCGTTGCGCAGCGCCTCGTAGACCACCAGGCGCTGGGCCTGGCTCTCGCGCACCTCGGCATCGAAGCGCGGCATGTCCCAGCGCGCGCGCATCTGGGCCTGAAACGCCGCCAGCGTCTCGGCGTGGGCCGGGTCCGTGGCCAGGTTGTGGCGCTCGCGGGGGTCCGCTTCGAGATCGAACAGCTGCGGCGGGTCGAGCTCGCAGTGGTTGAACTTCCAGCGCCCCTGGCGGATCGTCACCAGCGGCGCATAGCTGCCTTCAGCGGCGTACTCCATGTAGACCGGCGCCTCGCGCGTGCCACCCTGGGCCAGCGGCAGCAGCGACTGACCGTCGGTCCAGGGCGCGACCTCGGAGAGATCGATGCCGACCAGATCGGCCAGGGTGGCGTTGATATCGATGGTCGAGACCGGCGTGTCGACGCTGGCCGGCGCCAGCCCCGGGGCGGCGATCATCAGCGGCACCCGCGAGGAGCCGTCGAACGGGCTCATTTTGAACCACAGCCCCTTCTCGCCCAGCATGTCGCCGTGATCGGAGCAGACCACGATGATGGTGTTCTCGGCCATGCGGGTGCGCTCGAGCACATCGAGAATGCCGCCGACCTTGTCGTCGATATAGGAGATATTGGCGAAGTAGCCGCGCCGCGCCCGGCGCACGTGCTCGGGCTGGATATCGAATTTCTCGTAATCGTTGGCAATGAAGATGCGCTGGGAGTGCGGGTCCAGCTCATCGAATGCCAGCGCGCCTTCGGCGGGTTCGAGCTGTTCGCAGTCCGCGTACAGATCCCAGTACTGGCGCCGCGCCACGTAAGGGTCGTGGGGGTGGGTGAAGCTCACGCACAGCGCCCAGGGCCGCGAATCCTGGCCCCGCGAGAGATCGAACAGTTTCTGCTCGGCGTGGAAGGCGACCTCGTCGTCGTACTCCATCTGGTTGGAGATTTCCGCCACCCCGGCGCCGGTCACCGAGCCCAGGTTGTGATACCACCAGTCGATGCGCTCGCCCGGCTTGCGGTAGTCCGGCGTCCAGCCGAAATCCGCCGGATAGACGTCGGTGGTCAGGCGCGTCTCGAAGCCGTGGAGCTGATCCGGGCCGACGAAGTGCATCTTGCCCGAGAGACAGGTGGAGTAGCCGGCCCGGCGCAGGTGGTGGGCCCAGGTCGGCACGGCGGAGCGGAACTCCGCGGCGTTGTCGTAGACCCCGGTGCGCGACGGCAGCTGGCCGGACATGAAGGCGGCGCGCCCCGGCGCACACAGATAGCTGGGGGTGTAGGCGCGATTGAAGTTGACCGCCCGCTTGGCGAGCGCCTTGAGATTGGGCGCATGCAGAAAGTCGGCCGGCCCGTTCTCGAACAGGGTACCGTTCATCTGATCCGCCATCAGCACCAGAATATTGGGTCGTGTCATGGGTCCCCCGGCAGCGTTGCGTGGTCGTCGCCCCTGCGACGGCAGGGGAGTCCCAGCATGCGCGGCGGCGGCGCATCGGCACAAACGATGGATTCGGTGTCTCAGCCCCAGCCAGGCTGGGGCTAGGCTTCATCCGAAAACTACCGGTGCTCGGGTAGGCCTCACAGCCCCAGCGCGGACAACCCCGGGTGATCGTCGGGCCGTCGCCCCAGCGGCCAGTGGAACAGCCGCTCGTCGGCGCGGATCGGCAGGTCGTTGAGACTGGCGTGGCGCTCGGCCATCAGCCCGTTGGCGTCGAAGCGCCAGTTCTCGTTGCCGTAGGAGCGGAACCAGTTGCCGGAATCATCGTGCCACTCGTAGGCGTAGCGCACCGCGATACGCTCGCCATCGAAGGCCCACAGCTCCTTGATCAAGCGGTAGTCGAGCTCGCGCGCCCACTTGCGCGCGAGAAAGGCGCGCGCCTCGTCCCGCCCATGGATGAACTCGGCGCGATTGCGCCAGCGCGTGTCGGCGGTATAGGCCAGCGCAACCTTGTCGGGGTCACGGCTGTTCCAGCCATCTTCGGCCAGGCGCACCTTGCGTATCGCGCTATCACGGTCGAACGGGGGCAGCGGGGGGCGGGATTCTTGGCTCATGGGGGACTCCTCGAAGCTAGGCGCTATCTGAAAACGGCCATCTCGCGGCGCTGCGACAGGGCCGGGTAAGCGTGGGGGTGGATGCGCTACTCAGGCAGCAGTCTGCCACGCGCACGCTGATACATCGCCCGCGGGAAACGACCGATCGCCGCCCCTGGGCGACCCGTGTAGCCACGAAAAAGCCGCCCCCCGAGTATGGAGAGCGGCTGAGGCAATCTCTAGCGAGTGTCGAGCGGGGCTCAGCTTTCGCGCTTGCCGTCGACCAGACGCTTGAGTGTCAGCGGGTTGTCCTGCTTGAGCGCTTCCGGCAGCAGCGCGTCGGGCAGGTTCTGATAGCAGACCGGGCGCAGGAAGCGATGAATGGCCGCCGTACCCACCGAGGTGGTGCGCGCATCCGAGGTCGCCGGGAAGGGGCCGCCGTGGACCATGGCGTCACACACCTCGACCCCGGTGGGCCAGCCGTTGACCAGAATGCGCCCCGCCTTGCGTTCGAGCGTCGGCAGCAGCTCGCGCGCGGCGTCGAGGTCGGCGTCATCCATCTGCAGCGTGATCGTCAGCTGGCCTTCCAGATGTTCGGTGACCTTTTTGAGCTCGGCGGCATCGGCGCACTCGACCACCAGCGAGGTGGAGCCGAACACCTCGGCCTGCAGCGCCTCGTCGCCGAGAAAGTCCTGGGCCGCGGTCACGAACAGGCCGGTCTGGCACTGGTTGGGGCCATCGCCCTTGCTGCCCCGCGCGACTTCCCGCGCCTTGCCGCTGTCGGCGAGGCCTTTGACGCCGCTTTCGTAGGCTTCGAAGATGCCAGGGGTCAGCATGGTCTGGCTACCGCTGGCCTTGACCGCCTCACCGGCCGCCGCGACGAAGGCGTCGAGCGCCGGCCCCTTGACCGCAATCACCAGGCCGGGATTGGTGCAGAACTGCCCCGCGCCCATGTTGAGCGAGGCGACGAACGCTTCACCCATCTCCTTGCCGCGCGCCGCCAGGGCTGCCGGCAGCGGGAACACCGGGTTGATCGAGCTCATCTCGGCGTAGAACGGAATCGGCTCGGGGCGCGACTGCGCCGCCTTCCACAGCGCCAGACCGCCGCTGCGCGAGCCGGTGAAGCCGGCCGCCTTGATCCGCGGGTCGGTGACCAGCGCCTGCCCCACTTCGCGGCCGGAGCCGAACAGCAGCGAGAACACGCCTTCCGGCAGCCCGCACTGCTTCACCGCCGCCTGGATCGCGCGGCCGACCAGCTCACTGGTACCGGGGTGGGCGGAGTGCGCCTTGACGATCACCGGGCAGCCGGCGGCCAGCGCCGAGGCGGTATCGCCGCCGGCCACCGAGAAGGCGAGCGGGAAGTTACTGGCCCCGAACACCACCACCGGGCCGAGCCCGATCTGACGCTGGCGCAGGTCGACCCGCGGCAGCGGCTGGCGCTCGGGCAGCGCCGGATCGACGCGCACGTCGAGCCACTCGCCGTCACGCACCACGCGGGCGAACAGGCGCAGCTGGCCGCAGGTGCGCCCGCGCTCGCCCTGGATGCGCGCCTGCGGCAGGCCGGACTCGGCCACCGCACGCTCGACCAGGGTGTCGCCCAGCGCCTCGATCTGCTCGGCAATGGTTTCCAGAAACTTGGCGCGGGTCTCCAGCGAGGTTTCGCGGTAGTGGTCGAAGGCCGCCCAGGCCAGCTCGCAGGCACGCTCGACCTCTGCCTGGGTGCCACCCGCGTAGGCCGGCTCGAGACGCTCGTCGGTGGCCGGGTTGATCGCGTGGATGGGATCGCGGCTGCCGGTCACGGCCTGCTGGCCGATCAGCATGTCACCTGTCAGATTCATCTTGCCTCCTGAAGTGGTAATGGTCGTGCGTTGGCTGCCGGCCGCAGCCGGATCAGCCAGGCCAGGCCGCCTACGAAAACCGCCCCGGTGACGGCTTTTTCGTACGCGCCCTGGCGTCTAGGATCGCAACGGACCCTCGAGAGCCTAGCAGCATGGTCGCCTAGAGAGCGCCGTTTACGACTAAGGGCTAAGGACTAAAGGCTAAGGGCTAAAGACCAAGAACCCAGGACTCAAAGCGCGACATCGACGCCAGGTCTCGGGCCCCGAGCCCGACACCGCCGCTAAGGCTCAGCGCACCAGCGCCGGGCGCTTGGGATCGAAGCGCCAGCCGTCGATCAGGTACTGCATCGCCATGGCGTCGTCACGGCCTCCGGCCGGCAAGCGCCGGTAGTCGGCGTGGGCGCGTTCGACCGCGTCCATGTCGAGCTCGATGCCCAGCCCCGGGGCGTCGGTGACCGCCACGCGGCCGTCGACGATGCTCGGCGGCTCGCGGGTCAGGCGCGCATCACCCTCCTGCCAGATCCAGTGGGTATCGAGTGCGCTCACCCGGCCCACCGCCGCCGCGCCGACATGCGCGAACATCGCCAGCGAGACATCGAAGTGATTATTGGAGTGAGAGCCCCAGGTCATGCCGTGATCCTGACACAGCTGGGAGACGCGCACGGCGCCGGAGAGGGTCCAGAAGTGCGGGTCGGCGAGCGGAATGTCCACCGCGCGCAGCATCAGCGCGTGGGCCATCTCGCGCCAGTTGGTGGCGACCATGTTGGTGGCCACCGGCAGCCCCGTGGCGTGGCGGAACTCGGCCAGGATCTCGCGCCCGGAAAAGCCCTGCTCGGCACCACAGGGATCCTCGGCATAGGCGAGCACGCCATGCAGGTCGCGGCACAGCCGGATCGCTTCGTCGAGGGACCAGGCGCCGTTGGGGTCGAGCGTGGTGCGCGCTTCGGGGAATGCCGCGTGCAGCGCGCTGACCGCCTCGATCTCCTGCGCCCCCGGCAGCACCCCGCCCTTGAGCTTGAAGTCACGGAAGCCGTAGCGATCATGCGCGGCCTGGGCCTGCTCGACGATCGCCTGCGGCGTCATCGCCGGCTGGTCGCGCAGGCGATACCAGTCGTGCCCCGAGCCAGCGCCGGCAGACGCGCTGCCGCGCCGATAGTCGAGCGGCGTAGCGTGGCCGTCGCCGATGAAGAAGAGATAGCCGAGCACCTCGACATGCTCGCGCTGGCGCCCGTCTCCCAGCAGATCCACCACCGGCACGCCGAGGAACTGGCCCAGCAGATCGAGCAGCGCCGCTTCCAGCGCTGCCACTGCGTTGATACGCAACTCGAAGGTCCAGGAGCCACGGCCGAAGTCCTCGAAATCGGCACTGCGCCCGCGCGCGTGGAGTGACGCCACCACCCCGCGCAGTTGGCCCAGCGACTGCCCGAGTACGCGCTCGCGGGCCTGCTCCAGCGAGCGCTGGATGGTCTCGCCCCCCGGCGCCTCGCCGACCCCGACGTGGCCGGCGCTATCTTCGAGGATCACCAGATTGCGGGTGAACCAGGGCGCGTGGGCCCCGCCGATATTGAGCAGCATGCTGTCGCGGGCGGCGACCGGAATCACCCGCATGGCGGTGATGGTCGGTGTGGCGTGCCTGGGCTTGGCATTCATGGTCGTGGCGTGGCTGGGCATGGCGCCTCCAGCGGTGAGAGCGAGACGGCCCGGCGTCGGTCGGGCCAAATGGAGTGAACGACAGCGGCCGCCGGCGATGGGCGGCGCTTAGATAGCGACAGCGGCCACCGGCGGCCGCAGGGATCACAGACGCTCGGCGTGTTCGATCAGCCGTCTCAGCGTCTCCAGCTCCTGGGCGCTGGGCATCACCAGCGGCGCGCGCACATCGCCCGCGGGGTAGCCGACCAGTCCGGCGCCGGCCTTGATCAGGCTCACCGCATAGCCCTTGGTGGTATCGCGCAGGCCGACGAAGGGAATGAAGAACTCCTGAGTGACGCGGCGCACGAAGGCGTGGTCACCCTCACGCAGCGCCCGATAGAACTTCACCGCCAGCGCCGGCACGAAGTTGAACACCGCCGACGAGTAGGTGCTGACGCCGATCGCCAGATACGCTTCGGCGATGATCTCGGCGGTGGGCACGCCACCAACGTAGGCCAGGCGCTCGCCCAGCGTCTTGATGGTGATGTTGAGCGACTGCATGTCGCCCTTGCCGTCCTTGAGGCCGACCAGGTTGGGGCAGCGCTCGGCCAGCGCCTTGACGCCGTCGACATCGAGCACGCCATTGGCACGGTTGTAATAGATCACCCCCAGCTCGGTGGACTCGCATACGCTGGCGGCATACTCGACGATGCCCGCCTGCGGGCACTCGGTGAGGTAGGGGGGCATCAGCAGGATGCCGTCGGCGCCCGCGTCCTGCGCCGCCTTGGCATGCGCCTTGGCCAGTTCGGCGCTCTGCCCGGCGCTGGCGATGATCGGCACGTGGCCACCCAGGACCTCCACCGCGATGGTGACGATCTCGCGATACTCATCCAGCGTCAGGTTGAAGAACTCCCCGGTCCCCCCAGCGACGAACAGCGCCGACACGTCGTAGTCCTTGAGCCAGGCGAGCCGCCGGCGGTAGCTCTCGGCATCGAACTGGCCGTGGGCATCGAAGTCGGTCACCGGAAAGGAGAGCAGACCGTCGGTGATGGAGGCTTTGAGCGCGTCTCTGGAAAAATTCACCTGGATTCCTCGCTAAGGGCTGGCACGGGCATAAGGGCTGATATGGGGACAAGGGCTGACATGGATAGACGCCGGCAGCGCCCTGTCGACATCACATACCTGCCGACGCATCAGCGGCAGGCTCGATGTCGATGATGTTGTCATACATCATACTATAGTGCCGTTATACCTTAGCCCAAAGCCTAGGAACACACGGACCAGCCTGGCGCGCGGCTGGGGCGCCCCTCACCGTGGCGAGCTGTGACGTGCAGACGTCGATGCCCTGCCCGCCAGCGAGCCCCTCAGCGCCCCAGCGGAATCCGGGTACTCGAGAGCACCTCACGCAGCCCCATGAAGGAGCGGATCTGGCGCACACCGGGCAGATAGATGAGCTGCTCGGCGTGCAGGCGGTTGAAGCTCTGGCTGTCGCGGGTGCGGATCATCAGGAAGTAGTCGAACTCGCCGGTGACCAGATGGCACGCCATGCAGCCGGAGATATGCCGCGCCGCCGCCTCGAAGTCGGCGAACGACTGCGGCGTGGAGCGATCCAGCACCACGCCGATCACCACCACCATGCCGGCGTTCAGGCGCTCGGCGTCGAGCACCGCCACCACCTCCTTGATCAGGCCGCTGCGCTTGAGCCGCTCGACCCGGCGCAGACACGCCGGTGGGCTGAGATTGACCCGCTCCGCCAGCGCCACGTTGGAGAGCGAGGCGTCGTGCTGGAGCACGTCGAGGATCTGACGGTCGATACGATCCAGCGGCGGCGCCTCGGCGGCGTCAGAGAGCGTCATGGCAACACCTCAGCTTAATTTTATTGTGCGTCAGTTATTTTTAGCACAACTATCGATGACATAACTCCACTTATTACTCATATCAGTCCGAAAAAAGATCGCAACTTGCAACCTTACCAATCGGCTTTCCTGATAGCGTTTTAGGCACTGTCTGCCAAGCACCCAGGCATCGCATTCCCGCGACCAGCGGTCTTGCCGCTGCCATCACAACGACAATCCGGTGACCCCATGAGACTCGATCGTTTTCCCCGCTATCCCCTCACCTTCGGCCCCTCTCCGATCACCCCGCTCAAGCGCCTGAGCGAGCATCTCGGTGGCGAGGTCGAGCTCTACGCCAAGCGCGAAGACTGCAACAGCGGGCTCGCCTTCGGCGGCAACAAGACGCGCAAGCTCGAATACCTGATTCCGGAAGTGCTCGAGGGCGGCTACGACACCCTGGTCTCGATCGGCGGCATCCAGTCCAACCAGACCCGCCAGGTCGCCGCGGTGGCCGCGCATCTCGGCCTCGAGTGCGTGCTGGTGCAGGAGAACTGGGTCAACTACGACGACAGCCATTACGACAAGGTCGGCAACATCGAGCTGTCACGCATCATGGGCGCCGACGTGCGCCTCGACCCGGCGGGCTTCGATATCGGCATCCGCGCGAGCTGGGAGCGCGCGCTGGAGGACGTGCGAGCGCGCGGCGGCAAGCCTTATCCGATCCCCGCCGGCTGCTCCGAACACCCCTACGGCGGCCTCGGCTTCGTCGGCTTCGCCGAAGAGGTGCGCCAGCAGGAGCGCGAGCTGGGCTTCACCTTCGACTACATCGTGGTCTGCTCGGTGACCGGCAGCACCCAGGCCGGCATGGTGGTGGGCTTCGCCGCCGATGGCCGGGCGCGTCGAGTCATCGGCATCGACGCCTCGGCCAAGCCGGAGCGGACCCACGCCCAGATCCTGCGTATCGCCCAGAATACCGCCGAGCTGGTCGACCTCGGCCAACCGATCGAGGCCGAGGATGTGATCCTCGACACCCGCTTCGGGCATCCCGAGTACGGCCTGCCCAACGACGGCACCCTGGAGGCCATCCGCCTCTGCGGCCGGCTCGAGGGCGTGCTCACCGACCCGGTCTACGAGGGCAAGTCGATGCACGGCATGATCGACAAGGTACGCCGCGGCGAATTTCCCGCCGGCTCCCGGGTGCTCTACGCCCATCTCGGCGGCGCCCCGGCGCTCAGCGCCTACAGCGAGCTGTTCCACGCCGGCTGAGGGCCATCGCCCTGGGGTATGCTGGCGGCTTCCCGTCACCCACCCAGCGAGGAGACGCGCATGCCCCACGCCAACGCCGGCCCCACCATCGCGCACGCGCTCGATGAGATCGTCACCTGGAGCGCCACCACGCTCTCCCGGCGAATACACGCCCGCGAGGTATCGTGCCGCGACGTGATGGCGGCCTATCTGGCGCATATCGATGCCGCCAACCCGTCGCTCAATGCGCTCGTCTCCCGGCGCCCTTCGGCGACACTGCTGGCGGAGGCGGAGGCGGCCGACCGCGAACTCGCCGCCGGGCGCTCGCGCGGCTGGCTGCACGGCGTGCCCCAGGCGATCAAGGATCTCTCCGACGTGCAGGGGCTGCCCACCATGCAGGGCTCGCCGCTGTGCCGCGATCATCGCGCCGACGCCGACAGCCTGATGGTCGCGCGTATGCGCGCCGCCGGGGCCATCGTGATCGGCAAGACCAATACGCCGGAGTTCGGGCTCGGCTCGCACACCTACAACCCGGTGTTCGGCGCCACCCGCAACGCCCACGCGCCGACCCGCACCGCCGGCGGCTCCAGCGGCGGTGCCGCCGCCGCGCTGGCCATGCGCCTGCTGCCGGTGGCCGACGGCAGCGACATGATGGGCTCGCTGCGCAACCCCGCCGCCTTCAACCAGGTGATCGGCCTGCGCCCCTCGTTCGGGCGCGTCCCCGGTCTGGCGCCGGAGGCGTTCGGCCAGCAGCTTGCCACCAACGGCCCCATGGGCCGCAGCGTCGAGGACGTGGCCCGCCTGCTCGCCGTGCAGGCGGGCTACGACCGCCGCGCGCCGCTGTCGCTGGGTGAAGCGCTGCTGCCCACCGGGCAAGATCCGGCGGCGGCGCTCGAGCGCGACGGCGATGGCCTGCGTATCGCCTGGCTGGGGGACTGGTCGGGGCACCTGGCGCTGGAGCCGGGGGTGCTCGCGCTGTGCGAAAGCGCGCTGCAGCGGCTGGAAGCGGGCGGCTGCCGGATCGAACCGGCGGCCCTGCCGTACTCGCCCGAGGCCCAGTGGCAGAGCTGGACCACCCTGCGCCACTGGGCGGTGTGCGGCAGTCTCGGCGGGTACTACGCCGACCCCGACAGCCGCCACCAGCTCAAGCCGGAGGCGCAATGGGAGGTCGCTCGCGGGCTCGCGCTCTCGGCCCAGGACATCCACGCGGCCAATGTGCGCCGCAGTGAGATCTATCGCGCCTGGTGCGCCCTCTTCGAACGGGTCGACTACGTCGCCATGCCCAGCGCTCAGGTATTCCCGTTCGCCCTCGACACGCCCTGGCCCGAGACCATCGACGGCCGCACCATGGATACCTACCACCGCTGGATGGAGGTGGTGGTGCCCGCCTCGCTGGCGGGTCTGCCCGCGATCAGCGTGCCCGCCGGCGTCGATGCCCGGGGCCTGCCGATGGGGCTGCAGTTGATCGGCGCCCCGCGCGACGACTGGGGCCTGCTGCAACTGGCACGTCTCTACGAGCGCATCAGCGGCGAGCTGGCCCCCATGCCCGCCGCGCTGAGCGGCTGAGCCTCGTCGCGAACCCCGCGCTCTGGCACTCGAGGCGCCAGGGACACGCGTCCAGAGGCGCAATCCAGAAACACCGACTCAGAAACACCGATTCAGAAACACCAGGGGCGGCATCGATGATGCCGCCCCTGGCGGTTGGTCCTGTCGCCGGCGCGTCAGGCACTTCCTGAAAAGTACTGTGCTCGCCGACTTTTCATGTGAACGTTAGAACACGAAGGTCAGCAGCAGGTTGAACACCATCGCCGCGACGAAGCCCAGCGGCGCGGCGCGGAACAGCAGCTTGGGCAGCAGCCCGGCACGCGCGCGGTCATCGGGGCAGGAGCCGAGGATCAGGCTGCCACCGGAGGAGAACGGCGAGATCGAGGTGGCCTGGGCGCCGACCACGATGGCGATGAAGATGATCATCGGGTCGATGGCCAGGGTGTTGGCGATCGGCAGCACCAGCGGGAACAGCGCCGGGGTGACCACGCCCAGGGTGCTGGCGAACAGCGACATCAGCGCCGCCGCCACGCCGAAGGCGACCGGAATCAGCGCCGGCGGGATGTTGGTGCCGATCCACGACCCCAGCAGATCGATGGTGCCGGCCTTGATCGCCACCGAGATCAGCATGCCGACCCCGCAGATCATGATGATGGTGCCCCACGGCAGCGAGGCGATCGCCTGGCGCTCGTCGCCCAGCTTGAGCAGCAGCGCGATGACCGAGAACACGCTGGCGATCAGGCCGATATCGACCTTGGCGTTGACGAAGGCGATCGCGGCATTGCCGGGCAGCAGCAGGCTGGCGATCGGCGGCAGCAGCACCGTGGCCATCATGATCAACGTCAGCGTCAGGGTGGTCTTCTGCTCGCGGTTGAGCGGCGCGGGACGCTCGATGTGCTCCAGCGAGGCCACCGCGCTGCCGCGCCGGCGCCCCACCACGATCAGCCCGGCGAGCACCACCACCGGCACGATCAGGGTGCTGGCGAAGATGCCCAGGGCATTGATGAAGGCCTGGTTGTCGGAGACGCCAGAACTGGTCATCAGGGTGCGGAAGATGATCCCGCTCTGGCTGGAGACGAAGTTGGCCCCGGCCAGCGCGCCGTAGTTCACCGCCATCCCCCCGACGATCAGGCTAAGACCGGTGCGGTTGCACAGCAGCAGGGTGATCGGTGCCATGAACGCCAGCACGGTGTAGTAGCCGGCGCCGAGCCCGGAGATCACCGTGGCGGCGAGAAAGATCGCGAACGGCATCAGGCTGGGCACGTTGCGGCAGCGGTACATCAGATGCTCGGCGAGCTTCTCCAGGGTGCCGTTGACGATGGCGAAACTGTAGAACAGGCAGACCGAGAAGATGATGAAGAAGATCTTCAGCGGCCAGGTGGCGATCACCTCCTTGGGGCTCATGCCCATGCCGAAGCAGCCGATCAGGTAGGCGAAGGCGATCGCGAACAGCCCGATGTTGAGCTTGAAGCGGTAGCCGAGAACGATGGAGACGATGATCGCCCCCACCACCAGCAGACTCATCATGTCAGTTCCCCTCGTGCGTGATCCCGGTACCGGCGCGTCCGGCTCCCGGAGTGATGTTGTTGGCGTGTCTGCGCAAGCGGGCGCTCACTCGCCCGCCAGCGCGATCCGAAACAGCCGCGCCGGGTTGTCGACCAGCACCTGGCGGCGCTCTTGCGGGTCAGGCAGCAGCTTCTCCAGCAGCGCGAACTGGGCGTCGTAGTCGGTGTCCGCCTCGAAGCGGGTGTGCGGCCAGTCGCTGCCCCACAGCAGGTTCTCGCTGTGGCCGTAGGCGTCGCGCAGCCGCTCGATCGAGCGGCTCGCCTGATCCAGGCTCGACCGGCTGCGGTAGGTGGCCGAGAGCTTGACCCACAGCGGCTGGTGCGCCATCCGCGTCAGTAGTGCACGATGTGCCGGATTCACCGGATCGATTTCGCCGCCCGGCAGGCCGAAGTGATCGATCACCACGTCGCAGCCGGCGTCCAGGATCGGCGCCACCACGTCATCGAGATCTTCCATTCCGCGCTGGATCTCCACCGACCAGCGGCGCCGGGCCAGCTCCGTGAAGAAGCCCTGCCACGGCGCCGCGGCGTAATCGTCGAGCGTCTTGCCGATCAGGTTGAGACGCACGCTGACCACCCCGGCGGCGTCGAGCGCATCCAGCGCAGCCGCAGAGATCGTCGGTTCGACCACCGCGGTGCCGCGCAGCCGCTCGGGGTAGCGGCGCAGTGCCGCCAACAGATAGTCGTTGTCGGTACCGAGGAAGCTCGGCTGCACCAGGACACCGTGGGACAGGCCACAGCGGTCCAGATGGGCCAGATACGTTTCCACCTTGGCGTCGTAGTCCGGGCTATAGCGCCGGCCCTCCACCAGCGGCAGATCGCGCTGGAAGATGTGAGCATGGGTATCCACGCCCGTTACGACTTTAGCAGTAGAATGCATCATAAAATCCTTGAATCACATGATATAAGCCTATGCAATCAGCCCTTGTCCGACCGCTTCGACTCATCCATTCATCTATATGAATAGATCAATCGACAGCATACACGCTTTTAGTCGCAGTTTTCTTTACCTACGACTAAAGGTGATACATTGAAATCAATAACAGGCAGGGAACCTAACGTGATGAGAACGTCGAGCCTGCAGACCGACGAACGTCTGCCGCTCTATCAACGCCTGCGCGACGATATGCTCTCGCGCATCGCTTCCGGGGAGTGGGCACCCGGCATCGCCATCCCCACCGAAGCCGAGCTGACCAAGCAGTACGGCGTCGCGGTGGGCACCCTGCGCAAGGCCGTGGATACCCTGGTCCAGGACGGCCTGATGGAGCGCAGCCAGGGGCGCGGCACCTTCATTCGGCGCCCCAACTTCCAGGGCTCCCTGTTCCGTTTCTTCCGCCAGGTGGATGCGCTCGGCGAGCGCCAAGTACCCACCAGCCGGATTCTGAGCCGAACGCGTGCCCAGGCCCCGGAGAACGTGGCCAAGGCGCTGGACCTCGCCCCGGGGAGCGAGGTGATCAAGCTCGAACGGCTGCGCCAGATCGGCGGCAGCAACGTCTCGCGGGAGGAGATCTGGCTGCCGGCGGCGCGCTTCGACCGGCTGATGTCGGTGGACCCGGAGGCGTTCGAGAACCTGCTCTACCCCTTCTACGAGACCCAGTGCGGCCAGCTGGTGGCCTCGGCGCGCGAGACCCTCACCGTGGAGACCGCCGACGCCCACACCGCCGCGGCGCTGGAGATCGCCGAGGGGGCGCCGGTGGTGAACATCGAACGCCTGGCGCTGGGTTACGACGGCACGCCGCTGGAGTTTCGCCGCACCCTGGGCAATGCCGAGACCTTTCGCTATCAGGTCGACATCACCTGAGACCGCGACCCGTAAGGGAACGTAACGCGGGCGTCACGGTCGATGGAGAGGGCCTCAAGATGCCGGGCCCGCTCCCATCGCCGCGCAGGATGTCACCGTGTTTCGATCCTTCTTTCCTCGACCCGCGCTGCTCTCGCTCAGCGCACTCGTCTGGTCGCTGCTGTGCCTGGGGCTGTGGGACACCACCGCCAACGCCTGGGGTGCCGTCATCGGCCTGCCCCCGCTCGCCCCCGGCGCCGAGCTGCCGATCGATGTCTCGCGCTTCTGGGCGCCGTCGTTTTTGTGGTTCTACCTCTACTACATCCTGTGCACGGCGCTCTTCGCCGCCGCCTGGTTCCGCTTAAGCCCGCACCGCTGGCAGCGCTGGTCGATCCTCGGCAGCGCGCTGATCGTGTTCTTGACCTACTTCTCGGTCCAGACCAGCGTCGCGGTCAACGCCTGGTACGGGCCGTTCTGGGACATGGTGCAGCGGGCGCTGAGCGGCGACGGCGCGGTGAGCGCGGCGGATCTCTACGGCGAAATGCTCGCCTTCGCCGGTATCGCCTTCGTCGCGGTCACGGTGGGGGTGTTCAACCTGTTCTTCGTCAGCCACTACATCTTCCGCTGGCGTTGGGCGATGAACGACTACTACATGCACCACTGGTCGCGCCTGCGCCATGTCGAGGGGGCCGCTCAGCGCGTGCAGGAGGACACCATGCGTTTCTCCACCACGCTGGAGGGGCTGGGGGTGAGTCTGCTCAAGTCGGTGCTGACGCTGATCGCCTTCCTGCCGCTGCTGGTAACGATGTCCCAGCACATCACCGAACTGCCGCTGGTCGGGCACGTCTCCAACGCCCTGGTGTGGTCGGCGGTCGCCTGGTCGCTGTTCGGTACCCTGTTCCTGGCACTGGCAGGGGTCAAGCTACCGGGGCTGGAGTTTCGCAATCAGCGCGTGGAGGCGGCCTACCGCAAGGAGCTGGTCTACGGCGAGGACGCCGCCGAGCGCGCCCGCCCGGCCACGGTAGCGGAGCTTTTTCAGGCGGTGCGGCGCAACTACTTCCGGCTCTACTGGCACTATGCCTACTTCAATATCGCGCGCATCTTCTACCTGCAGGCGGATGCGGTCTTTGCCTTCATCGTGCTGGCGCCCTCGATCGTCGCCGGCAAGCTGACCCTGGGCCTGTTGCAGCAGATCCTCAACGTCTTCGGCCAGGTGCGCGACTCCTTCCAGTATCTGGTCAACTCTTGGTCGACCATCATCGAACTGCTGTCGATCGTCAAACGTCTGCGCACCTTCGAGCGGATGATCGAACGCACGCCGGAGGCCCCCCAGGCAACGACCTGAGAGATGACGGCGGGGCACGCAGCGCCCTGCCTTCATCGCCACGTCACCGCCCGGTCAAAGCGCTGTCATTCAAATGACATTCGAATGCCACGCTCCTGACATCTTGTCGTCCTAGCGTACGCACCACACCCTGTAACGCTCTGTCAGGAGATGTACCGTGCGCCTTACCCCTATGCTGCTTCCGTTCGTCGCTGTCACCGCGCTCTCTCTCTCCACCTCGGCCCAGGCGGCCACCACCATCACCTGGTGGCACGCCATGGAGGGCGTGCTCGGCGAGAAGGTCAACGCCATCGCCGACGAGTTCAACGCCTCCCAGGACGACTATGTGGTCAAGCCCGTCTACAAGGGCAGCTACAGCGATAATCTGACCGCGACCATCGCTGCTTTCCGCGCCGGCCAGGCACCGGCGATCACCCAGGTGTTCGAGGTCGGCACGGCGACGATGATGAACGCCAAGGGCGCGATCTATCCGGTCTACCAGTTGATGCAGGACACCGGCACGGCGTTCGATCCCGACGCCTTCCTTCCGGCGGTGAAGAGCTACTACACCTCGCGCGACGGCCACATGCTGTCGATGCCTTTCAACTCCTCCACCCCGGTGCTTTATTACAACAAGGACGCCTTCGCCAAGGCCGGCATCGAGACGCCGCCCAAGACCTGGGCCGAGGTCGGCAAGGACGCCCACAAGCTGGTCGAGAGCGGCGCCGCCGAGTGCGGTCTGACCACCGCCTGGCCGAGCTGGACCCAGCTGGAGAACTTCAGCGCGATCAACGATGTGCCCTTCGCCACCCAGGCCAACGGCTTCAATGGTACCGACGCCCGCCTGGTGTTCGACAAGCAGCCGGCCACGGTGGGGCATATCCAGGATCTGGCCGAGTGGCAGAAGAGCCACGCCTTCGAGTATGGCGGCCGCGCCGACAACGGCACCAAGCGTTTCCAGTCGGGGCGCTGCGCCATGCTGACCACCTCCTCCGCCTCGCGTGCGGGTATCCAGGAAGCCGCCAAGGGCAAGTTCACCTTCGGCATCGCCCCGCTGCCCTATGACGCCGAAGCGGTGAGCCAGCCCCGCAACTCGATCATCGGCGGCGCCTCGCTGTGGGTCATGCAGGGCCAGTCGGACAAGGTCTACAAAGGCGTGGCCGAGTTCCTCAACTTCCTCTCCTCGCCGGCGATACAGGCCGACTGGGCCAGCTTCACCGGCTATGTGCCGATCACCACTGCCGCCTATCAGCAGTTGAAAGAAGAGGGCTTCTACGCCAAGACGCCGGGCGCCAGCGTGGCGATCGACCAGCTGACCCGGGGCACGCCGGATGACAACGGCCGCGGCCTGCGTCTGGGCAACATGCCGCAGATCCGCAACATCATCGCCGAGCAGCTGGAGAAAGCGTTCAACGGCAGCGAGCCCGCCGCCCAGGCACTGACCGAGGCCGCCAAGCGTGGCAATGCGGAGCTCGAGCAGTTCGAGCGCAGCGTCTCGAACTAGGGCTGCGTACGCAAACGATCTGCGCGCGCTGACCTTGTGTCCAAACCCTAAGCGCCTGAGATGTCCTTCTCTCCTGTCGAGTCCCTGAAAGCGGGCGGCGCAAGCCGCCCGCTGTGCCGATCAAGATGACCACTTTCGAACGTCACTCCGTCACTCCCTGGCTGCTGCTGGCGCCCCAGCTCGCGGTGGTTGCCATCTTCTTCTTCTGGCCCGCCGCCGAGTCAGTGCGTCAGGCGTTCTACGTGCAGGATGCCTTCGGCCTCGGTGAGCGCTTCGTCGGGCTCGCCAACTTTCAGCATGTGCTCAGCTCCCCCGGCTACTGGCACGCCTTCGGCGTCACCGCGCTGTTCAGCCTGCTGGTGGCGGCGGGCGCCATGGGTCTGGCACTGCTGCTGGCGGTCCTCGCCGACCGCGTGCTCCACGGCGCCAAGCTCTACCGCGTGCTGCTCACCTGGCCCTATGCGGTAGCACCGGCGGTGGCAGGGCTTTTGTGGCTGTTCATGTTCGACCCGGTGCTCGGCGTGCTGACCCACGCCCTGGCCGCTTTCGGCGTGCACTGGGATGCCCAGCTCGACCCCGGCCAGGCGCTGGCGCTGGTGGTGATCGCCTCGATCTGGCAGCAGATGAGCTATAACTTCGTGTTCTTTCTCGCCGGGCTGCAGATGATCCCCGCCTCGCTGCTCGAGGCCGCCGCCATCGACGGCGCCGGGCCGTTTCGGCGCTTCTTCGGCATCACCCTGCCGCTGCTGTCGCCGACCGCCTTCTTCCTGCTGGTGATGAACAGCGTCTACGTGCTGTTCGAGACCTTCGCCACCATCGACAACACCACCCTGGGCGGCCCCGGCGGCGCCACCCGCACGCTGGTCTACAAGCTCTACGAGGATGGCTTCGTGGGCCGCGACCTGGGCGGCTCCAGCGCCCAGTCGGTGCTGCTGATGCTGCTGGTCGGGGTGCTCACCTTCATCCAGTTCCGCTATCTCGAACGCAAGGTCGCCTACTGATGCGCTATCGTCGCCCCGGCCTCGACGGCCTCACTCACCTGCTGCTGATCATTGGCGTGGTGATCTTCGGGCTACCGCTGTGGCTCGCGCTCACCGCCTCCACCCATAGTGCCGCGGATCTGCAGAACGGCATCGCCCCGCTGTGGTTCGGCGACCAGGGGCTGGCCAACTACTGGCAGCTACTGTCGCAGCCGATGCCCGGGCTCGGCGTCAGCGCCCTGCGCCTGCTCGGCAACTCGCTGGTGATGGCGCTGGGTATCGCCCTGGGCAAGATCGCGATCTCGCTGCTGGCCGCCTATGCCATCGTGTTCTTCCGCTTTCCCTGCCGCACGCTCTGCTTCTGGCTGATCTTCGTCACCCTGATGCTGCCGGTGGAAGTGCGCATCGTGCCGACCTACGGCGTGGTGGCGCGCTTCGGGCTGATCGATACCTACGCCGGGATGATCCTGCCGCTGATCGCCTCGGCCACCGCCACCTTCCTGCTGCGCCAGTGCTTTCTGAGCCTGCCGTCGGAGCTGTTCGAGGCGGCACGGCTGGATGGCGCCGGGCCGCTGCGCTTTCTCAAGGATTTCGTGCTGCCGCTGTCGCGGACCAACCTCGCGGCGCTGTTCGTGATCATGTTCATCTATAGCTGGAACCAGTACCTGTGGCCGCTGCTGGCGGCCAACTCGCCGGATCACGCCACCGCCGTGATCAGTCTGAAGAATCTGGTGCAGTCCACCGACACCCTGCCGCCCTGGCAACTGGCCACCGCGATGACGCTGCTCACGGTGCTGCCGCCGGTGGTGGTGATCGTCGCCATGCAGCGCTTCTTCGTGCGTGGGCTGACCGATGCCGAAAAGTGACCCCAAACGCCAAGAGACTCATCCCATGGCCACGCTGACATGCCGCCAGCTCGGCAAGACCTACAAGGGCGGCCAGCGCGCCGTCGACGGTATCGATCTGACCCTGGAAAGTGGCGAGCTGATGGTCGTGGTGGGCCCCTCGGGCTGCGGGAAGTCGACCTTCCTGCGGCTGGTGGCGGGGCTCGAGACTATCAGTGATGGCGAGCTGGAGATCGGCGGGACGCTGGCCAACCGCCTGGAGCCGGCCCAGCGCGGGGTGGCGATGGTATTCCAGAACTACGCCCTCTACCCGCACATGAGCGTGTTCGACAACATGGCCTATGCGCTCAAGCTGCAGAAGCGCCCGCGCGAGGAGATCACGCGCCGGGTACGCGAGGCCGCGACCCTGCTGGGCATCGAGGCGCTGCTCGAACGCCGCCCGCGCCAGCTCTCCGGCGGCCAGCGCCAGCGCGTGGCGATGGGCAGGGCGATCGTGCGCGAGCCGCGCGTGTTCCTGTTCGACGAGCCGCTCTCCAACCTCGATGCCGCGCTGCGCGTGCAGATGCGCCTGGAGATTCGACGCCTGCAGCAGCGCCTGGGCGCGAGCATGCTCTATGTCACCCACGACCAGGTCGAGGCGATGACCCTGGCCGACCGTCTGGTCGTCATGCGCGACGGCCGCATCGAGCAGATCGGCACTCCGATGAGCCTGTTCGAGACGCCCGCCAGTTGCTTCGTGGCGCGCTTCATCGGCTCACCGGCGATGAACCTGCTGCCGGTGACCCACAGCGACGGCAGAGCACGGCTGCCCGGCGGCCTGATCCTCGAAACAGACGCCCTCGAGGCCGAAGCCAGGGCCGATACGGCGGCGAACGCGGAGGTCAAGGCGCCCGCGCGTGCCGCCACCCTGGGCGTACGCCCGGAGCATCTGCGCCTCGACCCGCAGGGCGAGTTCGCGGTCACCCTGGAGATGATCGAACGCCTGGGGGTGGATGCGCTGGCCTACTGCCGCCTGCCGGGGCTCGACGCCCCGCTCACCGCGCGGCTGCCGCTGGCCACGCTGGAGGCCGCGGCACTGCGTGAGGGCAGCGAGATCCGCCTCGGCGTCGACGGCCCGCTGCACCTGTTCGACGCCGAAGAGCGGCGTCTGGCACGGCGGGCGCGTCTTGTCGCCGAGACATCAGCAGCGACATCGCGCATCGCCTGAGACGGTATCGCTCTGCTGGGATCAGGACGCCGCCTGCGCGCCCCGGGTCTCGACGTGGATACAGGCCACGCTGACCGTGTCGTCCACCGGCTCCAGCGGCGGGTCGGTGCGGGTGCAGGCCTCGGTGGCACGATGGCAGCGCGGGGCGAACGGGCAGCCCGGCGGCGGCGCCAGCGGTGACGGCGGCTCGCCTTTTAGCCGTACCCGCTCGCGGCGCCGGTTGGGGTCGGCCACCGGCGTGGCCGAGAACAGCGCCTGGGTGTAGGGGTGGCGCGGCTGGCTGAAAACCGTCTCCGCCGGCCCCGTCTCCACCGGCTGGCCGAAGTACATCACGATGACGTCGTCGGCGATGCGCCGCACCACCGAGAGATCGTGGGAGATGAACACGTAGGCCAGCCCGAACTCATCCTGTAGATCCGCGAGCAGATTGAGCACCTGGGCCTGGATCGACAGATCCAGCGCCGAGACCGGCTCGTCGAGCACCAGGATCTTAGGGTTGAGCATCAGCGCGCGGGCGATCGCGATACGCTGACGCTGGCCGCCGGAGAACATGTGCGGGTAGCGATCGGCGTGCTCGGGGCGCAGGCCCACCTTCTCGATCATCTCCAGCGCGGCGGCGCGGCGCTGGCTTGCGCTCATCTCGCGGCGGTTGAGCTTGAGCGGCTCCTCCAGCATGGTCGCCACGGTCTTGCGCGGGTTGAGCGAGCCATAGGGGTTCTGGAAGATGATCTGCACCTCGCGGCGCAGCGCCGCCGGCGGGCGCTGGCCCGGCTTGAGCGCCACCGCCTGGCCGTTGATGCTGAGCTCGCCGCTGGTGGGCGGCTCGATCATCGTCAGCACCCGCGCCAGGGTCGACTTGCCGCAGCCCGACTCGCCGACCACCGCCAGCGTCTGCCCGGCGAACAGCTCGAACGAGGCCTCGTTGAGCGCCTTGACCGTGGCCGGCCTGGAGAACGGCCCGCCCTTGATCTCGTAGTAGCGCGTCAGGTGACGCGCGCGCAGTACCGCTTCACGGCTCATGGACGCACCTCCGGTCGCGAGGGGGAAGACGCCTCGGGCGAGACGCCGGGGGAAGGGTCGGATGACGCCTCGCCATCCGGCCGCCCGAGCGGGTAGTGGCACAGCGTGCGCGCCGGGTCATCCGGCGCCGCCACCGGCTCCACCTCGCGGCAGTGGTCGGTGGCGTAACGGCAGCGCGGGTTGAACAGACAGCCGGTGGGGCGGTCGTGCTGGCCCGGCACCACGCCGGGGATGGTCGGCAGCCGCGACTGCCCCGCGGCGCGCTCCGGCAGGGCCGAGAGCAGCGCCTCGGTATAGGGGTGGCGCGGGTGGGCGAACAGCGACCTCACCTCCTGCTGCTCCACCTGGCGCCCGGCGTACTGCACGATCACCTGCTTGGCGGTCTCGGCGACCACGCCCATGTCGTGGGTGATCAGGATCAGCGCCATGCCCTTCTCCTCCTGCAGCTTGAGCAGCAGTTCGAGGATCTGGGCCTGAATGGTGACATCCAGCGCCGTGGTCGGCTCGTCGGCGATCAGCAGCCGCGGATCGCAGGAGATCGCCATGGCGATCATCACCCGCTGGCTCATGCCGCCGGAGAGCTGATGCGGATACGCCTTGATCCGCCGCGCCGGGTCGGGAATCCCCACCTGGGCGAGCAGTTCCAGCGCCCGCTCGTGACGCTCGCGGCGCGAGCCGCCCTTGTGCTGCTTGATCATCTCGTCGATCTGGGTGCCCACGGTGAAGCACGGATTCAGGCTGCTCATCGGCTCCTGAAAGATCATCGACATCTCGCCGCCGACGATGCGCCGGCGCTGACGCGAACTCAGACGCTGCAGATCCTGGCCGTCGAAGGCCATGCGCTCGGCGCTGACCTGGGCGGTCCACGGCAGCAGCCCCATGGTCGCCAGCATCGAGACCGACTTGCCCGAGCCGGACTCGCCGACGATCGACAGCACGTCGCCGTGATCCACCTGGATATCGACGTTCTCGACCGCCGTGAACAGGCCACTGTTGGTCTGGAATCGCACGCTCAGGCCTGCGATATCAAGTAATGCCATGTGAACTCCTCGTCGCGTCGCCACGCCCGCCCCGGTCTTCAGCGCCGGGGGCGGACCTCGCGCTCACGATCGTTTCATCTTCGGGTCCAGCGCATCGCGCAGCCCGTCGCCCATCAGGTTGATCATCAGCACGGTCAGCAGAATGACCAGCCCCGGGAAGGTGACCGCCCAGTAGGCGCTCCCCATGAACTCGCGCGCATTGGCCAGCATCGCGCCCCACTCGGGGGTCGGCGGCTGCACGCCCATGCCCAGAAAGCCCAGCGCGGCGATATCCAGGATCGCGGTGGAGAACGACAGCGTTGCCTGTACGATCAGCGGCGCCATGCAGTTGGGCAGCAGGGTGTTGAACATCAGACGCATATGGCCGGCCCCGGCCAGGCGGCTGGCGGTGACGTACTCGCGGCTCTTCTCGCCGATCACCGCCGCGCGCGTCAGGCGCACGAAGTAGGGCAGCTGTACCAGGGCGATGGCGATCATCGCGCTGGTCAGCCCCGGGCTCAGGATCGCCACCAGGCCCAGCGCCAGCAGCAGGCTGGGGAAAGCCAGCACCACGTCCATCACGCGGGTGATCACGGTCTCGACCCAGCCGCGGAAGTAGCCCGCCAGCAGCCCCAGGAAGATGCCGCCACACATCGAGATCAGCACCACCATGGCGCTGATCGAGAGCGAGTAGCGGGCGCCATAGATCAGCCGCGAGAGAATGTCGCGGCCCACCGCATCGGTGCCCAGCAGATAGCGCCAGCTGCCCTCGGCGTGCCACACCGGCGGCACCAGCAGCGCCGAGCGGTCCTGCAGTGCCGGATCGTGGGGCGCCACCCAGGGCGCCAGCAGCGCCACCAGAAAGATCAGCGCAATGAAGATCAGCCCGACCAGGGCGCCGCGGCTGGCGCTGAAATCCTTCCAGAAGCCGCCCAACTGATGGCGAAACGTCCCGGGCGCGGCAGGGGTAGAAATTGCAGCCATTTTTGGGTCCTCAATGACGGATGCGCGGATTAATGACCCCATAGGCGAGATCGACCAGCAGATTGACGATCATCACGATGAACGCGATCAGCACCAGACCGCCCTGCACCGAGGGGTAGTCGCGCCGCGAGATCGCATCGATCATCCACTTGCCGATGCCCGGCCACGAGAAGATCGTCTCGGTCAGGATCGCCCCGGCCAGCAGCAGCCCCACCTGCAGCCCGATCACCGTGACCACCGAGATCAGCGCATTGCGCAGGGTGTGCACCATGATCACGCGGTAGCTGGAGAGCCCCTTGGCCCGCGCCGTGCGCACGTAGTCCTCGCCCAGCACTTCGAGCATCGAGGAGCGGGTCTGGCGCGCGATCACCGCCAACGGAATGGTGCCGAGCACGATGGCGGGCAGGATCAGATGGTGCAGCGCGGAGAGGAAGGCGCCCCAGTCGCCGGCGAGCAGGGTGTCGATGGTCATGAAACCGGTGACCGGCTCGATGAAGTACATGAAGGAGATGCGCCCGGAGACCGGGGTCCAGCCGAGGGTGCCGGAGAAGAACATGATCAGCAAAAGGCCCCACCAGAAGATCGGCATCGAATAGCCGGTCAGGCTGATGCCGACCACGGTGTGGTCGAGCGTCTTGCCACGGCGGATCGCCGCCAGCACCCCGGCCGGCAGGCCGATGATCACGGCGAAGGCGAGCGCGAACAGCGACAGCTCCATGGTCGCCGGGAAGCGGCTGAAGAACTCGCCGACCACCGGCGAGTGGGTGACCAGAGAGTTGCCCAGGTCACCGTGCAAGAGCCCCTTGAGGAACTCCCAGTACTGCACCGGCAGCGGCCGGTCGAAGCCGAACTGCGCCTGTAGCTGGGCGTAGCGCTCGGCGGAGATGCCGCGCTCGCCCGCCATCAGCAGGATCGGATCGCCCGGCAGCAGACGAATGAAGGCGAACGCCACGATGGTGACGCCGATGAAGGTCGGCACCAGCTGCGCCAGCTTGACCAGAATGAACTTGAACATAGTGAGGGTCTGACTAGTCATGCGCGGGCACGGAGCAGCCGCCAGGCTGCCCCGTGCACCACGAAGGGAGGGAGTTACTCTTGGATATCGACGCCTTCGAAGCTATGCAGACCCAGCGGATTGATCACGTAGCCGGTGACCTCCTTGCGGATCGGCATGAACACCGTCGAGTGGGCCAGGGTGTCCCACGGCGCCTGCTGCTTGAAGATCACCTGCGCCTTCTCGTAGAGCTTGGCGCGTTCGGCCTGATCGCTCAGCGTACGCGCCTGCTGGATCAGATCGTCGAACGGCTTGTAGCACCACTGCGAACGGTTGGCACCGCCGACACCGGCACAGCTCAACAGGGTCCCCATGAAGTTGTCCGGATCGCCGTTGTCACCGGTCCAGCCCAGGATCACCGCGCCCTTGCGGTCGACCGCGGAGGCGCGCTTGAGATACTCGCCCCACTCGTAGGTGACGATATTGACGTCGACCCCGACCTTGGCCAGATCCGCCTGCATCAGCTCGGCGGTGCGCCGCGCGTTGGGCATGTAGGGACGCTGGACCGGCATCGCCCAGATGTCCATCTTCAGGTTCTTGACCCCGGCGTCGGCGAGCATCTGCTTGGCCTTCTCGGGGTCGTAGGGGTCATCCTTGACGGCGTCGTTGTAGCTCCACATGGTCGGCGGAATCGGGTTCTTGGCCACTTCCCCCGCGCCCTGGAACACCGCGTCGATGATCGCCTGCTTGTTGATCGCCATATTGAGCGCGCGGCGCACTTCCGGCTGGTCGAACGGCTTCTCCTGGGTGTTGTAGGCCAGATACGCCACGTTGAGTCCCGGCTCCTGCAGCACCTGGATGGCGTCGTTCTGCTTCATCGCCTTGACGTCGGACGGGTTGGGGAACGGCATCACCTGGCACTCGCCGGCCATCAGCTTCTGGTAGCGCACCTGGGCATCCGGGGTGATGGCGAAGACCAGATTGTCGATCGGCTGCTTGCCGCGGAAGTAGTCCGGGTTGGCCTGATAGCGGATCGCCGCGTCTTCACGATAAGCGACGAACTGGAACGGGCCGGTACCGATCGGCTGCTGGTTGGCCTGCTGCGGCTTGCCCTCGTCGATCAGCTGCTGTTCGTACTCCTGGGAGTGGATCGACGCGAAGGGCATCGCCAGGTTGGCCAGGAACGGCGCATTGGGCTCGGTCAGCACGAACTTGACGGTGTGCTCGTCGACCTTCTCGATCGACTTGATCAGCTCACCCATCGACATCGCGTTGAAGTACTCGAAGTTGCCGTTGGCGAGCTTGTAGTAGGGGTTGCCCTTGTCCATCTGGCGCTCGAAGCTCCAGATGACGTCGTCGGCGTTGAGCGGCCGGCTGGGGGTGAAGAAGTCGGTGGTCTGGAACTTGACGTCATCGCGCAGGTGGAAGGTCACGCTCAGGCCATCGTCGGAGACTTCCCAGCTCTTGGCGATGGCCGGCTCCAGCTCGGTGGTGCCCGGCTTGAACTGCACCAGCATGTTGAACACCGTCTCGCTGGTCGCATCGAAGGTGGTGCTGGTGGTGTAGATCGCGGGGTCGAAGCCCTCCGGCGAGCCTTCGGAGCAGTAGACCAGCGTCTTGGCCATGACCGGGGTCGCGCCCATCATCATGGCCGCCACACCGGCGGCCAGCAGCGTCTTTTTCATTGGAGATTCTCCTGCACAGCGGTCGCTGTCATTGTCTTTGTCGGCTTGTGGCCGTTTATCGTTGTCGCCTTGCCCGCTGACGGCTCGGCCCAGCGGGCAGTCGCCTGAGGTTAGTTCGTCGGTTAGCGTTTAATCAATTGTCCGATAGCGTGAGACATGGTGCTTGCGCTAACGGCGCAATATGGTTATAGCCCAAAACTCTAAGCGCGCCGTCTCGACAAGCCGCCTCAACGCGCCGCCTGCCCCGCGGCCTGGGTGGCGAGGAACGTCGGGGGCTGCGCGGCCACGGCCAGCATACCGATCAACGTTCCCGTTTAGCCGGTCAATTCAAGCGAGCAGGTAGCGCAGGGGAAAACGAGAGCATTACCGGAGGGAGGGGTAGGGAAGCAGAGCGCTGGCGCCGGGAGGCTCCGGCGCCAGCCATTCAGTGCTCTAGCGCCTCGACCAGGCACAGCAGCGCCATGGACTGGCCGTAGGCGGTGGGATGGAGGGGAATCTCGCGATAGAAATCGAGCGTATGGCCCATGCGCGTGCCATAGGAGACGTTCGCCAGTTGGCCATCCGCGCCGATGTTCGAGACCACCGCCGCCAGCGCCCGCTGCCCGGCCTGTGCCCAGCGCGCATTGCCGTAGCCCAGCCTCGCGCCTTTCAAGAAGGCATAGCCGAATGCCGCAGTAGCAGACATCTCTTCGTAGGCGGTGGGGTCGTCGATCAACGTGCGCCAGGCGCCGCTGGGGCACTGGTAGTCGATCAGGGTCTCCATCTGCGCGCGCAGCACCCAAGTGAAGTAGCGCTCGAGAGCCGGCGGCAGGTCGGCCATGTCGAGAAAATCCAGCAGACCGGCGGAGATCCACGAGTTGCCGCGGGCCCAGCGGGCACGTGCGAAGTTGTGATGACCATCGAAGGTCCAACCATGGAACCACAGCCCGCTCTCGCGCTCGCTCAGATAGTGGGTGTGCAACAAGAACTGCAGGTTGGCCTCTTCGACCAGCGCCTCGCGTCCGGCGGCACGGCCGTAGTGCGCCAGGAACAGCGCGACCATGAACAGGGTATCGTCCCACAGCTCGTCATCATTGATCTTGTCCGAGACATCGTGCTGGAAGCCGCCGCTACGGGTACGCGGCAGTGTCGCCATGAGCTGGTCCGCCCAACCATCCAGCACCGCCTTCCAGCGCGCCTCGCGGGTCTCGGCCCAGAGCACCGACAGCGCCAGCATGGGTGCCGTGGTATTGACATTGAGCGGCGGCAGCCCGCGCTCGAGCTGGCGCTCGTACCAGCCCTCCAGCAGTTGACGCAGGGCGTCGTCACCGCTGCGCTGCCACAACCTGACGACACCATAGAGACCGACCCCCTGGGGCCACTCCCAGCTGTCGAAGCTGACATAGTCGCCGGCTGAACCATCCAGGTTCGGTTCGTGAAAGCGGCCATCGTGGCGCAACTCGGTCAGGCCTTGGATCACACGATCGATCTGCCGCTCGAGCGACGCCTGGGAAAGGTCTTGAGATGCATTCATCAAGCAACCGTCCTGTTCACTTAGTAGCGATTTTTCAAGTGGTAGCGCATGGGCACGTCGTGGCGTGCCCTGGTTACCGCCGGCGCGCTCAGGGCGCGAGCAGCTGGCGCAGCAGCGCCCCGGTCGCGGGGTCCTGGCGGTAGTCGTCGATGAGCGGCTGCACTGCCTCGCGGAAAGGTCCCTGCTCCGGGCGGTTGATCTTGACGCCCATGGCGCGGGCGTCACTCAGCGCCTGGCGCGTGGCAGCGTCCCACAGCCGCCGATAGGACTGTGTGGCATGAGCCGCCGCGTCACGCACGATCTGCTGCTGCGCCGGGGTCAGCTTGTCCATGGCACGGTTGGAGATGACCAGGAAATCGGGAATGCGCTGATGCTCGTCGAGTGAGTAGTACTTCGCCACCTCACCATGCTTGCCGATGGTCAGCGCGGTGGGGTTGTTCTCGGCCCCATCGATGACCCCCGACTGCAGTGCGGTGTAAACCTCGCCGTAGGGCAGCGGTGTGGGAATGCCGCCCATCAGTTCGACCATGCGGATGGAGGTGTTGGAGTTGATCACCCGCAGCTTCAGCCCCTGCAGGTCCTTGGGAGACTCGATCGGCCTGGGAACGGTGTAGAAGGAACGCGCACCGCTATCGAAAAAGGTCAGCCCCTGAAAGCCCTTACTGCGGGTCGCCTGATACACCGAAGCGACGGCATTTCCCCGCATTTTGGCGTAGAAATCCTGCTCGTCCTTGAAGATGTAGGGCAGGGAAAAGACCCGAAACAGGGGGTCGAAGTTCTCCAGACTGGCGGCGCTGACCCGGGTGATATCCACGGCGCCATTCTGCAACTGTTCGAGCGCTTCTCGTTCGGAACCCAGCACGCCATTGACGAACAGTTTGATCGATACCTCGCCGTCCGTCTTGTCACGTATTTCATCGGCGAACTGCTGTAAGACCACGCTGCTGGGATGGTCCTGAGACAGGGTATTGGCCAGTCTCATGCGAACGCTGGCATCGGCACTCACGCTACCGAACAAGACAACAGATAGAGCAACAATCCACTTGAGAAAGTGATGCATGACATCCTCCTGGCAGTATTCATGCGGAGGATGTTTTGGCGTTATCGAGGCTATCCACCGCAGACCAGAAAGAGTCTATCCCTCGATGAAAACCAATATCTATATGAAAAAAAATTTCATATCTTGCACTTTGGTCCCAACGATTTCGACGCGATGCTCTGCCATCGCCGCCCGCTACGCTGGCCCACGGGAGCCCGAAAACGCCCCCGACGACGCGCGTTCGACGAGGACGCACCCCAACTCGACGCGGCGCGCGGTGTAACTCTCATCGAGCACGTGCTCCCGCATGAGATTGACCGCCGCCCGGCCAATATCGCGCATGGGCACATGCATGGAGGTGAGCGCAGGCGTCAGGAACTCGCCCTGGGGCAGCCCGTCGATGCCCACCACGGAGACATCCTGCGGGACACGCAGCCCTTGCGAACGAAGTTCCATCACGACACCGATCGCCAGGCTGTCGCCGGCGCACAGCACCGCGCTGAAATCGTCACCCCGCGCCAGCCTGGCGGCGATACCGGCACGCGCCGCCTCGGGTGTCCACTCATCGACCTCGACGATGAGCTCGGCGTGGGCGGCGGCAACCTCTTCCGGCAGCGAATCTAGCCACCCCTCGCGGCGACGCGCGATGGTGCGGCGTCCGGGATTGGTACAGAACAGAATGCGGCGATGCCCCAGCTCGACCAGATACTGGGTCGCCGCTGCCGCCGCCGAGCGGTTGTGAGGTGCCACGCTGGAGAGGCGCATCAAGGGGTCGTCGCCGTTGACCAGCACGATGGGCTTGCCCAGCGTCCGCGCCTGGGCCAGCACCACCTCGTCGTCCACCGCCAGGAACAGCATGCCGGCCACTTCCGGCGACGCGGCAGCCGCCTCGAGCAGCGCCAGCTCGCTGTCGCGGTCGGGCGCACTCTGCATCTCGAGGGTCAGATCGAGCAGCCGCGCCTGGGCCTGGATGCCGTAGAGCACGTGGGTGGTGAACTGATTGCGCTGGTAATCCACCACCGAGCGCGCGCTCGCCAGCACGACGATGCGCTGGCCGGCCAGGGTGCTCGGCTGCTGATAGTTGAGCTCACGCGCGGTGGCCAGAATGCGTTCGCGCAGATCGGCACGCACGCCGGGTGTTCCCGAAATGGCGCGCGAAGCGGTGCTGATGGATACCTGGCAGTGGGCTGCCACGTCGGCGAGCGTCAGCCGTCTCCCCTTGTTCTTCATCGCCTCTCTCCCTGTTCGCCGTCACGCTATGACCATTGTATAAATAATGAAATTTTTTTTCATATTGCAAACAAAAATGGCGTCATTCACGCTTTGTCATCGCCACGGTTTCGTACCACTCGACAATAAACGTCCCTGACGGCGAAAACCTCCGATGGAGCTTTATCATGCTGTCGTTAAAACGCTGGCTGGAAAGAGCACTACTGTTTTCGATTTCGACAATGCTGGTCATCATGGTGTGTCTGATGCTGTGGCAGGTCATTACCCGCTATTTGCTCGGCGTACCGGCCATCTACACCGAAGAGACACTGCGTTTCTTGATGATCTGGATGGCATTGATCGGCTCCGCTTACTGTTTCAGCACCCATCAACACCTCTCTCTGGACCTGATCCCCGCGCGACTTTCCCACGCTTTCGCCAGAGTGCTTTACCTGATCAATTCGCTGATCGTGCTCGGCTTCGCCGTGATCGTACTGCTGCTCGCCGGCTGGCAGACCAGTCTTTCCAACCTGGACCAGGTCTCTCCCATTCTTCAGATTCCGATGGGCTACGTGTACTTGATTCTGCCGCTATCAGCCGTACTCATCATCGCACTCCAGCTCGCCAATCTCTGGCTGGTCTTGGGCAACCGCCTGCCTCTCCCGTATGGCGCCGCTGGCGACGGGGAGGCGTGACATGACGTTCTATCTGGATTTCATGGCCGATCCGCTGCACGCCACCTGGGTCCTGTTCGGGCTGTTCGCTCTGCTGCTGGCCATCGGCACGCCGATTTCGCTGTCGATCATCGTGGCGTCGATGCTGGTGGGCGTGGCGTATCTGCCGGCGGACACCATGCTGTTCGTGTCGACCCAGAAGATGTTCTCAGGCCTCGACAGCTTCACCCTGCTGGCGATCCCCTTTTTCATTCTCGCCGGGGACATCATGAACAAGGGCGGCATCGCCATTCGCCTGATCGACCTGGCGCGCCTTATCGGCGGCCGTTTACCCGGTGCGCTGGCGCATACCAACGTGATCGCCAACATGCTCTTCGGCGCCATCTCGGGCTCATCGATCGCCGCCGCCGCGGCCGTCGGCGGCACCATGGGTCCGCTGCAGCGGCAGGCGGGCTATGCCCCCAGCTACAGCGCGGCGGTCAATATCGCCTCCGCCCCCACCGGTATCCTGATTCCGCCCAGCGGGCCGCTGATCCTGTTCTCGCTGGTCTCCGGCGGCACCTCGATCTCGGCGCTGTTCGTTGCCGGCTACCTGCCGGGGCTGCTCATGGGCCTGACCGTGATGCTGGTCGCGGGTGTGATCGCCAGACGCCGCGGCTATCGCAGCAGCCTGAACGCCACGCCGGACGAAGCCCTGCGCATCGTACTGCGTGCCCTGCCGGCGCTGTGCCTGGTCGTGGTGGTGATCGGCGGTATCGTACTGGGCGTCTTCACCGCCACCGAGGCGGCGGCGGTCGCGGTGCTCTACGCCCTGGTGCTGTCACTGATCTACCGCATGGCCACGCCGCGCGAATATCTACAGATTCTCAAGCGTTCAGCGGTGCTGACAGCGTCGATCCTGTTTCTGATCGCCGCCTCCGGGGTGATGTCCTACGTGATGACGATCGCCGGCATCCCCGACCTGATCGCCGAGGCGGTGCTGAGCGTCGACAACCTGATCGCGGTCTTCCTGATCATGAATCTGTGCCTGCTGGTCATCGGCTTCTTCATCGATCTGACCCCGGCGGTCCTGATCTTCACGCCGATCTTTCTGCCCATCGCCCAGCAGATGGGCATGGACCCGGTGCAGTTCGGCATCATGCTGATCTTCAATCTCGGGGTCGGCTCCATCACTCCGCCGGTCGGCAGCGTACTGTTCGTGGGCTGCTCGGTATCGGGCCTGCGCATCGACCAGGTCATCCGCCCGATTCTGCCCTTCTTCCTGGCGCTGGTACTGGCTCTGGCGCTGGTCACCTACGTGCCCTGGCTATCACTGGGGCTGCCACGCCTGTTCGGCCTCATGTAGCCGGCGAGTCGCGCTTAACCATTCCAACCCAGACCCCGGACGGGGCTGAGTCAGCCTCATCGACCGATACGGAGAGAACGCTATGTCACGCTTTTCACTCGCGGGGCGCAACGCCTTGATCACCGGCGCCAATACCGGCATCGGCCGGGCCATCGCCATCGCCATGGCCGAAGCCGGCGCCAGCGTGGTCTGCGCGGGGCGACGCTCGACGCAGGAGACGGTCGAGGCGATTACCGCGCGCGGCGGTAGCGCCAGCGCGCTGACACTGGATTTCGCCGACCCCATGGCTGCCACCGAGCTGTTCACCGAGACCAAATTCGACGTGCTGGTCAACAATGCCGGTACCATCCGGCGTGCCGACGCCGTCGACTTCACCGAAGCGGACTGGGACGCGGTGATCGACGTCAATCTCAAGGCGCTTTTCTTCACCTCCCAGGCCTTCGCCAAGGCCATCCTCGCCCGCGGCGACCACGGCAAGATCGTCAATATCGCCTCCCTGCTCAGCTTTCAGGGCGGCATTCGCGTGCCCTCCTATACCGCGTCCAAGCACGGCGTGGCGGGCTTGACCAAGCTGCTGGCCAACGAATGGGCGGCCCGGGGCATCAACGTCAACGCCATCGCGCCGGGCTACATCGCCACCAACAACACCGAAGCGCTGCGTGACGACCCCGAGCGCTCGGCCGCGATCCTCGCCCGTATCCCAGCCGGACGCTGGGGGGAACCAGACGACATCGCCGATAGCGCGGTGTTTCTCGCCTCACCGGCTGCCGACTACATCCATGGCGCACTGCTGAATGTGGATGGTGGCTGGCTGGCACGTTGATTGTCTTTTTCACTTCCACTCACTCGGAGAGCATCCATGAGCATGATCAAACGCTACGGCGCCGGACCCGACCAGATCGACACCATGAACACCCAGGCCCTGCGCGAGACCTTCATGGTCGAGGGCCTGTTCAAGGCCGGTGAGATCACCTTCGCCTATACCCATCTGGATCGCATGATCGTCGGCGGTGCCGTGCCGCTGGAGAGCCCGCTGCACTTCGGTGACGGCGGCGATGTCGGCACGCCGCACTTCTTCGACGCGCGCGAGATGGGGATTGCCAACCTGGGCCGGCCGGGCTGGGTCGCGATCGACGGCGAGCGCTACGCGCTGGGCAACCGCGACGTGCTCTACGTCGGCCGCGGGGCGAAGTCCATCGAACTGGGCAGCGACGACGCCGGCAAGCCCGCACGGTTCTACATGAACTCGGTGCCCGCCGGCGCGGACATTGCGCATCGGCTGATTCCGCAATCCGAAGCGAAGGTGATCACCCTGGGCGATGCAGCCAAGAGCAACGCGCGCTCGCTGGCCATGTACGTACACCCCAAGGTGGCGCCCTCCTGCCTGCTGCTGATGGGCATCACCGATCCGGCCCCCGGCTCGCTGTGGAACACCATGCCGCCGCACCTGCACGAGCGCCGCATGGAGGCCTACTGCTATTTCGACCTGGCCGACGAGGATCGCGTGATGCACTTCATGGGGCGCCCCGACAATACCCGGCACCTGGTGGTGGCCAACGGCGACGTGGTGCTGTCGCCGGCGTGGTCGATCCACATGGGCGCCGGTACCGGCCCTTACGCTTTCGTCTGGGGCATGACCGGCGAGAACCAAGCCTATGAAGACGTCGACCCCGTTGCCATCGAGAGCCTGCGCTGATGACCCTGCGAACTGGAGAGCCGTTGACCTACTGGCAGGTACTGCCGCTGGTAGAAGAGGCCTACGACGTGCCCGACACGACCATGGAGGGTGAGATGGATTCCACCTTCTTCCTGACCAAGGAGAAGAACTGGATTCCGCACACCTACCCCTGCCGGACCGCCTATATCGCCGAGCGACGTGACCGACCGCTCGACCCACAGACGCTGCCCGACTGGCGGGCGGCACGCAACGTGCTGCCGATGGGCTCACCGTGGCTGGACCTCTCGGGCTTCTGGTTCCGCGCCACGCGCATCCAGGGCTGGGCACGTACCACGATTCGCGCCCAGCAGGCCGGCAAGGCGCGCCTGCGCGCGGGGATCTGCGGCGCGGTGCAGCTCTACGTCAACGGCGACAGCGCCGGTTGGCTGTCGCCGGCGACCCGCAACGCCATGGCCGAGACAGAATTCGAAGCCGAATTGCAAGCGGGCGATAACGACATCGTTTTCCAGTTCGAGGACCTGTGCGAACGCGATGCGGTGATTCGTCTCTCGCTGGTGTGGCTAGACGGGCCCGATGCCCGCGCCGGCTACCCCTTCACCGCCGCCCCCGAGACGGTGCGCGAGGTAGAGAGCGCACTCAGCGCCATGCACCTAGACCGTGCCGTCTACGACGGCGAGGCGGTCGAACTGGTCTGCCCTCAGCCGTTCACGCGGCCCGTGACGGCCAGCGTGGAGATCGCCGGGCATTTCATGTCCCACGGCAAGCGCCGGATGACGCTCGAGATCCCCGCCGGGGCGCAGCGAGTACGTCTGTGCGACTCCCGTGAACTGCCCGCCGACTACCGCTATTTCGATATCGCGTTCGACTACGAAGGCTTCGTCACCGAGCTGCGACTGGGAGCGGAGATCACCCAGCGCACCGCGCTGGGCGCGCCCGCCGAGACGCTGAGCGAGCGCATCGACGAGACGCTGGCCTGGATCGCCGCCAACGCCGAGTCGGACACCGAGCGTGCCCTGGCCTGTCTCGATGCCGGCAGCGAGGAGATGCGCGCCACTGCCGAGCGCATCATCGAAGCAGAGCTGCCCGCCATCGAGCAGTGCTACGACTGTGCCGACTTCTCGCTGGTGCCGCTGCTGTGGGCGCGCATCCAGCATGGGCACCGGCTGTCGCCGGCGTTGGTGGCACGCCTCGATGCCGCCATCCTCGACTACCGCTACTGGATGGACGAGCCGGGCAACGACGTGCAGTGGTACTTCTCCGAGAACCACGCCCTGCTCTTCCATACCGCCTGCTACCTGGCCGGCCATCTGCACCCGCAAGCGCGCTTCCGGCGCTCGGGACGCACCGGTACCGAGCAGCGCGAGACAGGTCGGCAGCGGCTGATGGCGTGGTTCGATCACTTCGAGCGCGCGGAGATGGCCGAATTCAACTCCGCGCCCTATTTCCCGATCGACCTCAAGGGATTCACCGCGATTCACGCCCTCGGCCCCGACGCCGAGCTACGCCAGCGCGCGGCGCGTGCGATCGAGCGGCTGGTCACGATCGTCGCCAACTCGGCGCATCAGGGGGTTCTCACCGGCGCCCAGGGGCGCAGCTACCAGCACTCGCTGTGTGTTGCCGACA
The DNA here is from genome assembly GCF_040536835.1 of Salinicola endophyticus. Lineage (NCBI taxonomy): Bacteria > Pseudomonadati > Pseudomonadota > Gammaproteobacteria > Oceanospirillales > Halomonadaceae > Salinicola > Salinicola endophyticus. The sequence goes on from NZ_CP159578.1 coordinate 4,039,807, forward strand.
CCCTGGAACTGACCGGCCTGGCGCGTCTGCTGTGGCGTAAAGGCGGTTTCGGCGCCCACGTTCACTGCCTGGCGCAGCTGGCGCTGTGTCTGCGCGATCACGGCCTGTGCTTGCCCGAGACGCTTGCGCCGCGCGCCTGCTGGCAGGCCGACGAGGGCCAGGAGTGGGTCTATCGTCAGGGCGAGCACGGTTTCGCCCGGCTCTACCACTACAAGACCCGCGACACCGCCATGGGCAGCACGGTGCGCTATCGCTGGTACGAATGGGGCTATCAGGAAACCCTGCTGCAGGGGCGGATCGGCCACGAGCCGCACGCCCAGCTCTGGATCAATCATCCCGGCGAGCGGGTCCAGGCGGGTTTCGGCCGGCCCTCGTTCTGGGGCGGCTCGGCCAGCATTCCCCGCGTCCAGCAGTACCGCCAGTTGGCGTTGGTGATGTTCGACGGCGACGACACCCAGCCCGATTTCACCCACTGCTGGTTCCCCACCCCCGCGTTCGACGAATGGCGGCTCAACGCGCGTGGCGCCGTGGCCCGCTCGGGCGATGGCGTCCTCGCGCTGACCACCAGCGACACACCCGAGCTGATGACACGCGGCGCCTCGGCCCATCACGAGCTGCGCGTTCCCGGACGCCAGAGCTGGTGGGTCCTGCGCCTGGGACGGCACACCCCAGCCGGGAACTTTCTCTCGCGCTATCAGCTCATCCCCGAGCGCGAGCGCGATGTCTGGGTCATCCATGACCCGGACTACGGCCGTGTGCGTTTCCACGATGACGGCCGGGTGGAAGCCGAGGGGCGCCTCATCGACCCCGACGCTTTCACGCTGGCGGGCCAGCGCGAACGACTCGCCGACTAGCCCGCCCCCTCCTCGGAGAGCGTGTTCCCAAGAGCGCCGCAGGCGCTCACGGGCACGCTCGTCCTGACAAACCCCATAACGCCAGCAATAAAAAGGGTTCAAGACATGACAACGACAAAGACTACTTGGCCACTCATCACTTCTTGGCCACTCATCACTTCACTGCCCATGGCACTGGCGCTGGGCGGTGTCGCGCCGGCGCAAGCTGACGAGGCCGAGCTGGCCGCGCGCCTGGCGGCACTCGAAGCGCGCGTGACCGCCGCCGAAGAACGCGCCCAGCAGGCCGAAGCGCAGGTGGCACGGCTCACTGCCGAGCGCACGCCCGAGACCACGCCATCGTCCGCGACGCCCCGCCAGACCGGACGCGAAGCCCCTGCGCAGGCCACGGCCCACACAGGCAAGGGGTCGAGCGCCGAGATCGAGGCACGCCTGGCCGCGCTGGAAGAGAGATCGGCCCGACCGGACGACTTCGAGTTCAGTGTCTACGCGCGTTCGGGGCTGCTGCTCGGCGACCAGGGCAAGAGCCTCCCCGGTGGCCCCTATGTTACGCCGGCAGGCTCCGTCGGCGGTGCCGTGGGCCGGCTCGGCAACGAGCCCGACACCTACGTCCACGCCCGCTTCAACCATCTCACGACCTACGATAACGGCGCCAAGCAGCGCTTCCAGTTCGCCCTGGCTGATTCGGTCACCACCAGCAACGACTGGACCGCCGCCGAGTCCAGCCTCAATGTGCGCCAGGTGTTCGTCGAACTCTCCGAGCTGCCCAGTTTCCGCGGCACCGCGTTCGAGAACGCCACGCTGTGGGCCGGCAAGCGTCTCGACCGCAACAACTTCGACGTCCACTGGATCGACAGCGACGTGGTCAAGCTGGCCGGCGTCGGCGGTGGGGTCTACGACGTCGCGCTGGGCGACGACTGGCGAGGCAACTTCAGCCTCTACGGGCGCAGTTTCGACAACTTCAGCGTCAACCCGGAGAACACCCAACTCAGCGCCGATACCGACAGCCTGATACTGACCGCCAACAACTACATCGGCCCCTGGCAGGTCATGCTCAGCGCCCTCTCCGCCAACGACAACGACCAGCGCGTGGTCCCCGGGAACGGCCGGGCCGCGGACAGCGGGGTTCATGGCATGCTGGCCTACCGCGGCGACAGCTTCTTCGGCCTCGGCGAAGGCACCTTCATGGCCGCGCTGCTGCATGGCGAAGGCCTGGGTGCCGAAGTCAAGCAGATCGGCGCCAACGGCGAGCTGCTCGACGATGCCAGCGCCACCCGCCTGGCGGTCTACGGCACCACCTACCTGGCCCCCTACTGGCGTATCGCACCGTCGCTTTTGACCGAGGTCAGCCATGACCGCTTCGTCCGCGGCGACGACTACTTCTGGGCCACACTCAACGCGCGCCTGGCCAACGAGATCACCGAGAACTTCGAGATGCAGTACGAGGCCAGCTTCCAGACCATGGACCTCGACCCCCAGGGCTACAAGGGGCGGCGTCAGGTCCAGGGCGACTTCGGCAAGCTGACCATCGCCCCGACCTTCAAGCCGGCGGTGGGTGGCTTCTTCCAGCGCCCCGAGCTGCGCCTGTTCGCCTCCTACACCGCGTGGGATCACGAGCTCAACGACTTTGCCAGCGACGACGCGTTCGGCGAACAGGGTTACAGCGGCGGTCAATGGAGCTTCGGCGTGCAGGCCGAGACTTGGTTCTGAGACCGATTTCCTAGCCCGACATGGGCGTTGGCGCACCGGAGGAGGATAATGGCCGCGCCGATCATGCGGACTGACGGCACCCGTCGTGGGTGCCTGTACAGCATGACGGGCGGTGTTATGATCGAGAATCATTTTTGTTCGCCCGCGGATTCTCCCTCCATGCCCTGCCGCTACCCGTCATGACCACCGCCGCTGTCGCCTCTTCCAGCAGCGCCGATCGCTACCTTGCCCGGCGCCGACGCCACTATGTGCTGATCGCGGTGACCGCCGTGCTCACCTGCGTGTCGCTGCTCGCCGATGTCGCCATCGGCCCCGGACACTATCCGCTGCCGGCGGTGGTGGCGGCGATCGTCTCCCCCGACAGCGCGCCGACCACGCTGGCGATCGTGGTGTGGGAGATCCGCCTACCGGTGGCGCTGATGGCCGTGGTGGTGGGTCTGGCCCTGGCCAGTGCCGGGGCCGAGATGCAGACCATCCTCGACAACCCCCTGGCCGACCCCTTCACCCTCGGGATCTCCGCCGCCGCCAGCTTCGGCGCGGCGCTGGCGATCGTGCTCGGCGTCGGTGTGCTGCCCGGCGGCGAGGCGCTGCTGACCACGCTCAACGCCTTCGTCATGGCGATGCTCGCATCACTGCTGATCTGGCTGGTCAGCCGGCTGCGCGGGGTCAGCGTGCAGACCATGGTGCTGATGGGCATTGCGCTGATGTTCTTCTTCAACGCCCTGCTCGGCATCCTGCAGTACGTCGCCTCGGCGCAGTCGCTGCAGCAGCTGGTGTTCTGGTCGCTGGGCTCGCTGTCACGCACCAGTTGGCCCAAGGTGGGCATCATTGCCGCCGCGCTGGCACTCACGCTGCCGGTCTTCTTCATCGCCGGCTGGCGCCTGACCGCGCTGCGCATGGGCGAGCTGCAGGCCCGCGCCATGGGCATCGATGTCGCCAGGCTGCGGCTGCTGATGCTGCTGTGCTGTTCGCTGCTCGCCGCCACCGCGGTCGCCTTCGTCGGCACCATCGGCTTCATCGGGCTGGTCGGGCCGCATATCGCGCGGCTGCTGGTGGGTGAGGATCAGCGCGTCTTCCTGCCGCTTTCGGCGCTGGTGGGGGCGCTACTGATGTCGCTGACATCGATCGCCTCCAAGACCCTGATCCCCGGGGTACTGCTGCCGATCGGCATTCTCACTGCGCTGATCGGGCTGCCGTTCTTCGTCTCGCTGATCATCAAGAGCCGGCGCGAGGTGTGGGGATGACGCTGACGATCGAGTCTCTGTCGGTGACACTGGGGCGCACGCCGGTGCTGCAGGGGGTCACCGGGCTGCGCGCCGCCCCGGGCGAGGTGACCGCGCTGATCGGCCCCAACGGCGCCGGCAAGTCGACCCTGCTCAAGGCGATCGCCGGGCTGGTGCGCTACCACGGCCAGGTGCATCTCGCGGCGCAGGATCTGGCCGGGCTCGCCCACGCCGAGCGCGCGCGCCGGGTCTACTATCTGCCCCAGGAGAGCACCACCCGGGCCGCGCTGAGCGTGTTCGAGGCGGTGCTGCTGGCGCGGCGCACCACCCATCCGGCATGCGGTCGCGACGACCTGGCGCGGGTCGAACGCCTGTTGCACACCCTGGCGCTGACGCCGCTGGCCGAGCGCGATCTGGGCCAGCTCTCCGGCGGCCAGCGCCAGCGCGTGGCGATCGCCCAGGCGATCGTGCGCGAACCGCAGGTGCTGATGCTCGACGAACCAACCAGCGCTCTCGACCTGCACCACCAGTTGCAGGTGCTGGCGTGGCTGCAGGCTACCGCCCGCGAGCAGCACATCGCTGTGATCATCGCCATCCACGACCTCAGCCTCGCCGCGCGCTTCGCCGACCAGCTATGGATGCTGGGGGCCGGCGGCCGGGTGTGCGCCACCGGCTCACCGCGGGAGGTGCTCACCGCCGCCCGGCTGCGCGAGGTCTACGCCATCCATGCCCACGTAGAGTGGCCGGCGGACGAACCACCCCGGGTGACACCGCTGGCGGCGCTGAACGCGCTCGGCGGCGTCGATCCGTAAGCGCCAGGATGGCGGGCGCGGACACGTCGGTGCTGTGGTACGAAGACCTTGTAATGCGACGATGTTGTGATGCGAAGAAGACGTTGCATTGACCACTGCTTGTTTTCACCATCGAAAACAACTCCCTCTCCAACAAAACCCTTCATAACCCCCTGTTTTCATAAATTTACCGATATAACACCAGTCCATTCACATAATCCTAAGACCTTTGTCGCACATCCATGATGTTCGTTTTCGCGCAATAATGCCCTCAAACGAAACATCAGAGAGCGAACTCGAACATGAGTAGCGACACTTACGACCTGATTGTCATCGGCGGCGGCATCAACGGCGCCGGCATTGCCCGCGACGCGGCGGGCCGGGGGCTGTCGGTACTGCTGGTCGAGGCCGACGATCTCGCCAGCCATACCTCCTCGGCTTCCACCAAGCTGATCCATGGCGGCCTGCGCTATCTGGAGCAGTACGAATTCAAGCTCGTGGCCAAGGCGCTCTCCGAGCGGGAAGTCCTGCTCAAGATGGCGCCCCATATCATCTGGCCGATGCGCTTCGTGCTTCCCCACCAGAAGCATCTGCGTCCGGCGTGGATGATCCGCACCGGCCTGTTCCTGTATGACCACCTCGGCGGCAAACAGACCCTGGCGAACTCCCACGGGGTCAAGTTCTCAGACCATCCGGCCGGCGCACCGCTGAAAGCGGAGTTCACCAAAGGCTTCGTCTATTCGGATGCCTGGGTCCAGGATGCCCGGCTGGTGGTTCTCAACTGCATGGATGCGGCCAGCCGCGGGGCGCGCATCATGACCCGCACCCGGGCCGAGACGGCGACACGCAGCGCCGATGGCTGGCAGGTGACGCTCAAGACCGCCGAGGGCGAGACCAGCGAGGTTCACGCGCGGGGGCTGGTCAATGCGGCGGGGCCCTGGGCGGTGCGCTTCCTGGACGATATCGCCTCACAGAACCACTCCTATGCGCTGCGCCTGATCAAGGGCAGCCATATCGTGGTCGAGCGTCTGTTCGCGCACGACTACGCCTATATCTTCCAGCAGCCGGATGGCCGCATCGTCTTCGCCATCCCCTATGAGCGCGACTTCACCCTGATCGGCACGACCGATGTCGAACATCAGGGCGCGCCGGGCAAGGTGGCGATCGACGCCGACGAAATCGCCTACCTCTGCGAGGCCATCAACCGCTACTTCGAGCGCCCGATCGGCCCTGACGACGTGGTCTGGAGCTACTCCGGCGTGCGCCCGCTGCTCGACGATCACGAAGACAACGCCAGCGAGATCACCCGCGACTACCGCATCCAGCTCGATACGCGCGGCGGCGCACCGCTGCTCAATATCTTCGGCGGCAAGCTGACGACCTATCGCCGGCTCGCCGAGGATGCCGTCGACCAGCTGGCGCCGGCGCTCGGCCACCGCGAGAAGGCCTGGACCCACAGCGGCCATCCGCTGCCCGGCGGCGATGACGCCGATCCGCAGCAGCTGGTCGCATCGCTGCAGAGCCGCTACCCCTTCGTGCCATCGCCGATGGCCACGCGCCTGGTGTTCAACTACGGCACTCGGGCGCTGACGATCCTGGGCCAGGCCGAGGGGCTGGCCGATCTCGGCGAACACTTCGGCGCCGATCTCTACGCCGCCGAGATCGACTACCTGCGCGCACACGAATGGGCGCGCACCGCAGAAGACATCCTCTGGCGCCGCACCAAGCTCGTCCTGCGTCTCGATGACCGCGAGCAGCGCCGACTCGCCGATTATCTCGCAGCATCCGCTGCCAATATGGAGGAGAAAAAAGCGTAAGCGTTCACCCAATCATGCTCCGGCCATCGGCTTCACGATCAACCCGTCACCGCCGTTCAGGTTCTTTCGGAGCTCACCACCGCTAGACGAATATCACGGGAGTCAATATGGGAGTCTTAGGAAAGATAGTGCTGCACGAGATTGCCGGTACGGCCTGCATGACGCTGCTCGGCTGCGGCGTGGTCGCCAACGTGCTGCTCAAGAAGACCGGTGGTCACAACGGTGGCCCACTCTTGATCTTTTTCGGCTGGGGGCTCGCGGTCTATTGCGGCGTGTGGATCGCGTTCGATACCGGCGCTCATCTCAACCCGGCGATCACCCTCGCGCTGTGGCTGGGCCCGGCCACCGAGTACGCCAAGGGCATTCCCATCACCCTGGACAATACCCTGGCCTATTTCACCGGCGAGTTCGTAGGCGCCTGGCTGGGTGCGATGCTCTGTTACCTCTGCTACAAGAAGCAGTACGACGACACCGAGGACGCCACCACCATTCTGGCCACTTTTTCGACCATCCCCACGATCCGCTCGCGCTTCTGGAACTGCGTGAGCGAAGCCATCGGCACCTTCGTGCTGGTGTTCGTCGTCATCATGTTCGGCCATACGCCCAACGGGCTCGGCCCCTTGGCCGTGGCACTGCTGGTGGTCGCGATCGGCGCCTCGCTGGGCGGGCCCACGGGCTATGCGATCAACCCCGCCCGCGATATGGGGCCGCGGCTGGCGCACGCCATGCTGCCCATTCAACACAAGGGAGCCAACGACTGGGGCTACGCGTGGGTGCCCTTCGTCGGCCCGATCATCGGCAGCAGCCTGGCTGCCCTCGTCGCAACGGTCTATTGAGCTGCAGTCGGCTCTACAAAGACACACCATTCGGAAGGAGCGTTCTCCCATGAGTGACAAGAAGAAATACATCCTCGCCATCGACCAGGGCACCACCAGTTCGCGGGCCATGCTGTTCGATCATAAGGGCAAGATCGCCGGCATGGCCCAGCGCGAGTTCGAGCAGATCTTCCCGCGGCCGGGCTGGGTCGAGCACAACCCGCGCGACATCATGACCAGCGTGCTGACCACCCTGACCGAGGTGATCAACAACTCCCAGGTCAATGTCGAGGAGATCGCCGGCATCGGCATCACCAACCAGCGCGAGACCACGGTGATCTGGGACAAGCACACCGGCCAGCCGGTCTACAACGCGATCGTCTGGCAGTCGCGTCACTCGGCCGAGATCTGCGACGAGCTGCGCGAAGCGGGGCATGCCGACAAGGTTCGTGACAAGACCGGCCTGGTGATCGATGCCTACTTCTCGGGCACCAAGATCAAGTGGATCCTGGATAACGTCGACGGCGTCCGGGAGAAGGCCGAGAAAGGCGACCTGCTGTTCGGCACCATGGACTCCTGGCTGATCTGGAACCTGACCGGCGGTGCCGAGCATGTCACCGACGTGACCAACGCCTCGCGCACGCTGATGTTCAATATCCGCGAGCGCCGCTGGGACCCGGAACTGCTGGAGATGCTCGGCGTGCCGGAATCGATGCTGCCCGAGGTCAAATCCTCCAGCGAGATCTACGGCTACATGCTGCCCAAGTTCCTGTTCGGCACCAAGCTGCCGATCGCGGGCATCGCCGGCGACCAGCAGGCGGCGCTGTTCGGCCAGGCGTGCTTCAAGCCCGGCATGGCCAAGAACACCTACGGCACCGGCTGCTTCACGCTGATGAATACCGGCACCGAGGCGACGATCTCGGACAACGGCCTGCTCACCACCATTGCCTGGGAGATCGACGGCGAGGTCGAGTACGCGCTGGAGGGTGCCATCTTCGTCGCCGGTTCGGTGGTGCAGTGGCTGCGCGACGGGCTGCGCATGCTGGGCAAGGCCTCCGACTCCGAAGCCTACGCCGAACGTGCCGGCGACAGCGAGGGCGTCTACCTGGTGCCCGCCTTCACCGGCCTCGGCGCGCCCTACTGGAACTCCAATGTGCGTGGCGCCATGTTCGGGCTGTCGCGCGGTACCAGCAAGGAGCAGTTCATCCGCGCCGCGCTCGAATCGATGGCCTACCAGACCGCCGACGTGCTCACGGCGATGCAGGCCGACGCGGGTATCGATCTGACCGAGCTGCGCGCCGACGGCGGTGCCATCGCCAACAACTTCCTGGCCCAGTTCCAGGCCGATATCCTGGGAGTCGACGTGCTGCGCAGCGAGATCAGCGAGACCACCGCACTCGGCGCGGCCTATCTCGCCGGGCTGGCCCTCGGCTTCTGGGAGTCCCGCGAGCAGATCTCCGAGCAGTGGGCGATCGAACGCCGCTTCGAGCCGGGCATGCGCCAGGATCGTCGCGATGCGCTCTACGACGGCTGGAAGCGAGCGGTGCAGGCGACCATGGCGTTCCAGGTCGCCTCTTAGGCGCTCGCCCGCCCAACGAGACGGCTTGTCCAGGTCGTTTCGCCAAAGACAAGGCCCGAGTTCTCCGAGCCAGGGGACTCGGGCCTTGTCGTCTCGGCCGCAAACGTGCCCAGCCCGCTTCCCAGTCCCCCAAGACGAAGTGCCCTCGAATCCGGATAATGGCCGCCATCCACCTCCCGTCAGCCACGGAGGTCAGCCACTTACCAACGCGGTCTCTCTCCATGGAAATCAAGGTCAACTATCTCGACAACCTGCGCCAGGAAGCCAAGTTCGACGACTTCACGGTGATCACCGACCAGCCGATCCGCTACAAGGGCGACGGCTCGGCGCCGGGGCCGTTCGACTACTTCCTCGCCTCCACGGTGCTCTGCGCGGCCTATTTCGTGCGGGTCTACTGCAACGCCCGCGAGATCCCCACCGAGAACATCCGGCTGTCGCAGAACAACATCGTCGACCCGGAGAATCGCTACAACCAGATCTTCCGTATCCAGATCGAACTACCGGCGGACATCTCCGACAAGGACCGCACCGGCATTCTGCGATCGATCGAGCGCTGCTCGGTCAAGCGGGTGATCCAGAACAACCCCGAGTTCCAGATCGAGGCGGTGGAGAACATCGACGAGAACGCCCAGGCGCTGCTGATGGGTGGCTCGCTCGACAAGGACGGCGAGAGCCAGGCGACCTGGATCGAAGGCAAGGACCTGCCGCTGGAGCAGACCATCGCCAACATGACGGGCATCCTCGAGCGCCTCGGCATGAAGATCGAGATCGCCTCCTGGCGCAATATCGTGCCCCACGTCTGGTCGCTGCACATTCGCGATGCCGCCTCACCGATGTGCTTCACCAACGGCAAGGGCGCGACCAAGGAAGCCGCGCTGTGCTCGGCGCTGGGCGAGTTCATCGAGCGCCTGTCGTGCAACTTCTTCTACAACGATCAGTTCTTCGGCAACGAGATCGCTGCCAGCGAGTTCGTCCACTACCCGAACGAACGCTGGTTCCAGCCGGGGCCGGACGACGCGCTGCCCAGCGAGATTCTCGACGACCACTGCCGCGCGATCTTCGACCCGGACGGCGAGCTCCGAGGCTCGCACCTGTATGACACCAACTCCGGGCGCACCGACCGCGGCATCGTCTCGCTGCCGTTCAAGCGCCACTCGGACGGCGAGACGGTATGGTTCCCCTCCAACCTGATCGAGAACCTCTATCTCAGCAACGGCATGAGCGCCGGCAACACCCTCGCCGAAGCGCAGGTGCAGTGTCTCTCCGAGATCTTCGAGCGGGCGGTGAAGCGTCAGATCATCGAGCAGGAGATCGCGCTACCGGACGTCCCCGAGGCGGTACTGGCGCAGTACCCGACGATTCTCGAAGGCGTGCAGGCGCTGGAGGCCCAGGGCTTCCCGGTGCTGGTCAAGGATGCCTCCCTCGGCGGGCGCTTCCCGGTGGCGTGCGTGACGCTGATGAACCCGCGCACCGGCGGCGTGTTCGCCTCCTTCGGCGCGCACCCCAGCCTGTCGGTCGCCATCGAACGCAGCCTCACCGAGCTGCTGCAGGGGCGCAGCTTCGAGGGCATGAACGATCTGCCGCCGCCCACCTTCAACTCCCAGGCGGTGAGTGAACCGAACAACTTCGTCGAGCACTTCATCGACTCTTCCGGCGTGGTGTCGTGGCGTTTCTTCAGCGCCACGGCGGACGTCGACTTCGTCGAGTGGGACTTCTCCGGCACCAACGACGAGGAGGCCGAGCGCCTGTTCGCGATCCTCGAAGACGAGGGGCTGGAAGCCTATGTCGCCACCTTCGAGGATCTCGGCGCCCCGGTGTGCCGCATCCTGGTGCCCGGCTACTCCGAGGTCTACCCGGTCGAGGATCTGGTGTGGGACAACACCAACATGGCGCTGGCCTTCCGCGAGGATATCCTCGCCCTGCACCGCCTCGATGAGGCGCAGCTGACCGACCTGCTCGAGCGTCTGGAGGAGAGCGAGCTCGACGAGCAGATGAAGATCGTCACCCTGATCGGGATCGAGTTCGACGACAACACCGTGTGGTCGGAGCTGACCATCGCCGAGCTGAAGCTGCTGATCCAGCTGGCGCTGGGGCGCCTCGAAGACGCTCTGGACGGCGCGCAGATGTTCTTGCAGTTCAACGACAACACCGTCGATCGCGGGCTTTTCTATCAGGCGCTGTCGGCGGTACTCGAGATCGCCCTGGAAGACGATCTCGAGCTCGACGACTACCGCCACAACCTGACCCGCATGTTCGGCGAGGCGAAGATGGCAGATGCCATTGGCGCGGTGGAAGGCTCGGTGCGCTTCCCCGGGCTGACGCCGACCAGCCTCGCGCTCGAAGGCATCGAGCGCCACCAGCGCCTGCTCGAGAGCTATCACAAGCTGCACGCCTGGCGGGCGGCCAACGCGCGTTGATCGGGGGCGCTAATGAGGCACCCTGATCGGCAACGGCACTAGCCGCCGCTGGCTTCGACGATGTAGCGCGCGATCATCAGATCGAGATGTGCGCCACCGCCGTTCTTGTAGAGCGTGATGTCGCTATCGTCCCGGCGCCCGGGCGCGCCGCCGAGCAGCTCGCGCAGGTCGCCCAGCACATCGCTCGCCGCGATGGTGCCGGCGGCCAGCGGGATAGCCAGCTCGCCGATATGGCCCATGGTGCTGTCGCGGCTGTCGACGAACAGCCGCGCGCGGGTCAGCAGGGTGTCATCGGCCTCGCGCATATCGGCCTTGAAGGCGCCGATCAGGTCGACATGGGTGCCGGGGCGCACCCACTCGCCGCGCAGAAACGGCTCACGCGCCAGCGTGGCAGTGGCGATGATATCCGCCTGCCCGGCGGCCTCGGCCAGCTCGCTCACCGCCACCACGGGTATCCGGTGGTCGGCATAGCGTTCGGCCAGCGCCGTCGCACGGGCCGGCGTACGGTTCCACAGGCGGATGCATTCGAGTGAAGGGAACAGCGCGCTATAGGCTTCGATCAGGCTCGCCGCCACCGCTCCGGCGCCACAGATCAGCAGCTCGCGGCTGTGCGGCCGCGCCAGGCACAGCGCCCCGAGTACCGAGTCGCTGGCGGTCTTGATCTCGGTGACCAGTCGGCTGTCGAGCACTGCCTGCAGCCGGCCATCCTCCGGGGCGAAGTAGAGCATCGCCCCCTGCACCGTGGGCAACCCGCGCGCGGCGTTGGCCTCGAACACGGTGACCGCCTTGGCGCCGTAGCCGAGCCCGGGAATAAAACAGGAGCGGTTGAGCAGCGTGCCCTCGGCCGGGCCGAGAAAGCTGTCGTCGATCTGGGGCGGCGCGCCTAGATGGCCCTGGCGCAGGGCCTCGACCGCGCCCGCCCAATCCAGCGCGCCGCGCGTCTCCGCATAGCCGATCTGGCGCATCCGTTGGCCCTCACTGCTGGTGTCGTATTGGTCGTCTCCGATCGACCCTATCCAGTGTGGGTGCCGCAGCGCAAGCGCCGACGCTCAGGCGGGGCCGGCCTCGAGCAGGCGCACCGCCAGGTGCACGAAGTCCACCGACGAGACGATCCCCACCAGGCGCCCGTCGCCATCGACCACCGGCATCGCGCCGTGACGATTGTCGAGCAGGGTACGCCCGGCCTCGGCCAGTGGCGTCTCCGGCGTCAGCGTCAGCACCTCGCCGGAAAGCACCTCTTCCACCGGGATCAGGGCCAGGTGATGGCTCAGGCGGTTCGAGCCATAGACGTTGGTGATCTGCAGCGCCTCACGCAGCACCACCTTCTGATTGAGCATTCCCACCAGCCGCTCCTGCGCGTCGAGCACCGGCAGATGCCGAATCTTGTGCTCGCGCATCGCTTCGTTGCCATCGTGCAGCGACTGATCGAGACGCAAGGTAAGCACGTCGCGGATCATGATATCCGCCACGCGTTGGGGTAATGCCTGACTCATGCCGACTCTCCTCGAGTGACCCTAGGGGGAATAGACCAACCGTTGATCCATACATAGATCGATCGACCATTCTGCTGATTATCGGCAGCCGAGCGGCCTGGCGTAGGCCCTATATGAGCTCTTGGGCGAAAAACTCCTGCGTTCACCGACCGCGTGCGGCGACGCTTCACGTCGCCGTCATCTCCCCGCTCTAGGCTTCTCGCGTAACGCCCGTGACCGCCCGAGGAGATGCCCCGTGACCACCCCCAAGCCCCCCATCACCCGTCGCGAACTGCTGGCCCGCGGCGGCCAGCTCGGCCTTGCCACTGCCGGCCTGCTCGGCGCGCCGGCCATCGTGCTCGCCGAAGGGCGCCGCCCCAGGGTAGAGGGCGGGGTCATGAGCGGCGATGTGCTGGCCGACCGCGCCATGCTGTGGGCCCGCGCCGACCGCCCGGCGCGGATGCTGATCGAGGTCGCCGACAACCCCGATTTCCGCGCCGCCCGCCAGCTTCCCTGGGTCGACGTACTGCCCGACAGCGGGCTGATCGGCAAGCTCGACGCCACCGGGCTCGGCGGCATGCCGGAAGTCCACTATCGGGTGCGTTTCGCGGCTCTGGGTGACGCCCGGGCGGTTAGCGAGCCGGTGGTCGGCCGCCTGCGCCTGCCGCCGAACGCACCGCGGGATCTGCGCTTCGTGTGGTCCGGCGACGTGGTCGGTCAGGGCTGGGGGATCGACGAATCGCGCGGCGGCATGCGCACCTGGGAGGCGATGCGCCAGGTGCGCCCGGACTTCTTCATCCATTCCGGCGACAGCGTCTACGCCGACGGCCCGCTCGAATCGCAGGTAGCACTGCCCGATGGCAGCACCTGGCGCAACGTCGTCACGCCAGCCAAGCAGAAGGTGGCCGAGACCCTCGAGGAGTATCGCGGCCAGCACGCCTACAACCATCTCGACGCCAACTTCCGCCGTTTTGCCGCCGAGGTGCCGATGCTGGCCCAGTGGGACGACCACGAGACAATCAACAACTGGTATCCGCAGGAGATTCTCGACGACGACCGCTATACCGAGAAGCGCGTAGCCCTGCTCGCGGCCCGCTCGCGTCAGGCATTTCTCGACTACATGCCGTTGCGGCTGTCTTCAGCGGCGCCGCAGCGCATCTACCGCCGCTTCGCCTATGGCCCGGGTATGGAAGTGTTCATGCTCGACATGCGCAGCTATCGCGGCCCCAACAGCGCCAACCGCCAGGCCGAAGCCTCGCCGGCCACCGCCTTCATCGGCGAGGACCAGTTCCGCTGGCTGCACCAGGCGCTCAAGCGCTCCACCGCGACCTGGAAGATCATCGCCGCCGACATGCCGATCGGCCTGGTGGTGCCGGATGGCGACGACTTCGAAGCGATCGCCAACGCCGACCCCGGCCAGCCGCTGGGGCGCGAGCTGGAGCTCGCCCGCCTGCTCAAGGCGATCCGCGACGACGATATCGCCAACGTGGTGTGGTTCACCGCCGACGTGCACTACACCGCCGCCCACCACTACGCGCCGGAGCGCGCGGCCTTCAAGCAGTTCAAGCCGTTCTGGGAGTTCGTCAGCGGCCCGCTCCACGCCGGCACCTTCGGCCCCAATGACTTAGACGCCACCTTCGGCCCCAAGGTGGTCTTCCAGAAGGCACCGCCGGCGGGGCAGAAGAACCTGCCGCCCTCGGCGGGCTATCAATTCTTCGGCCAGGTCGACCTCGACGGCGAGAGCGAAACGCTCACGGTGACACTGAAGGATAGCGACGGCACCGCCCTGCATACGCAGGTGCTGACCCCCGAAAATCGCGCCTGAGCTCGCCGCCTTTTCGTGCAAGCCCTAGCTACGGCGCCGGCGTGGCAGCCCTGCCCCCGGCGCCCATCGTCAGAGGGGTTTGGAAACACCCTATTAAACGTAGCGCGCCCGAAACTGCCACTCCCCCGGCCCCACCTCGTTACGGATCGCCGCCACCAGCGCCGGGTCGAGGCGCGGGTCGTCCAGCGCATACAGGCCGCACCCCGCCAGCGCCTGGCGCACGGTCAGTGCTCCCGAGAGACGCTCGTAGACCACCCGCACGCTGCAGGGCATGCGCTCGCTGCTGTCCGCCACCCCGAGCTTGAGACCGGAGAGCCGGAAGACCTGACTCTTGAAGCTGGGGAACAGGATCGTCTGGGTGATCTCGTGGCCGTTGAGCGACTCGTGGTCGACCAGAAACAGACGGTCGCTCAGCAGCATCGCCACGCCGCGATAGCGGTTGTGACACAGCCGCCCACCGCCGACGGCCGGCATGCGCTCGGTGCGCTGGTAGACCACGTCGTCGCCGCGGCGCTCGAGGCACACCAGGGTGCACAGCACGTACCCCGGCCGCGACATCGCCAGATAGTACTCGTGGTAGTAGCCCAGATAGCGCGACATGCCCTGGCGGCCCGTCTCCAGCAGCGCCGCCGGCAGCGCGGGGGCGCTAAGCGCGGTGTCGGTCTCCCCCGGCCTGCCGGGCCGCAGGTGCACCAACGCCTGGAACTCGGCGTGGGGCAGCACGATCTCGTGGAGCTCGACCCCGAAGAAAT
Organism: Salinicola endophyticus; assembly: GCF_040536835.1. NCBI lineage: Bacteria > Pseudomonadati > Pseudomonadota > Gammaproteobacteria > Oceanospirillales > Halomonadaceae > Salinicola > Salinicola endophyticus. Next base: position 4,055,059 of record NZ_CP159578.1, read on the forward strand.
CGCACACCCGGCGCATGGTGTGGCCGGCGGGCCGATAGCGCCCGTTGAGATAGCGATTGAACTGGGCGCGATTGATCTCGAGCCGCCGACACACCTCGGCAATCGAGCGGTAGTAGCTGCACAGCAGCCGCAGGTTGGCAGCGAAATCATCATGCATGGCGAAGGCTCGTCCGGCCGCAGGTGGTGCACTCTGGTGCACCGGGTGCGCAAAAGAGTGCGCCAGGCTGCAACAGGGCGTCAAATTCCCCGCCGCTCGGCGAGTGATTAAATGCGTGGCGGCGCCACGACGCCGTCCACAACGCAATCTACGACGCGGTTCAGGAGGAGACGCTCGACGACGGCTCGTCCGCGACCACGCGTTCCAAGACAACTCGTTGCATAACAACCGGATTCACAACGGCTGGATTCACCAAAACCGGATTCACAACAACCGGATTCACAACAACCGGATCCACAACAACATAAGAGCGGAGACAACGCATGCTGGATTTCCTCAACGACCTGCTGTGGGGCAAGGTCCTGCTGGTGCTGCTGATCGTCGTGGGCGTCGGCTTCACCCTCGCCTCGCGCTTCGTGCAGTTTCGCTATTTCGGCCAGATGTTTCGCATCCTCGGCGCCAGTCAGGCCTTCCGCCGCGACAAGCACGGCCATCTGAGTTCGTTCCAGGCGCTGGTGCTGTCGGTGGCCGGGCGGGTCGGCGGCGGCAACATCGCCGGCGTCGCGGTGGCGATCACCCTCGGCGGGCCGGGGGCGATATTCTGGATGTGGGTGGTCGGCCTGATGGGCATGGCCACCAGCTTTCTGGAGTGCACCCTGGCCCAGACCTACAAGGAAGCCGAGGCCGACGGCACCTACCGCGGCGGCCCGGCCTACTACATCTCGCGCGGGCTGGGGCGGCGCTGGCGCTGGCTGGCGCTGGTCTACTCGGTGCTGCTGCTGGTGACCTTCGGCTTCGCCTTCACCGCACTGCAGTCCTACGCCGTGGCGACGTCGTTCGGCGATGCCTTCGGCGTGCCGGTGCTCTACAGCGGCCTGGGCCTGGCGATGGTCGTGGGCCTGATCATATTCGGCGGCATCAAGCGCATCGCGCGTATCTCCGAGGTGCTGGTGCCGTTCATGGCCGGCGGCTATCTGCTGATCGCGCTGCTGGTGCTGTGCCTCAACATCGAGAAGATTCCCGATGTGATCGTGCTGATCGTGAAGAGCGCCTTCGGCCTCGAACCGGCGATCGGCGGCGGCATCGGCGCGGCGATCATGATGGGCGTCAAGCGCGGCCTGTTCTCCAACGAGGCTGGCCTGGGCAGCGCCCCCAACGTGGCCGCTGTGGCCTATGTGCCGCACCCGGCCAACCAGGGCATCGTGCAGGCGTTCTCGGTATTCATCGACACCGTGGTCATCTGCTCGGCCACGGCGTTCATGATCCTGCTCAGCGGCGTCTACGATCCGGCCTCGACCAGCGACGTGGCGGGCATTGCGCTGACCCAGGCGTCGATGGCCGACCATGTCGGCGAGTGGGGGCGCACCTTCGTCAGCCTGGCGCTGCTGCTGTTCGCCTTCAGCACCATTCTCTACAACTACTACCTGGGCGAGAACAGCCTCAACTACTTCAGCCGCGGCAACCAGACGCTGTTCAACGCCTTCCGCGTGGCCATCGTGCTGCTGGTGTGCTGGGGCGCGACCACCGATCTGGGCACGGTCTTCGGCTTCGCCGACGTCACCATGGGCCTGCTGGCGGTCGCCAACCTGGTCGCGCTGATCCTGCTGTTCAAGTCGGGGCTGCGCATCCTCAAGGACTTCGACGCCCAGCGCCGCCAGGGCATCGAGCGCCCGATCTTCAACGCCAAGGACCACCCGGAACTGGATCTGGACCCACAGGCGTGGGAGCTGGCGCCGGAGGATCTCGAACGCGCCCACCGCACCCTGGGCAATACCCCCGCCAACGCGCGCGGCTGAGCCCCCTCGATCACGGCTCCGCCCCGACGGTCCCACCCCAGCGGCCCCGCCAAAGCGGGGCCGTGTCGCGGCAACCCGGCTACACTGGCTCTCGCCGCAGCCCGCGGTGGATACCGAGAGCCCCCATGCCGCCAGCGCCACAGTCCGCCGGGAGCCCGCCTCTCGAATCACACGCGCCTGCCCATACGCCCTCGCGGCGCAGCAGGCGCGGCCTGGATGGTTTGAACTTCTTCCTCGCTGACGTGCGCGATGGCGTGGGGCCCTTCCTGGGGATCTACCTACTGACCCGCTTCGACTGGAGCGCGGGGCAGATCGGGCTGGCGATGTCGGCGATGACTTTCGCCACCATGCTCGCCCAGAGCCCCGCCGGGGTGCTGTTGGACATCACCCGCCGCAAGCGCCTGCTCACCGCGTTGGCCACCCTGGTGGTGGCGGTCTGCAGCGTGCTGATGACGCTGCCGGCCTTCGTCAATCTGCCCGCGATCCTGCTGCTGCAGGCGCTGATGGGGGTCAGCGCGGCGCTGCTGCTGCCGGCGGTGGCGGCGATCACCCTGGGTATGGTGGGGCGCCGGCGCTTCCCCGAACGCCAGGGCCGCAACGAGGTGTTCAACCACGCCGGCAACGTGGTCTCGGCCCTGCTGGCGGGGCTGCTGGCGCACTTTCTGAGCGTCGAGTGGCTGTTCTACTCGCTGCTGCTGTTCGCCTGCGGCAGCCTGTTCAGCGCGCTGATGATCCGCGAGACGGATATCGACCATGTCGCCGCCCGCGGCGCGGTGGCGCAGGAGGCGAAGGACTCAGCGCCGCAGACCAGTGGCGTGCTGCAGGTGCTGCGCGACCGCCGCCTGCTGATGCTGGGCGCGGCGCTGACGCTGTTTCACTTCGCCAATGCCGCGATGCTGCCGCTGGTCGGCCAGTACCTGACGATCGGCGATCAGGACGCCGCCTCGCTCTACATGTCGGCCTGCATCGTGATCGCGCAGCTGGTGATGATTCCGGTGGCCTGGTGGGCGGGGCGCCGGGCTCAGCGCTGGGGGCGGCGGCCGGTGTTCATGCTCGGCCTGCTCGCACTCCCGCTGCGCGGGCTGCTCTACGGGGTCAGCAACGACCCGGTGTGGCTGCTGCTGGTGCAGGCGCTGGATGGCATCGGGGCGGGGATCTTCGGGGTGCTGTGGCTGATCGTAGCCGCCGACCTGACCCGCGGCAGCGGGCGTTACAACGCCATCGTCGGGGTACTCGGCACGCTGTTCGCGCTCGGCGCGGCGGCCTCCAACCTGGTCGCCGGCTATGTGGTGGATGCCAGCGGCTACGTCGGCGGCTTCGTGTTCCTCGCCGCCTTCGGCGCGCTGGCGCCGCTGGTCTATTGGTTCGGGGTGGGCGAAACCCGCAGCGCCGACGCGGACTAGGCCGGCGTCTGCGCGGTAACACGCTCCGGCGCGGCCTGGACAGGCGCCGTGCCGAACACCTCGTGCAGGTGGGCACGGTAGGCGGCGACGTCGCGCTCGACGTCGGGCGCCTTGATCACGTCGTTGGCGATGAAGGTGGGCAGCGCCGCCAGCCCCACGAACTGCTGCGACTTGTGGAACGGGAAGTAGACCCCGTCGACGCCGCGCCCCTCGAAGAAGTCGTCGGGCGAATCGAAGGCTTCGCGGGGGGCGTTCCAGGTCAGCGAGAGCAGATAGCGCCGCCCCTGGAGCAGCCCACCGCTGCCGTACTGGCGGCTGGGGTCCTGACGCGAGCGACCATCGCTGGCATAGAGCGAGCCGTGGCCGGCGGTGAACACCTCGTCGATATAGCGCTTCACGCTCCAGGGTGCGCCCATCCACCAGCCAGGCATCTGATAGACGATGGCGTTGGCCCACACAATCTTGTCGACCTCCGCCGCGCTATCGTAGCCCTGCTCGATCACCGTCTCGCGGATCTCGTGGCCGAGCGCGCCCAGCGTCTCCACGGCGGCCGCATGCAGGGTATTGTTGAGTTCACCGCGGGAATGCGCGAAGGCCTTGCCGCCGTTGATCAGTAGTATCTTCATGCCGGATGTCTCTCCCGATAGCTGGTGGTGACCTCGCCTGGGGCGCTGCGCGCCGTTCGCTGTCACCCTTCGATGCGGCCTATTGTGGGGTAACCGCACGCGGGAAAAACCCGTGCCCCGGCAACTCATTCTTGCTTTAGAATCAACAACCCGCGCCGACACGCCTCCCGCTACCGACGGCTTACGGATCATGAAAAGTACCTTCGAAGAACAGCAGGCCTTCATCGCCGTGGTCGACTGCGGCTCGATCACCGCTGCCGCCGAACGGCTCGGCATCACCGTCTCGGGGGTCAGCCGTGCGCTCAACCGCCTCGAACGCAAGCTCGATACCACCCTGATGCGGCGCACCACGCGGCGCCTGGAGCTGACCCAGGAGGGCGAGACCTTTCTCGACCACTGCCGGCGTATCCTCAATGCGGTGGAGGCCGCCGAGGAGTCGGTTCTCGGCCACCACGACCAGCCCCAGGGGCGGCTGCGGGTCAACGCCGCCCCGAGCTTCATGCAGCTGGTGATCGTGCCGCTGATCGGCGAGTTCCGCCGCCGCTACCCGGGTATCACGCTGGCGCTGGATACCCACGACCGTTTCGTCGATCTGCTCGAGCAGCGGGTCGACCTGGCGATTCGTATCGGTGATCTGGAGGACTCCTCGCTGCACGCGCGTACCCTGGGGCACAGCCCGCTGCGGCTGCTCGCCAGCCCGGCCTATCTCGCACGCCGCGGCACCCCGCAGCAGGTGGCGTCCCTGGCGGACCACGACCTGCTCGGCTTCAACCAGCTCGACCATCTCAACCGCTGGCCGCTGCGCGATGCCCACGGCGAGCCGCTGCTCATCACCCCCACGCTCAGCGCCTCCAGCGGCAGTACGCTGCTCAGCCTGGCGCTGGCCGGCGAGGGCATCGTCTGCCTGGCCGACTACATGACTCTGCAACCGCGTCAGCGCGGCGAGCTGGTGGCGGTGCTGGAAACGGCGACCGAACGCCAGACCCAGCGGATCAGTGCGGTCTACTATCAGCAGGCCGCGCTGACCCGACGCGCCCGCGCCTTCATGGACTTTCTCGCCGAGCGTCTGCCAGGCAGCCATCTGGAGGCGTGACGCCGCGTCATCCGACGACACGCTTCACCTAACTGACATACCCGCGTCACCTCAGCGTCATGCAGTCGCCCCATGCTGCAATCGTTTTCATTGCTGTGGGCAGGTGGGTCGATGTCGTCACGCTGTGGTTTGGGCCGGATCGCCGCGCCCCCTCTCAGGAATATCGTGCAGACAGCTTCGTCGGGGGGTGGCGCATGGCCTCGCGCCCTTCGCTGATCCAGGTCGCCGAGCAGGTCGGCGTCTCGCCGGCCACGGTGTCGCGAGCGTTCAACCGCCCGGAGCTGCTCAATGCTGCGACCCGCGAGCGCATTCTGAGCACCGCCAAGCGGCTCGGCTTCCGCCCCAACAAGGTCGGGCGCAGCCTGCGCTCGGGGAGTACGCGCACGCTGGGCCTGCTGCTGCCGACCCTGGCCAATCCGGTGTTCGCCGCCTGCTTCGAGGGCGCGGAGGCGGCCGCCCTGGATGCCGGCTACAGCGTGATGCTGGCGACCACCGGCTACGACAGCGAGCGCGAGCGCCTGGCGGCGCGCAGCCTGCTCGATCACCGTGTCGAGGGGTTGATCCTGACAGTGGCCGACCCCGCGGACAGCGCCACGCTGGACGAGCTCGGCAGCAGCGGGGTGCCCTTCGTGCTGGCTTACAACGAGTCCGACGACCACCCCTGCGTCAGCGTCGACAACCACGCTGCCGCTGGCGACATGGTCTCTCATCTGGCCGCGCAGGGGCACCGCCAGCTGGCCCTGATCAGCGGCCCGCTGGCCGCCTCCGACCGCGCGGCACACCGCCTGACCGGGGCGATGGCGCGCGCCGAGACGCTGGGTCTGCCCGCGCCGATCCATGTGTCGATGTCACGCCATACCGCCGCCGACCGCTGCCGACTCAAGGAGCTGCTCGCCGCGCCGCAGCCACCGAGTGCGCTGTTCTGCTCCAACGACCTGCTCGCCGCCGCAGTGATCGCCGAGCTGGCCACCCTCGGCCGGCGCGTACCCGACGACCTTTCGGTGTGCGGCTTCGACGGCATGGATTTCGGTGCGCTGATGGTGCCGTCACTGGCCAGCGTGCATCAGCCCAGTAGAGAGATCGGCAGCCACGCCTGTCGCGAGCTGCTGGCGGCGCTCGCCGGGCGGCCCAGCCATTCGCAGCGCCTGCCCCACCGGCTGCTCGACGGCGGCACCGTCACCGCGCCAGGCCCGCCGTGAGATTTCACTTTCGCCATGAGATTCCAACCACGCCGCCCCGGCGGCATTCGAGGACGATGAGATGCTGAACAAGACGCTGCGCGCTGCCTGTCTGGCGCTGGGCATGACCACCGTGACGCTGGCTTCGCTACCGGTGTACGCCGCCGACGATACCGCGATCTGCTACAACTGCCCGCCGGAGTGGGCCGACTGGGGCACCCAGTTGCAGGCCATCGCGGCCGACACCGGCGTTCACGTCCCCCAGGACAACAAGAACTCCGGCCAGTCGCTGGCCTCGCTGGTCGCCGAGAAGAACAACCCGGTAGCGGACGTGGTCTACTACGGCGTCACCTTCGGCATCCAGGCCGCCGAGCAGGGTCTGGTGCAGCCCTACAAGCCGGCCCACTGGGACGCGATCCCCGCCGATCTCAAGGATCCGGACGGCAAGTGGTTCGCGATCCACTCCGGCACCCTGGGCTTCATGGTCAACGTCGACGCGCTGAACGGCTTGCCGGTGCCGCAGTCGTGGAGCGACCTGCTCAAGCCCGAGTACCGCACCATGGTCGGCTATCTCGACCCCGGCTCGGCATTCGTCGGCTATGTCGGCGCGGTCGCCGTCAACCGCGCCCTGGGCGGTACCCTCGACGACTTCACCCCGGCCATCGAGTGGTTCCAGAAGCTGCAGGCCAACAGCCCCATCGTGCCCAAGCAGACCGCCTACGCCCGGGTGCTCTCCGGCGAGATCCCGATCCTGCTCGACTACGACTTCAACGCCTATCGTGCGCGCTACCAGGACCACGCCAACGTGCGCTTCGTGATCCCGCAGGAGGGCACCGTCAGCGTGCCCTACGTGATGAGCCTGGTGGCCAATGACCCGAACCCCGCGGCGGCCAGGAAGGTGCTCGACTACGTGCTCTCCGACAAGGGTCAGGCGATCTGGGCCAACGCTTACCTGCGCCCGGTGCGCCCGGAGGCGATCTCGCAGCAAGCCCAGAGCAAGTTCCTCCCGGCCAGCGACTACGCCCGCGCCGGTACCGTCGACTACGCCCGAATGGCGGCGGCGCAGCGCGCCTTCTCCCAGCGCTACGCCAACGAGGTGAAGTGATGACAGCGGCCCCGCACCGGGCCGCCCCGCTCGCCACGCGGGGCGGTCGCCGGGCAACGCTGGTGGGGCGCCACGCCTGGCTGCCTATCGCCCTACCCGCCACCACGCTGTTCATCGCCTTCTGGCTGCTGCCGATGGCCAAGCTGGCCGGGCTGGGGGCGGCAACGCCCCAGGGCATGGAGAGCTCGGCCTACTGGCTGGTGGTGACCCAGCCGCGCTACTGGCAGAGCCTGGCCAATACGGTGGTGCTGTCACTGGGGGCGACCCTCGCCACCCTGGCCATCGCGCTGCCGGTCAGCCGCTTTCTGGCCCGGCATCCGCACTTCCCCGGGCGGCGGGCACTGATGGCGCTGCTGCTGTTTCCGCTCGCCTTCCCCGGCGTGGTGGTGGGCTTTCTGGTGATCCTGACCACGGGCCGCCAGGGCGTACTCAACACGCTCTCGCGGGCGCTCACCGGCGAGCCGACGGTGCTCGCCTACGGCATGGCAGGGCTGTTCATCGGTTATCTCTATTTTCTGCTGCCGCGCACCATCGGCGTGCTGATGGCGGCGGTGGAGGGCATCGACAAGCAGTGGCTGGAAGCGGCGCAGACGCTGGGGGCACGGCCGTGGCGGCGGTTCGTCGACATCGAGCTACCGGCACTCGCCAGTGCACTCACCGCCGCAGGGGCGATGTGCTTCGCCACCGCCATGGGCGCCTTCGGCACGGTTTTCACCCTCGGCACCCGGATCGACGTACTGCCGATCACCATCTACGACGAGTTCACCAACTACGCCAATATCCCGGTCGCCGCGGCGCTCTCCGTAGTGCTGGGGCTGGCGACCTGGGCGGTGCTCTACGCCGCCAATGCGGTTGCCGGCCGCGCGGCGCGGGGAGGCTGAGATGGCCGCAGGAGTTCACCCATGAGGCATTCGCGTTTCGATACCCGGCTGGGCCTGGCCGTGACGCTCGCCGTCACCGCCTTTCTGATCGGCCCGGTACTGCTCTCGGTCAGCGCGGGGCTGACCCGCAACTACTTCGTCGGACTCGACAGCGGCCTGACCCTCAAGTGGGTCGCCCAGGTCTGGGATCTCTACGCCGACACGATCTGGCGCTCCTACGCCGTGGCGCTGATCACCCTCGGCGTAACCCTGGCGCTCGGCGTGCCCGCGGCCTGGGTGCTGACCCTCTACCCCGGCCGCCTGGCGCGCCTGCTGGAGGAGCTGTTGACCCTGCCGGTGGCGGTGCCGGGGCTGGCCACGGCGCTGGCGCTGATCGTCTCCTGGGGCAGCGTCGGCTGGCTGCGCAGCAGCGTGGCCTTCATCGTCATCGGCCATGTGCTGTTCACCCTGCCGTTCATGGTGCGGGCGGCGCGGGCCGGCATGCAGGGCGCCGATCTGCGCACCCTGGACGAGGCCGCGGCCACCCTCGGTGCCAGCCGCCGCCAGCGCTTCTTCGATATCGTGGTACCGGCCGCCAGGAGCGGCATCGTCACCGGGGCATTGACCGTGGTGACGCTCTCCATTGGCGAATTCAACCTGACCTGGCTGCTGCACACGCCGCTGACCAAGACCCTGCCGGTGGGGCTGGCCGACAGCTACGCCTCGATGCGGCTCGAAGTCGCCTCCGCCTACACCCTCGTTTTCCTGCTGATGCTGCTGCCGCTGATGATCGGCCTGCAGTGGTTCGCCGCGCGCTCGACCCGCAGCGGCGGCCTGGCCCTCGGAGCCTCGACATGAACATCGCAATATCTGCCCGCTCGGTGACGACCGGTACACCGCCCCACCCCAGCGCCGCCAAGACGCCGTCCGCCACGGCGCTGGCGATTCGCCTGACCCGCTGCGCCAAGACCTGGCCGGACGGCACCCGCGCGCTCGAACCGCTCGACCTGGAAGTGCAGGCCGGGGAGACCCTGGCGCTGCTCGGCCCCTCCGGCTGCGGCAAGACCACCCTGCTGCGCCTGATCTGCGGGCTGGAACAGGCCGACGACGGTGGCCGGATCGACTTCGGCGATATGGACGTCACCCGGGTGGCGCCGGAGGCGCGCGGAGTCGGCGTGGTCTTCCAGGGCTATGCGCTCTTCCCCAACATGAGCGTGGCGGGCAACGTCGGTTACGGCCTGAAGATCCGTGGCGTGGATGCCGCCACCCGCAAACGCCGGGTCAGCGAGATGCTGGCGCTGGTCGAGCTGGAAGCGCTGGCGGAACGCCGGATCGACCAGCTCTCCGGCGGCCAGCGCCAGCGCGTGGCGCTGGCCCGGGCGATCGCCATCCAACCCCGGGTGCTGCTGCTCGACGAGCCGCTCACCGCGCTGGATGCGCGCCTGCGCCAGCAGCTGCGGGTCGATCTCGCGGCGCTGCTGCGTCGGCTGGGTATCACCTGCGTGATCGTCACCCACGATCAGGAGGAGGCGATGATGCTGGGTGACCGCGTGGCGGTGATGTCCGCCGGCCGGCTGGAACAGCTCGGCACCCCGGAGACGCTCTACCGCCAGCCGGCCTCGCCGTTCGTCGCCGACTTCCTGGGCACCCTTTGCCGGCTGCAGGGCGAGGCAGTGCACCGCCACCACGGCGTCGACACGCTCACCTTCCGCCCCCACGAGATTCGTCTCCACGCCCCCGGCAGCGGGCTCGAGGCGCGGATCGAGGCGCGCTTCTTCCTCGGCAGCCACGTGCGCTTCGAATTGACCCTCGACGACGGCCAGCGCTTCACCGCCCTGGCAGCGGCCAGCGCCGGCTGGCAGCCGGGTGAGCGCGTCGGTATCAGTCTCGTCTCTTCTTCATCGGCCCAGGAGCCATTGCCATGCTGATCGCCCAGATCACCGACCTGCATCTACGCCGCCCCGGCCAGAAGGCGTACCGGGTGGTCGAGACCGACCGCTATCTCGCCCCGGCGGTGGCTGCGCTCAATGCCCTCAAGCCGCGGCCGGACGTGGTCCTGATCAGCGGCGATCTCACCGACTTCGGCCGCCCCGAGGAGTACGCCACCCTGGCCGAGCAGCTGGCGCCGCTGGCGATACCCTGGTATCTGATCCCCGGCAACCACGACGATCGCCAGGCCCTGCGCGCGGCCTTCCCGACCCATGACTACCTGGGTGGCCCGAATCAGGCGTTCATCCAGTACGTCGTCGAGGGCTTCCCGCTGCGCCTGATCGGGCTCGATACCCTGGTTCCCGGCGAGAGCCGCGGCGAGCTCTGCACCGAGCGGCTCGACTGGCTCGCCGATCGGCTCGCCGAGCAGCCCGAACGCCCCACGCTGATCTTCATGCACCACCCGCCATTCGATACCGGCATCGGCCACATGGATGCCATCGGCCTCAGCGGCCGCGAGGCGCTGGCCGCGCTGGTGCGCACCTATCCCAACGTGGAACGCATCGTCTGCGGCCACGTCCACCGCACCCTCTTCCAGCGCTTCGCCGGCACTCTCGCCAGTTGCTGCCCCAGCACCGCGCACCAGGTGGCGCTGGACCTGCGCGATGACGGCCGCTCCGCCTTCGTACTGGAGCCGCCGGGCTATCACCTGCACCTGTGGCGCGACGGGGTGCTGACTACTCACCACGCCGTGATCGGCGACTACGCCGGGCCCTACCCGTTCCACGAGGCGGGCGGGCTGATCGACGAGTGAGCCGCGGAGAAGTGAAGGGTCATGCTTGCGATGAGCAAGCAGAGATAGCCGCTGGTGCCGGCCCGCCCCAATAGCGGCCGCCCGACGAAGGTCTAAGTGCCAAGCGTGCGCGCAGACTGTACAAGTCTGTACATGAGCAAACCTGTCCGATTCGATAAAAAGCAGCGCGTCGTCGATGAGCTGGGACGCCGCATCCGCAGCGGTGAATGGTCCTCCGGCCACCAGCTGCCCGGCGAGCACCAGTTGGCGAACGAGTTCAACGTCAGCCGCGGCACGTTGCGCCAGGCCCTGCTGGAGCTTCAGCGCCAGCAGTACATCGCCACCCAGAGCGGCGTGGGCTCCTTCGTCACCTTCGACGGCATCGCCCTCGACCAGCAGCAGGGCTGGGCGCGCGCGCTGGCGCGCTCCGGGGTGCGTATCGTCACCGAGCTGTTGAGCCTACAGTGCGTGGAGGACGCGGCCCTGGCCGAGCGCGTCGACGGCACCCGCTTCGTCGAGATCGTGCGCCGCCGGCGTCTGGCCGAGGGCGAGATCGTCTCGCTGGAGCGCTCGCTGATACCGGCCCGCGGCCAGCTGGCCCAGCTCCCCGAGCGCGGGCTGATCAACGACTCCATCACCGACACCCTGGCCGCCCACGAGCTGGTGGCGGCACGCGGCGAGCAGTGGCTGAGCCTGGCTGCCCTCGACGAACAGCAGGCCGAGCGGCTGGAGCGGCCGGCCGGCACTCTGTTCATGCAGTCGACCCGGCTGACCCTGGATACCCACGATCGTTTCGTCGAGCACGTGACCAGCCTGCTCGATCCGGCTCACTTCCACTTCCATCTGGCTTTCGATTCATGACCGACTCTTCTGCCGCGCCCGACCTGCGCCGTCGCGCGCTGGGCGCTTTCTACGGCCTGGCCCTGGGCGATGCACTGGGCATGCCGACCCAATCCTTCAGCCGCGCCGAGATTCGCCAGCGCTTCGGCACCCTCGACACCCTGCACGACGGGCCGGCGGATCAACCTATCGCCCCCCACATGCCCGCCGGCTCGATCACCGACGATACCGAGCAGGCCGTGCTCGTGGCCGAACTGCTGATCAGCGGTCACGGCCATATCGAGCCGCTGGCCTTCGCCCGCGCACTCTCCGCGTGGGAGGCCGACATGAAGGCGCGGGGTTCGCAGGATCTGCTGGGGCCTTCCACCAACCGCGCCCTGGCGATGATCGCCGAGGGCGTCGGTCCCGATCAGAGCGGGCGCTTCGGCACCACCAACGGCGCCGCCATGCGTATCACACCGGTGGCCATCGCCACGCCGTCGGCCCCCCGCGAGACGCTGCTCGAGGCAGTGATCGAGGCCAGCCAGGTGACCCACAACACCTCGTTGGGCCTGGCCAGCGCGGCGGCCGTCGCTGGGGCCATCTCGGCAGGCCTGGAGGGCGCGCCGCTGGACCAGGCGCTGAGTGTCGGTCACGAGCTGGCCGCGCTGGGCGAACAGCGGGGGCACTGGAGCGCCGGCGGACTGATCTCGGCGCGCATCGCCTGGGCACGCCAGTTGGTCCGGGGCTGCGACCACGAGACGGGCGTCGCGCTGATCCATGACCTGATCGGCACCTCGGTCGCCTCTCAGGAGTCGGTGGTCGCCACCTTCGCCCTTGCCGAACTCGCCGGCGACGAGCCGCTGACAGCGCTCACCCTGGCCGCCGGCATCGGCGGCGACACCGACACCATCGCCGCCATGCTGGGCGCCATCCTCGGCGCCTGCCACGGCCCCGAGAGCCTGCCCGGCGCGCTGGTGGCGCAGGTCGCGCGCGTCAGTCACTTCGCTCCGGAACCGCTCGTCGATCAGCTGCTGGCACTGCGCCGGCGCCATACCCAGCACCACTGATCTCCAGGACCACCCATACCCAGGAGCATCGATAGCCAGGGGTGCTCATCCCCTGGACCGATACCCCCTGGACCAACAGGATAAACGCCATGGCCTCTCTCGATGCGTCGGCCGCAAAAGCGGGACAACTGGAAACACGCGGGATCGAACCGGCGCCGGAAGCGGAGTGTCACGGCCATCCGCTGCAACTGTTCTGGGTCTGGTTCGCCGCCAATATCAGCATTCTCGGCCTGCCGCTGGGCGCAACCCTGGTCGTCTATCAACAGCTGGCGATCTGGCAGGCGTTCATCGTCGCGGTGATCGGTGCCGGGGGTTCGTTTGCCGTGGTCGGGCTGATCTCGATCGCCGGCCGCCGTGGCCGCGCGCCCAGCCTAACGCTCTCCCGCGCGATCTTCGGGGTCCGGGGCAATGTCGGCCCCACGCTGGTCTCGCTGATGTCGCGCCTGGGCTGGGAGACGGTCAACACCACCACCGCGGCCTATGCGCTGCTGTCACTCTCGGCGCTCGTCTTCGGCACGGCGCCCACCGCGGGCGCGGTCCCCCTGCTGACGCTGGTGTTCATCGCTCTGTTCGTGATCTGCACCCTGCTGGTGTCGGGGCTGGGCCACGCCACACTGTTGGTCATCCAGAAGTGGGCGACCTGGGGCTTCGGCGCGCTGAACATCGTGGTCGCACTGTTTCTGATGGCGACCATCGACTGGCAGGCCGTTGCCGCGACCCCGGCAGCCCCGCTCAGTGCCGTGCTGATCGGCATCGGCACCATCGCCGCCGGCACCGGCATCGGCTGGGCCAACGCTGGCGCCGATATGTCGCGCTATCAGCATGGCCGAGTGAAGGGCTGGTCGCTGGTGCTCTCCGCGGCCGCCGGTGCGGGTATCCCGCTGGTCCTGCTGATCACCCTGGGTGGGCTGATCTCCGCCGGCGACGGTCACCTGGCCTCGGCCAACGACCCCATCGCGGCGATCCGCGCCATGCTGCCCGACTGGATGGCGGTGCCCTATCTGCTAGCGGCCTTCGGCGGGCTGCTGCTCTCCAACAATCTCTCGGTCTACTCTGCCGGGCTCACCACCCTCACCCTGGGGCTGCGCGTGAAGCGGGTCTACGCCGTGGTGGTGGATATCGTGGCGATCTTCGCCGGCTCCATCTACTTCATGCTGATCGCCGGCGACTTCTACGGTCCGTTCATCTCCTTCATCAGCCTGCTGGCCGTACCCATCACCGCCTGGGTCGGCGTCTTCCTGGTCGATCTCATCCATCGCCACCACTTCTCGGGGCCGGACCTGCTCGATGTCAGCCCGACCAGCGCCTACTGGTATCACGGCGGTGTCGAGTGGCGCGCCTTCACCAGCTGGGCGCTGGCGATCGTGATCGGCTTCTGCTTCACCAGCATCGGCATCAGCGGGCATGTCTGGTTCACCGGCGTGCTCGCCGACAGCTGGCTGGGGCACAACGGGCTGGGCTGGATCGCCACCTTCGTGGTCGCCGCCGGCAGCTATCTGCTGATGGGCGGCGCCCGCCATACGTCGCTGGCGGTGGCACGGTGAGCGCCGCCCGCCTGATCCATACCGGCCAGGTGATCGTCGACCTGGTGATGCCGATCGAGCGGCTACCGCCACCCGGCGGCGACACCCTGGCCATGGATGCCACCTTCGAGGTCGGCGGCGGTTTCAACGTCATGGCCGCCGCGAGCCGGGACGGCATGACCGTCGTCTACGCCGGCGGCCATGGCCAAGGGCGGTTCGGTGACATGGCGCGTGAGGCGATGCGTGGTGAGCGCATCGCCTGGCTCGCCCCGGTGGATGAGACCCGCGATACCGGCTTCTGCGTGGCGCTGGTGGACCAGGCCGCGGAGCGCACCTTCATCACCCATCTCGGCGCGGAGATCGGCGGCCGCGACGTGCTGCACCGGCTCGCCCCGACGCCCCAGGATCACGTTCTGGTGAGCGGCTATACGCTGCTGCATGAGCGCGCGGCCGCCACGCTGATCGACTGGCTGCGCCGGCAACCGGCATCGCTCCCGGTGGCATTCGACCCCGGCCCGATGATCGGAGACCTCTGCCCGCAGCGGCTGGACGAGATCCTGCGGCGCACCACCCTGCTCAGCTGCAACGCCGAGGAGGCCCAGGCGCTGACCGCCACCGACTCGCTAGCGGCCGCACTGAGCGCGCTGCCCGCACGGACTCAGGCACCACTGGTCGTGGTCCGCGATGGGCCGCGCGGCTGTCATCTGCTGGCGGATGGCCAGCAGCATCATGTGGCCGGCTTCGACACCCGCGCCGTCGACACCAACGGTGCCGGCGACGCCCATACCGGCGTACTGCTGGCGGCACTGAGCCGCGGCCAGACGCCCGAACAGGCCGCACGCCGCGCCAATGCGGCCGCGGCAATCGCTGTCAGCCGGCATGGCCCGGCCACCGCCCCGGCGAGTAGCGAGATCGATGCCTTGCTGGCGGAGCAGGCAAAGGCGTAACGCGGGGAGCCGGGTTGGCGTGTAAAACGAGGAGGGGGATATCGGCTCAGAATGGCCCGAACAGCGCCTCGTAAACCCCGATGGCGCTGTCGTAGGGCGTGAACCGACGTTTGGGGGTACCGCGAATAGTAGGGCGATTCGCGGAGCTGCCCTGCTTTATCAGATTTGAGTGATCTCAAAACGTGTCGCCAAGATCTCGAGCAACATCTCCCGATCCTCGGCTGTCAGCATGTTCATGGCGAACGCCATCTTGCGAGAAGACTTTTCTGATTTATCGTCGTGCCGCCGATAATGCACCAAGAGCACCTTCTTCTTACGTTCGACACGCTCCACTTCGCTGTCGAGAATCGTGCGCGCCCTCGCCAAAGGGGCCGGCTGGAATACAAGATAGTCGGCTCCGATACGAGCAACGGGAGAGAAATGAAACCAGCACCCCATGCCCACCATAAGCCCGCCCATCCCGATGATCCCTACGGGTGCGGAGGGAACGCTCAGCAGCATAAACAAGCCAAGCGCCAGGGCAACACCACCGACACCCAGCATCAGGCGCGCTTGTGTTTTGGCATAAAATTCCTGCCCTTGTGAAATCGTCGACACGTTACTTCCCTCGATATCCGAATGCGTTTCAGCGTGAGTTTTCTTCAGCCAGTGCGCGGCGCTTGTCGAGCGAGGCATCGTCACTCCGGCTGCTGGCGCGACGAGCCCCGTAGACGGTAATCAGCCCCAGCGGGACGAAGCAAATAGAGCCAATGATCACGAGGACGAACCCTGGCTTGTGCTTGCCGCTCCACAGCATCAGCGCACCCAACAGAGCCACTAGCCAAGAGGCCCCGGTCAGGTAGATCAAGACATCCGGCACGGACTCACCGGGCTCCATATAGAGGCCATTGATCAAACCCAACCACCAAAGAAAGGTAATCCCCAACCCCAGAAAGACCGTTTTCATAGCGCTCTCCATCAAATAAAAGACTGACACACCCTGGCGAGCGGCAAATATTATCAGCCCTGCACTGACCCGCAACCAAAAGTTTATTTAAGACACAAGGCGCGCAGAGAACAGCCTTTGCATCATCCGACTTGTAGAAGATGCTGCCAGTTTCGCACTCGAGAGCACTTACGACGGCTTCCACTGTCTCAGACTGATCCCTTCGCAGCCCGACAAAAAACCAAAAAACCACATAAAAGAAACGCCTTGATGCTTTTCAGGAAGCAACTCAGCAATATTTGAAACGCAAAACCATGCCTATTTAAACAGTCTTTCCAAACCTCCCGACCCGAACACAGCCCTATAGCAAACACCACCATTCAAAAGCGTCCAATTTTTCGGGCCACACTAGAAAAAACGATCTTCAACGATTAGAAAGCACTATCTCCGGACCACACTCATCGATAATTTCTTGAGACCACTGGGGCACTTCGCAGTATTTGCAACAAAAGTAATGTCCCGCACCACCAACCACCTTGGGAATAAAGGTGACCACACTCATTAAAACAGACAACAGCTTAATGACTAGCGATTTTGACTTCACCTTAGGGTCAACAACTTCCATTGCCTGCCTGAAACTAGGCTTGAGTGAAACATAGTCGTCTTCTTTGGGCTCATCCAAGCTACTAATATCCTGCAAGGTCATAAACTGACGAACATACTCGAATTGGTAGCTCAACCAACGCTCCGTCATGCTCCCAGCAACATGACCTAAATTAATCATTTCTTCGCCAATAGAAAAGCTATCCAGCACACCATCGTACTCATTCAATACATAACCGCGCACCTCATAGTCGCGTCCCTCGGGCCCTCCTGCCCGTTTTGGCACGATACAATAGGTACAGCGACGCCAAGAATAGGTGACAGGTTGGCCGTCATGAATGCTAAAAAAGT
Source organism: Salinicola endophyticus (assembly GCF_040536835.1). Lineage (NCBI taxonomy): Bacteria > Pseudomonadati > Pseudomonadota > Gammaproteobacteria > Oceanospirillales > Halomonadaceae > Salinicola > Salinicola endophyticus. The sequence continues at coordinate 4,072,237 of NZ_CP159578.1, forward strand.
GAACATTTCCCGTGCGACGATTAAATGTAACAGGAGATATAGCATAGCCTTTAACTTCTTTCCAAGCCAGCCAAAAAAAGCCAAAAGCTAAAGGCAATCCCATCAGTGCAAAAACAGGCATCACCCACAAAGGCATGGGGGTGTAAAATGGAAAGCTAGCAAAAAAAAAGAAAAGGCACAAAACAACCACCCCTCCACCTCCACACCAGCCAAGATAAATCCCCCTCCGCTCAAACTCAGAGTCGGCGACTGCAAGCACTTTATTACTATATAATAGCGTGAGGCGCGTAGGCCGAGCATCGTCAGCAGCCGGTTCATCCAAGGAAAAGCGACGCTCCTTGCCGTCAGCAGGGAGCTCGAATTGATACTTAGGTATCATACCCAGGCTTTTCAAAACCTGAATTCGCCTTTTCATATGCCTCACCATAGCGTCGACTGACTTCTCGGGCATCCAAGCACGTGGGAAATGCCCACACTTGAATGTGGGGCATGCACCAGGGTTTTTAACAAGCAAGCGAGGCGAACCGGCATCCAATATTACTCATGCTAGCTCGCCCTACAAAACGAGACCTCTAGCGATTAGAGAGAACTATCTCCGGACCACACTCATCGATAATCTCTTGAGACCACTGGGGCACTTTGCAGTACTTGCAACAAAAGTAATGTCCCGCACCACCAACCACCTTGGGAATAAAGGTGACCACACTCATCAACACAGCCAACAGCTTAATGACTAGCGATTTTGACTTCACCTTAGGGTCAACAACTTCCATTGCCTGCCTGAAACTAGGCTTGAGGGAAACATAGTCGTCTTCTTTGGGTGCATCCAAGCCACTAATATCCTGCAAGGTCATAAACTGACGAACATACTCGAATTGGTAGCTCAACCAACGCTCCGTCATGCTCCCAGCAACATGACCTAAATTAATCATTTCTTCGCCAATAGAAAAGCTATCCATCACACCATCGTACTCATTCAGTACATAACCGCGCACCTCATAGTCGCGTCCCTCGGGCCCGCCTGCCCGTTTTGGCACGATACAATAGGTACAGCGACGCCAAGAATAGGTGACAGGTTGGCCATCATGAATACTAAAAAAGTGAACATTCCCCGTGCGACGATTAAACACAACAGGAGACATCGCATAGCCTGTAATCTCTTCCCAAGCCAGCCACCAGAATGCAGCAGCCAAAGGTAATGTCACAAGAGCAAAAGCAAACGTCAACCAATATGGCGCATGTGCATAAAAGGGAAGACCTCCCAAGGCAAAGAAAAACAACAAGATAACCAACCCACCGAAGCCGCACCAGCTCAGATAAATACCTCTTCGCTCAAACTCAGAATCGGCGACTGCAAGTACTTCATTACTATATAATAGCGTGAGGCGCGTAGGCCGAGCATCGTCAGCAGCCGGTTCATCCAAGGAAAAGCGACGCTCCTTGCCGTCAGCAGGGAGCTCGAGTTGATACTTAGGTATCATCCCCAGGCTTTTCAAAACCTGAATTCGCCTTTTCATATGCCTCACCATAGCGTCGACTGACTACTCGGGCATCCAAGCACGTGGGAAATGCCCACACTTGAATGTGGGGCATGCACCAGGGTTTTTAACAAGCAAGCGAGGCGAACCGGCATCCTATATTACTCATGCTAGCTCGCCCTACAAAACGAGATCTCTAGCGATTAGAGAGAACTATCTCCGGACCACACTCATCGATAATCTCTTGAGACCACTGCGGCACCTTGCAACACTTGCAACAAAAATAATGTCCCGCACCACCAACCACCTTAGGCACGAATATTACAATATCAATAAAAGCAAAAAGAAACTTAACCACAAGAGACTTTGGCTCAGCTTTGGGTTGCACCAAGTTCATGGACTGCTTGAAGCTGGGCTTGAGAGATACATAATCCCCCCTATTTGGCGGCTCTAGAAAACCAATATCTTCGCTTGTCATAAACATACGAATATACTCGTAATGACAGGCAAACCAACGCTCCACGAACTCCTTCGATCTACGGGCAGGATTGATAGCCTCCTCACCGATAGAGAAACTATCTAAAACACCATCATAGTCATTAAGCACATATCCACGCAGCTCGTAATAGCTTCCTTCGGGCCCACCACTACGCTTTGGAACAACACAATAAACACATTTCTCCCACGGATAACTTACTGGCTTGCCGTTAACAATGCTAAAAAAATAAACCTTCCCTGTGCTTCTATTAAAAACCACAGGATAGACTGCATAACCTTTTAACTCTTGCTTAGCAAGCCATAAAAATGCAGCCGCTGATGGCAGCGCCACTAATCCGACAAAGGGTATAATCCAATAAGGCGCAAGCGGAAACAAAAAAGGCATACTGCCAAAAAATAAAAACGCAGTAATAAAAATCATACAACCTATAAAAGACCAGCTTGTATATAGCCCGCGTCTCCGGAATTCGGAATCGGCAACTCCCAACAGTTTTTGATTGTAAATTAGCGTCACTCTTGAAGGCCATGCTTCATCGGCGGCGCTCGAAGTTACGGAATGACGAATTTCATTGCCGGCGCTTGGAAGCTCGAACTGATACTTCGGAATCATTCCAAGAGCCGTCAACAGCCGATTTCGCTTTTTCATAACTTACCCTTCAAATACGTTTTTGAGATCCTTTTGGGACTCTTTTATAGTCAAAAATCTCTCATCCACACCATAAAAACAGTGGCTTAGCCACTGTTGAGCCTTTGAATCCACCCATATCGATATCAAGACATTGATAGCAAGCATGATCACTATCACGAGAACACCGAGCAAAGAAAACATTCCAGCAAATATCACCGCAAAGCCCGCAAAAACATTACCTGCTGCTGAAAGCCCATACAACGCAAAAAGGCATATATTTCCTTTTCTTAAGGAATCATAAGCATTTACAAAATCATAGGCAGCGAATACAAAAGCCGCCCCAGCACCTAAAAACTTACCCAAAACACCCAAGCTGCTAGAAAAACTCATCACTCTACCTGAAAATTGCCGCCCTGCTGCTACAAGCCCATTCACACCTGCTTCTACTGTCTCGCACAGGCCACCGACGACACCGGCCAGCGAGGTCCAGAACTTGACTGACAGCTCGCGTCGGCTGAATGAATTTGCATTATCCAGCGCCTTGCCCGCGTAGTACCAGGAGATGCCCGAGAAGAACAAGGAGACCGCATTCATTCTGACTTCGCCATTAATGGCTTGCTGGAAGCCCGGCATGATGCCTTCGCGAATGTTACGCGGGGTCAGAACGATAGGTTCACGAGAGCGCAAGATTCTCTCCGCTGTCGCGCGCCCGGCCCCCTGGCCGTCACTGATTGTCGCCAGGCGTGCGCGATCCACGAAGACGAAGTGCTGAGAGCCGATCTGGTCGTACTGGCCTGTTCTTTTTAGCATCTCTCGTAGCGCACGCTGCATCTGAAGTCGGCTGGGCCGCTTGTTCGCCGGGATGGCCAGGCGCATTTCCTCGGCCAGAAGATTGACGAACTGCGTAGGCGTGCCCCTCAAGGGGCGCTCCACAATCCATTGATCGGTGGAGAACATCGATGCCATCAGATAGAGGTTCTTCGCAGTGCCGTCGACACCCTGGGAGAGTAACTTGGCAACCGGCGCCCCGGAATGATAGATCAGCCTGGTGAAGGCGTTGCGCCCCGCGGTTTCGCTCGTTTCCGGGTTCAGCATCGCTTTGGCGCTTTTCTGCCATGCGGCGTTGAATTTGTCGAGAATCGTTACAGCGCTTTGTACGGTCAGGGGCGGCGCGCTATCGATCTCCGCCAGGTGGTCATCCTGGTTATGCCCGAGGCTCCGTAGCAACGGGTTTTCAGGGTCGGTGGGGTTACCCGCACTCGCCCATGTCCTCAGTATTTCGGCACACTCCTCCCGATCAGCGGCATCGTCGATGCAGTCGACGAAGTGGTTGACATAGTTCACCCCGGAATCGAGTTCGTCCGTCCGATAATCCGAGGAGAAGATCCTTTTCAGATCGGGAGAGTCCAGCCAGGTCGCGTGATCTTGAGAGAGCGGTATGTCTATCGACTCGGAATCGGCTTTGAGAGTTTCCTTGACACTTTGATAGTCGTCTTCGATTTGCTTGTCAGTCCGCGCCAGGAACTTCTGCCCTTCCCGGGTTTCCTTCCAGGCAGCCTGCCGGACCTCCTTGATACTCTCATCGGTCAGTCGCTCCGAGGTGGCCTCCTTGTGCGCTATCCTGGCTGCAATAATGTCGTTTTCTTCTTGTAATTCATCTCTGAATCGCAGCTGATGCTCACTCGGGCCTACCATTTCGATCCGCGCGTTGATTTGCTGCAGCTGTAGCTCATTGTATTCCAGCATTTCTGGATCACGCAGCAGCACGGATTGCCGTTGGCGCTTTTCGGCCTGGTTCCCCACCGACTCGCGTATAGTTTGTATCCCCGCCCAGGATGATAGCCGCCAACTGAAACGCTGCAGCGACGCTGACACCGCCTGAATCTGTTCGGCATTGAGCTCGACGGTGATACCCCGCGGGTCGTGCGTCGCGAAGATAATGGCGCGGCCCTGCGATTTACGCTCGGCTGTCTCGACCAGGTCGTCGGCTTCGATGGCGCGCCAGTGGAACGGATAGACGGATTCAAACTCAGCGGTGTTTTGCGGATCATCCTCATCGGCCACGGTGCTATGAAAGCTCTGCCAAGCGTTGTGCCGATATTCGCTCACCCAGTCACTCACCGCCGACAGCGGCGCGGTGTGTGGCTGGCCAGCGGCGGGGGAGATACACAGAGACGGGTTGAGCGGCTGCATGCGGGTCGCGGGGTCACGGGCGATGCGATCGCGCACGGTTGCGTCCCAGTCGGTATCCGAAAATGCCAACCAGGCCTGGGTGACCTTTTCTGGCTGGCTGATGGTCACGCAGCGCGCCATCTGCCAGTCGCTGGAACGTCGGCACGCCTTATTTGCTTCCATATTGGGCGTCAGATGGCCGTCGAGCGGTATCGGCATGAAGTTGCTATCGCTGGTGACGCGATATTTGCGCCATATCACGCCATCGGCATCGCCACTGGGGAAGTGCATGTAGAAATAGCCAGCGCGCATGCTGCGTAGAATATAGGTCGCACGCTGCATGGCTTTATCCAGAACGCCCTCGCCGAAATTGCCGCCACTGGTGATGGGTGCGAGGCCGCTGATGCTATGGGCATGGCTCTCTGCGATCGCCGAATAACGCACCGGCAGAATCACCAGACCTGGGGACTTCTGGCACATCTGGCAGTCGCTGCAACCGCCGGTCTCGGCAGAGGTATCGGTGTTTCCACCGGACGTATTGGCGACCGCCGTCGCAACCGCTTCGTTGATGTCTGGAATCGCACTCATGCTACGTCGTTTCCCGGTTGGTCAGTTGTTCCTGAATGGTTTCCCAGCGGGCCTGAGGCCAATTGCCGGTCACGTGTCGATAGGCTGCACCACCACTCGCCAAGGCAATGGCGTTTGCGATATCGGGGTGCCGGATGATGTCGGGGTGGATCAACAACTCATGCAGCGCCAGCGCGACGCGATCTTGCAGATCACGCAGCCCTAGCGCTTGCCCATGGTCCAGACAGGCGGCAACCCGTTTACCGGCGTCGCGGTCGTCGCGTGGTGCCTGGGGGTCGTGAGCGCGCCACTGTTGCAGGCAGGCGCGCAGGGTGGGCAGCTCGTTCAAGCGGCGCGTCTGGGTGTCGTCGAGTGTCAGCCGCAGCCAGTGAGGCGCGCGCGGCTCATTGTCGATCTCGACCCACTGCGACGACGCATCCAGAAACGCCCAACGTGAGATTCTGCCCAACAGGGAGTGCAGCTGATCCTGAGCAAGAATCCAGCGGAGATGCGTCATGACGCGCGGGTCGAAGTAGCGGCAATACATCCAGCGCGATGCGGGCGTAGCCGCAAGGCAGTACCGGCTCAACTGGTCTCTGAGCACGTCTGCTTCGACGTCGGCCCACAGCAGCGCGCAGACTGTCGGCGGCATGCCACGCCGCGAGACGTTTTGCGCCTGCGCTCTGAGCGTCTCCAACGAGGCCTTGTCGATACGATAAAGATGCGGCGTCAGCCCATGCAGGTCCGGCCTGCGCCGTGGCAACAAGGCACCGATAGGCTCGCAGTCGTCACCGAGCGCCAGTGGCCCGTTCAAGTGATCGTGCAGCAACCAAGCCGTCATCACAGCACCTCAGCCATCCACCAGCGATGAACCACGGTTCGCGGCACCCTGGTGCTTCGTCGCGCAGTCTGATCCCTCCGGCAACTCGGGCATGGCCGCGTCCAGGCTCGCGGGCCCACCGAAGACGTGCTGGGCCCCCTTGATATCGATCTTGCCGGGGCCATGAACATCGATATTGCCGCCTTCGATGCGGATATAGCCGCCACCACTGTTCAGCAGGATGCCGTTGGCGGCGTTGATCTCGACCCGCCCTTCGGTGGAGGTGATCTTGACGTCCTTCTCGGCGGTCAGCGCCATCTCGTCGCTCTGCGCCTGCACCTCGACCTTGCCGCGGGCGGCGAACAGCTTCATACCGGCGCGGTAGACGAACAGCGAGAGCTTCTCGGAGATCGAGGCGACCAGGCTCTTGCCGGTGGCCACGTTGACGTCCTCGCCGCTGGAGACGCTCAGCGAGCGGCCCTGGGCCAGGTGGGTCGATTCCGGCGTGCTCAGGGTGATGCCGGCGGGCGAGGCCATATGCAGCCAGGGCGCTTTCATGCGTGCCGCTTCGCCGCGGCCGCCACTGTCAGTGGCGCCACGGGCGTTGTCCTGCTTGGCATCCGCGAGCTGTTCGCTGTTGCCGTAGGTGTCGTCGGCGTCCTCGCCCGCCTGCTTGAGCTGCTCGCGGGCGTCGAGGGCGTCGGCGTTGTGATCCTGGGCACTCTGGCTGAGGCTGTCGCTGAGCTGGTAGGCGCTGTCGAGCTGCTGTTTGGCCGGCGTCAAATCGAGCTGGTCACCGCTGGCGCCGAGCTGGCCCCAGCTGGTGAGGTAGAGCCCCTGATTGGCGCGGATGGCGCCATAGGCATCGGTACGCAGCTCGAACCCGGTGCCGCGGAAGGCGCCACGGGTGTTGCCGGTCTGGTGGATCAGGTAGCCGAGGTTGAGCTGGCTCTTCTCCGCTTCGGAGTTGAGGCGCACCCGCTCCTGGTCGGTGGCATCGTCGAACACCAGCTCGTTGTACTTGCTGCCGCGGTAGGTCTTGCTCTTGAAGCCCGAGAGCAGGCCGTGGCTGTGCCAGTCCGGCGTCTGCTCGCCGTTGTAGACCCGGCCGGTGATCAGCGGGCGGTCGGCGTCGCCTTCGAGGAAGTCGACCAGCACTTCCTGGCCGATACGCGGCACGAACACCCCGCCCCAGCCGGCGCCGGCGTTGGGCTGGGAGACCCGCAGCCAGACGCTGCTGCTTTCATCGTTCTGCCCCTGGCGGTCCCAGTGGAACTGGACGCGCACGCGGTTGAGATGGTCGGTGTGGATCTCTTCATTGGCCGGGCCGACCACGGTGGCGGTCTGCGGCCCGCCGATCACCGGGCGGCGGTGGGTCAGCGGATGGCGGTAGGGTTGGCTGAGGCGCTGGGCTTCGAGGTCGACCAGAAAGTGGCCGGTGCCGCCACTCATGTAGTCGGAGAGACGGTCGCTATCGCCTTCGTCTTCCAGCCCGTGCGCCTTCTTGGCGGCGTCGAGCTGGGGCTGCAGGCTGCCCGGCAGCGCCTGGAGCTGGGCCGAGACCGGCAGCGCGTTCTCGGCGTGGACGGTGACGCCCAGCAGCAGGAACTGGCGCTCTGGCTCGCCGCCGCTGTCGTGCAGCGGGTGCTGGGTGAGTTCGAACCAGCGCCCGGCCTGGAGCTGACGCGCACCGCCGCTGCCGCGGAAGCGCTTGGCGCGGGACTCATGGGCTTCCAGGCGGTTCTCGGTCAGCCGTTCACCGCGCTCATGGCCGTGGTAGTAGTACTCGCCGGCGTAGTCGTAGAGTTCGGTTGGCGGCAGGTTGCCCTGGTCGCTGAGGGTGTCGAGCCCGGTGCGCTTGGTCAGCGAGGGCTGCTTGTAGTCGAAGGTGCCCACGCTGACCCGGGTGGGCTGCTGGGTACGCACGCCGCCCCACTGGGTCAGGGCGTCCTCGCGCTCGGTGGCCGCCTGGCGGTGGAAGCGGATCGCCTGGGGGCTGACCGGTTGGGTGGTATCGACATCGTCGGTGATCACCAGCCGATGCCCGTCGAAGCCCGACCCGGAGGCTTCAGAGGAGGCGTTATCCGCGTCCTGTTCCTGCCCCGAATATTCGAAGTAGTACCATAACCCTTCCTCCTCCAAGAGACGACTGACGAAGTTCAGATCGCTCTCGCGATACTGCACGCAGTAGCTTCTGGCCGGGTAGTCGCGGCGCAGGTCGAAGCGGTAGCGCCCCTGGGCCAGCTCGTAGTCGTCGAACACGGCGGTGAGCACATCGACGACGCTACGATCCTGGAAGATGCGGCTGTCGCGGCCCAGGCCGAGCATGGCGAGCCACGGTACCAGGGTGAGCTGGTAGTAGGTGACACCGCCATCTTCGCCCAGCAGCGCGGCCTCGGAGACCAGCCCGTGCAACGGGCGGTAGCTGCCGTCGGCCTGCAGGATCGAGAGCCGCGCCGGCTGCGCCATCAGCGTCTTGAGCTCGATATCGCCCTGCTGGGAGATGCAGTCGAGGGTGTAGGTAAAGGGGGCGCTGACGCGCTCTTCGCCCACCAGCCGATGGGGCACGAGGGCGGTGCCGGCGATATCGAGGGTCAGCAGCCGCTGCGACTGCGACAGATCGATATCGAAGGTGTCGAGGAGATCGTTGAGCATGCGGTTTTCCTGATCGCGGTGGCGGCGCCGGTCGACGAGGGTCAGAGACAATGTTCAGAGGATCAGGATAACGCATCACTGGCGAAATGTTTGTAGGAGATATGCTACGGCTGGCGTGAGATATCGGCCGAAAAATCGGCGGAATAACCCACTCTTCGGACAAAAGAAGGAGTATGGAAGAATAACGATAACGCCATTCTCATCGGGAGCGCGTACTGCCCATGTCGACCACCGATTCGTCGCCGTTTTCGACCTTCGAGATTCCGCCGACACGCCGCCACGCCGAAACCATCGACTTCATGCTGTCGCGCCCCGCCCTGGCGCTGCTGCCGGAGTCACTACGCCCGGCGGCGCGGAGTTTTCTCGCCTATCTGGCGACGCTCCCCGGCAGCGCCCCCCACGCCTGCCCCGCCTGCGAAAGCCGTGCGATCTATCTGGCCGCGCCCGCCGGCAGTGGCGGCATGCGCCGCGACAGCTATGCCTGCCGCACCTGCCGCAAGCGCTTCACCGTCTTGACCGGTACGCCGCTGCATCTGCTGCGCTCGGAGGAGAAATGGAAACCCTGGATGAGCTACCGCTTTCAGGGTTTCTCCCAGGAGCTGATCGCCAACTTCCTGGGGATCAGCAACAAGGCGTCGATGACCTGGAGCCGGGCCTTTATCAAGGCCATGGCCGATTACGACAGCGCGCTGCACGCCTGGTGGCAGGCGCATCAGTCCCCCGAGATATCCGAGCTGACCGAAGAGGCGGCACGGGCCCTGGCCGAGTGCCAAGCGATGCTGGATGGGCTGCGCGACACCAGTGACCGTCGCTGCCCCTACTGCGGCTCGGCCTCGGTTCAGGTGATCACCAGCCGCCGCGCCACCGAGTACCAGTGCCACGGCTGCCAGCGGCGCTACAACAATCTCACCGAGACGCCGCTCTCCCACCTTCAGCACATCGAGCTCTGGCCCGAGTACGTGCGCCATCTCGTGCTCGGCTACCACGACACCGAGCTGGAGCAGATCTTTGGCCTGAGCAAGCCGCTGACCAACCTCTGGCGCCAACGTTTTCTGCAGCTGTTCCAGGCGCGCTGGCCGCTGCTGGCCCACTGGACGCTGTGGCAGTGGTCACGCCGCCGTGCTAATCCCGGTGAGATACCGCTGGCCTAAGAGGGTGTTTACAAAATGCCTGCGCTCGGCAATACGGCGTTAAAATCGGCCTCAAAATGCTCATTTACCCTATGTAAACTCCGCTTTTTCGACCGATTTTGCCTTGTCTCGCCTTCGCTCGCCGAATTTGTAAACATCCTCTAAGAACTCACTTCCAAACCCTCTGACGATGGACGCCGCCCCCTGCTGGCGGGGCCCACCGGGATCGACCATGCTGGGGATTCAACCCCGGCAAGGAGGCCAGTATGAAACCGCAAACGCTATGGACCCTGGTGGGCACCACGATGGCGATCGCCTCGGGCGTGGCCGCCCGGGAGGCGCTGAAGCATACCGCACGGCGCAGCGCGTTCGAGCCGCCGGTCAACCCAGACGACCCCGATGTGCGCTGGCGCGAGGCGCTGCTGTGGGGTGCGGCGTCCGGTGCCGCGGTAGGTCTGGCACGTATCCTGGGCTGGAAGATGGCTTCCAGCGGCATGCGCCGGGCGCGCCGCACGCGGCGCGGCCAGCGAGTGCTCGCGCGTCTGGAGCGCTGATCTACCCTCAGCGTTCAGAACGTATAGCTCAACGTCGAGGTCACATTGAGCGGTTCGCCATAGACACCGTAGGTATCGAAATAGCTGTAGTACTTGCGGTCGAACAGGTTGTGCACATTCACCTGCAGCGCCAGGCTCGGTGTGAACTGGTAGCGCCCGAAGAGATCGGCGATGGTGTAGCTGGGCTGCTCGAAATCGCGGGTCTCGCCATTGGGGCCGGCCTGGCGGGCGAAGGTGCGGCTCTGCCAGCGCCAGCCGCCACCCAGGGTGAGCTGGCGCCACTGCGGCACCCGGTAGCTGGCGAAGAGATTGGCCTGGGTGCGTGGCCGGTCGCCATTGAACGTGCCCTCTGCCGAGGTCGCGGTGTAGTGGGTGAAGCCGGCGGTCAGCTCCAGATCGTCGGTGACCGCGCCGTTGACCTCCATCTCGAAGCCTTCACTGACCACATCGCTGACCGGGGTCGCCGTGGTGACCAGCGAGCCGGGCGTTAGCACGATGTCCGCCACGTTGTCCTGTTCGAGCCGGAACACCGCCAAGGAGGCGTTGAGCAGGCCGTCGAACCAGGCCGCCTTCAGCCCGGTCTCGTAGTTCTTGCCCACCAGCGGGTCGAGATAGCCGTTGCCGCCCGCCAGCCGGTAACTCTGCGGTTGGAAGATCTCGGTATAGCTGGCATAGGCCGACCAGGTGTCGTCGAGGGTGTAGATCAGCCCGCCGTAGGGGGTGATCTCACGCTCGTCCTGCGCATGGTTGCCCAGCGTGCTCGACCAGGTGCGCCCGTGCCAGTCGGTGTAGCGCGCACCGAGAATCAGCGTCAGCGGCTCGGCCAGGGAGAAGCGTGCCACGCCGTAGAGCGCCTTCTGGCGGCTGCTGGCACGCTCGGAGGGCGCAAAGTCGGGCCACGCCTGCGCCGGCGTGGTGCCGTTCCAGGCGTCGAAGTCATCGACCGCGAAACCGTTGGTGAAGGTGTTCTCGTAGTCATTGGACTGGTCGTGATAGCTGCTCCCCAGTACCAGCTGGTGCGTGCGACCGAACAGCGAGAACGGCCCCTCCACATAGCCATCCACGCCGTCGACCCGGCGCTCGCCGCTGTTCCAGCCGGTGTAGTAGTAGACCCCCTGCCCCGTCTCCCGATCTGGAAAGCCGTAGGGGTAGGCGAGCCGAGAGTCCAGCGTGCTCTCTTCATGGGTCGCCGCCGCGTGCAGCGTCCAGCCCCCGCCGAAGCGGTGCTCGAGCTGGGCGAAGCTCTTCTTCGACTCCCAGGCGTTGTAGGACCAGTCCGGCGCCACACTGAAGCCGCGGGTGTAGTCCGTCTCGCTGCCGTCGCTGTACCACAGCGGCAGCCCACCCCAGGTCGGTGACGAGGTACGCCCGCGCTGGGTGTCGTAGCCCAGCGAGAGCGTGGTGTCGTCGCTGACATCGGCATCGATGACCAGGTAGCCGTAGCGCTTGCGCTCGCCGAAGCGGTCTAGATAGCTGTCGCCGTCCTCGTAGCCACCGACGAATCGCGCCCGTACGTCGCCCGAGCGGGTCAGCGGCGTGGTCACATCGACCACGCTGCGTGAGCGGTCCCAACTGCCGTAGCTGGCGCTGATCGAGCCGGTGGGCTCGCGGCTGTCGGCATGCTTGCGCACGAAGTCGATCGAGGCCCCGGGGTTGCCGGCGCCGGTGAGCAGCCCGTTGGCGCCGCGTACCACCTCGATGCGCTCATAGATGGCGGTGTTCAGCGCACCCTCGCCGAAGTACCAGCGGCTATCGGTGTTGAGCGTGGGGATGCCATCGTACTGGTAGCTGTTGATACGGAAACCGCGGGCGTAGAAATCGACGCGGCTGCTGTCGATGCGGTTCACCGAGATACCCGTGGCGTTGCTCAGGACATCCTCGACATCCCATAGCCCCTGATCCTGCATTCGCTGCTGGGTGATGATGCTCACCGTCTGCGGCACCTCGCGCAGCGTGGTCTCGAAACGCGTGCCCGCGGTGGTGGTGGAGCGGGTGTAGCCGACATTGTCATAGAGGCTCGCGGCGGAGACGGTCAATGTCTGCAGCGCTGTCGTCTCGTCGTCCTGGGCCATGGCGGAAGCGAGCGGCAGCAGCGCGGTGGCACCCAGCAGCGTGCCGAGCGGCATGCGCAGGGCACGCCGCGACGGCGACGCCCGGTGGCGAACGGGGGTTGGCATGATAGATCCCTTGCGTGGCGTCTCGGCGACGCTCGTTGTCGTGTCGGCGCCGGCCTCCGCGAGGCAGCGCGGGCACGGCGATCGCACGGGATCATATGCAAACGATTATTATTTATCAATGCGCTTGATAATCAAACTCGAATGAGCGCTCAGGAGAGCCAGCCGCGCGAGATGCCGCCTCAAGCCCTTGGCATCGAGGCCGACAAGACGTCGCCATAGTCTGCTCTACCCTGACCATCGGCGCCGCCACGGCTGCACCCGGCTACAGCGCGCCATCGGCGATCGCCCGCGCCAATGTCGGCGACAGCGGCAGGCGCGGCAGCAGCGTCGCCTGATAAGCGTGGTAGAGATCGGGCTTGCCTGACCACACCTCGTTAGAGGGGCGGTTGTGGCGGTCGAGCTCCTGCCACCAGCTGCCACGCTCACGATCGACCAGGTAGCTGTCGATGTAATCCCAGAAGCGCCGGTACCAGGTTTCGTACTCGGTATCGCCAGTGCGCTTGAGCAGCGCCGCCGCGGTCGAGGCGGCCTCCGCCAGGGTCCAGTGCATGCGCTCGTGAACCACCGGCCGGTCGTGCCAGTCGTGGGTGTAGATCAGCCCCGGCTCGCCATCCACATGCCAGGCCAGCTCGGTGGCCCGCCGAAACAGCCCGCGAGCGTCTTCCAGCAGCCAGCCGGGGGCGCTCTCGCCCTGACGCAGCAGGCCGCTCTCCAGGTGCAGCATCAGCCGCGCCCACTCGAAGGCGTGGCCCGGGGTGGCGCCGTAGGGGCGGAACGGATCCTTGGGGGTGTCCTGGTTGTAGTCGCGCCACTCCTGCCAGTCGCTGTCGAAGTGCTCGACCACGCGGTAGGCGTTGGGGCGGGCATGGGCATGAATGATCTTGTCGACGATGGAGAGCGCGCGCTGGCGCCATTTGGGCGCGTCGAGGACGTCGGCGAGCTGCAGGAAAGCCTCGGTGGCGTGCATGTTGCTGTTGCCACCGCGGTAGGCTTCGCTGTCGCGCCAGTCGCGCGAGAATCCCTCGCGCAGGCGACCCTCGTCCTCGGCCCAGAAGCGCGTCTCGATGACCTCGACGATCTCGTCGAGCAGGGGGCCCGCCGCCGGATCGCCGGCCTGCCAGGCGCTGGCAGCGGCCAGGGCGACGAAGGCGTGGATGTACGCCTGCTTGGTCTGTTCCTCGCCTTCCCGCGGTAGGGCCGCGTACCAGCCGCCGTGCTCGGCATCCCTGAGCGGGCCGCGCAGGGCCGCCACGCCGTGGGCCACCAGCGGCGCCGCCCCGGGCTCGCCACGCATCGCCGCCAGCGCGAAGCAGTGGGTCATGCGCGCGGTGATCATGGTGTCCGGATGGGCGTCTTCGGGCAGGCGGCCATCGTCGTCCAGGGCGGCGAAACCGCACTGGGGATGGCGCGAGGCGCGGTAGAACGCCAGTAGACGCCGGCCTTCCGCTTCGAGCCAGGCCCAGTGCGAGAGACGATTCAGCCAGCTACCACGCCGCGGCGGCAGATCGGGATGTGCCCCAAGGGTATGAGTGCCGGGAAATTGCGTCTCTGGCATGTGCAACGGGCCTCCTCTGCCCGAGTGTCGAGTTCACGTATCGCTGCCCAGTGTCGAGCCCGGACCCGTCTACGTCGATAACCCAGTGTCGATAACTCAGCGCCGATAACCCGGTGTGGATAAGTCAGTGCGCTGGCTCGACGCCGAGAATAACGACAGTGACCGCTCGGCGTCGACGAGGGCCCGCAGGGACACCGCCCGAGTGCGACTGTCAGCCGTTGACCACGACCCCGCCATTGGGGTGCAGGGTCTGGCCGCTGATGAAGGAGGCATCCAGCGAGGCCAGGAAGACATAGCACGGCCCCAGCTCCCAGGGCTGGGCGGCACGCCCCATCGGCGTCTCGCTACCGAAATCCTCGAGCATCTGTGGGTCGTGCGCGCCCAGCGTCGCCGGCTGCAGCGGGGTCCACACCGGCCCCGGCGCCACCGCGTTGACGCGCAGCCCACGCCCGACCACCTGATTGGAGAGCGCGCGGGTGAAGCTGATGATCGCCCCCTTGGTGGCGCTGTAGTCGACCAGGAAATCGGGGCCGATATAGGCGTTGACCGACGCGGTGTTGATGATCGCGTCGTCCTCGCCCAGATGCGGCAGCGCCGCCTTGGTGAGATAGAACATGCCATGCATGTTGGTGGCGAAGGTCTCCTCCCACTGGGTGTCGCTGAGCTCGGCGAGGTCGTTGCTCACCTGCTGGGTACCGGCATTGTTGACCAGGATATTGAGCCCGCCAAAGTGCTCGATCACCTGCGCCAGCGACGCGCGGCAGAAGGCGGCATCGCGCATGTCGCCGGCGATCAGCAGGCAGCGCCGGCCCTCGGCCTCGACCAGCCGCTGGGTCTCGCGGGCGTCGTCGTCTTCGCTCAGGTACATCACCGCCACGTCGGCGCCTTCACGGGCGAAGTGGATCGCCACCGAACGACCGATCCCGCTGTCGGCACCGGTGATCAGCGCCACCTTGCCCTCGAGCTTGCCGCTGCCGCGATAGCCGTCGCGGATGAAGACCGCC
This sequence comes from Salinicola endophyticus, assembly GCF_040536835.1. NCBI lineage: Bacteria > Pseudomonadati > Pseudomonadota > Gammaproteobacteria > Oceanospirillales > Halomonadaceae > Salinicola > Salinicola endophyticus. The sequence goes on from NZ_CP159578.1 coordinate 4,087,475, forward strand.
GGCGGCTGCATCAGGCTCTCCTTGCCGGGCAGTGTCTGCTGCTGGGCGTGGATCTGGGTCTTCTTGACCATGAGGTAACTCCCTGTAAGTGAGCGGCTGACGAAAAGCGCAGTTTCACGCTGAGATGAATCGAATCAGCAAGCTGAAAATGACGAAAAAAGATCCACTCGGATTGGCGCCGAGTGGTTCCTTCACACCTAGTTCAGCGCACCCGTCCTGGCAAGTGCCGACCCTTCAGCCCCCGGCGATGCCGAAGGCCCAGCCCACTGCCGCCGTGGCGAGCATCGCCAATACCCCCCAGAAGGTGACCCGCACCACCGCCACCCGCGCCCGGGAGCCGCCGATCCGCGCCGAGACCAGCCCCAGCAGCGCCAGCGCCAGCAGCGAGCCCAGCGCCACCACCAGCGGTATCGCCAAGCGCGTACTGGATAGTGCCCCGAGCAGGGTGAAGGCCAGCGGCAGCGCCGCACCGGAGAAGAAGGAGAGCGCCGAGGTCCAGGCCGCCTGCAGTGGCCGCGCCGAGTTGACGCTGCTGAAGCCCAGCTCGTCGCGGGCGTGGGCGGCCAGCGCATCGTGCTGCATCAGCGTCTCGGCGACTTCATGCGCCAGCGGCGGTGACAGCCCGCGAGTTTCGTAGATCTCCGCCAGCTCGCGCACCTCGAGTTCGTAGTTGGCCTTGAGCTCGCGCCGCTCCCGGGCCAGATCGGCACGCTCGGTATCCTTCTGCGAACTCACCGAGACGTACTCACCGGCCGCCATCGACATCGCCCCGGCCACCGCCCCGGCCACACCGGCGGTCAAGACGCCGCCCAGGCCGCTGCCGGCGGCCGCCATGCCGATCACCAGACTGGCGGTGGAGACAATACCGTCGTTGGCCCCCAGCACCGCTGCACGCAGCCAGCCCACACGGTCGGAATAGTGGCGCTCCTTGGGAATGTTCATCGCAGGTTCCTGTATGGCCATGTCTCTCCCATCGCGATGAGTCTGACGTTTTTACCTTAAGCCAAACCTAAGCCTGCTGCCGCTAGTCTGGGCTCCCGAGCCTGTTCCGGTGTCACGACCTGCCGCTCGCCCCGGGGGCTCACCTCGACGCCGACTCGCTCATGACAAGGATCGCCCGCCGTGAACTCGACACTCCCCCAGCGCTACTCCGCCAAGGCCCGCCACTTTCACTGGAGCGTGGCCTCCTTCGTCGTGCTGGCCTATGCGCTGATTCTCTCGACGGATCTCTTTCCGCGCAGCAGCGGTATTCCCGACGTGCTGCTGCAGAGCCACTTCTGGGCCGGTATCGGCGTGCTGCTGCTGGCGACACCGCGCCTGCTGGAGCGTCTGCGGCGCACGCCGCCGCCGGTCGCGCCGGCGCTGCACCCGCACCTCGAACGGCTCTCGCGGGTCACCCACTGGGCGCTCTACGCCTTTCTGTTCGCGCAGCCGCTGCTGGGCATCTTCACCGTGTGGCTGAGCGACGGCGCCATCCCCGTGCCGGGCACGTCGCTGGCGCTGGCGTCGCCCTTCCCTCTCAGCCCAGCGCTGGGGCAGAGCGTGGAGGAAGTGCACACGACCCTGGGCACGATCTTCTACTACGTCATCGGGCTGCACCTGGCCGCGGTGTGCTGGCATCAGTTCGTGCGTAGGGACAATCTGCTCAAGCGCATGCTCTGATCCAAGGCGAGAAGACAGCACCCGGGGCTGGTGAGAGCCCCGGGCGCCGGACGTACAGATACCACGAGGGGCACTACCCCATGAAGGCGTTGGCGATCAACAGCGCCACCAGGCCGGTGGCCCAACCCAGGGTGGTGGGTACCGACAGCACCAGTAACTGGTGCTTGGCGGTCTTGACCCCTAGCAGACGGTTGACCACCCAGAAGTAGCTATCGTTGAAGTAGCTGAAGAAGAGCCCGCCCAGACACGCCGCCTGCGCCGCCAGCACCATATTGACGTCGGGCATGGCAGAGAGGATCGGCGCCGAAATCGACGCCCCGGTGATCATCGAGACCGTGCCGCTGCCCTGCACGAAGCGCACCAGGGTGGCGATCAGAAACGGAATCAGCACCGCCGGCAGTGCCAGCCCGGCAATGCTCTGACCGATGTAGTCACCCGCGCCGCTGGCCCGCAGCACCGCCCCCAGCGCGCCCCCGGCACCGGTCACCAGCAGGATGATACCGGCACTCTCGACGCCCTTTTCCAGATGCGCCAGCACCTGATCCTTGGGCATCTTCGGCACCAGGCCATAGACCGCCGCCAGCACGCCGATACCCACCGCGATGACCGGATGGCCGACGAACTGCACCACCTGGACGAAGACACCCGGTGCATCGCCACCGCCGGTCAGCGCGGTCACCAGGGTGTTCAGGAAGATCAGCCCGATCGGCAGCACGATCGGCAGTACCGCCTTACTCAGGGTCGGCAGCTCGGATTCCGCCAGCGGCGTGGCGACCGGGTCGGTATCGTCACGCTTGAGCGAACCGGGCACGTCGCGCTCGATCATCGCTTCGATCCGCGGGCCCATGATGCGCGCATAGAGCACCATCACGATCAACGCCGGGGCCGTGAACACGATGCCCCAGGCGATCATCAGCCCGATATCCACACCAAAGATGCCGGCGACGCCCAGCGGGCCCGGGGTCGGCGGCACCGCGCTGTGGGTCACCGCCAGCCCCGAGGCGAGCGCGATCCCCAGCGTGAGGACCGAACGCCCGCTATTGCGCGCCAGCGCCCGCACCAGCGGGTTGAGAATCACGTAGGCGGAGTCGCAGAAGATCGGGATCGAGACGATATAGCCGGTGATCGCCATGGCCCAATCCTCACGCTCCTTGCCGAGCAGCCTGAGGATCGCGTAGGCCATGCGCTGCCCCGCCCCGGAGACTTCCAGAATCCGCCCCATCATCACCCCGAAACCGATCACCAGGCCGATGGTGGAGAGCGTCTTGCCAAAGCCGGTGGTGATCGCATCGATCACCGCATTGGGCGACATGCCACCGATCAGCCCGGCGATCGAAGCGGCGATCACCAGCGCCAGCAGCGTGTGCACCCGGGTTTTGATGACCAGCGCGATCATCACGAAGATGGCGATACCCAGGCCAATGATGACCTGAGGACCTGCGACAGCAGCGTCTGTCATGGGTGGACTCCTTGATTGGATTTATCGTTGAGTTCGTCTTCGCGGTAGGCGCGGATGATGGCGTCGAAGTCGGCATCCGCGCGCAGGCCCAGGGCCAGCGAGTGCGTGACTTCCAGCCCACCGGGCCAACTGGCGACGATGGCGTCGATGCGCGCATCGGGTACGAAGCGCACCCGCTCACGCGCGGCCGCACCGGCGCTGCGCTCCAGCGCCGCCAGCATCTCGTTCACCGTGACCGTGATGCCGGGCAGGTTGAGGGTGCGCCAGGCGCCGAGCCGCTCCGCCGGCAGCGCCAGCGTCTGGGCCAGGTTCTCGACCACGGTGCGCGGCGAGGAGAGCCACAGCGGCAGCTCACCGGACACCGGGCAGGTGGTCTCGACCCCGGCCAGCGGCTCGCGGATGATTGCGCTGGCGAACGACGACGCCGCCTGATTGGGCTTGCCCGGGCGTACCACGATGGTGGGCAGACGGCAGACCCGGCCGTCGACGAAGCCGCGCCGGCTGTAGTCGTTGACCAGCAGCTCGCCGATCGCCTTCTGCGCGCCATAGGAGGAGCGCGGCTGTGGGCCGATCGCCTCGGCTACCGGCTGTTCGAGCCCCGGCCCGAACACCGCCAGCGAGCTGGCGAACAGGAAGCGCAGCGGCTGCGGACGCTCACGGCAGGCGTCGAGCAGCGTGCGCGTCGCCTCCAGGTTGACCCGCATGCCGAGTTCGAAATCGGCCTCGGCCTGGGCGCTCACCACCGCGGCCAGATGGCACACGGCGCCGGTGTCCGCGGCGAACGCCGAGGCCACCAGCGCCGGGTCGGCGACATCTCCGCTCAGCGACTCGATCCGCGCATCGGCCAGCGGGCACGCCGCCAGATCGATCGAGGTCACCCGGGTGACCGCCTCTCCGTCGATGGTGATCTCTCCCGACAGCAGCCGGCTGATCAGTCTGGCGCCGAGAAAGCCGGCGCCTCCTGTGACGATGACATGCATGCTGGTTCTCCTGGTTGAGCGCCCTGCCTTAGGCGCTGCCTGACCAAAGGCGAATGGCGCGGGCGTTTGAGATTTAGCATCTTGTCTGACAAATTATGCTTGGCAGCAACATCGCCATTGGTCGGATAGGGTCTACGACAGGCGCCACGACGGCGTTCCCCGACCCAAAGCTACGACCAACGTATAAGGAGCACCCCTTGTATAAGGAGCCCCCCTTGAGTGGAGACATCTCGGCACCCTCGCGCGGCCCACAGCTCTCGGAGCAGGTGGCCACACGGCTGAGCGAAGCGATCCAGAGCGGCGAGTGGGCCCGCGGCGAACGCCTGCCCACCGAGGCCGCGCTGGGCCAGCGCTTCGGCATCAGCCGTTCGGTGGTGCGCGAGGCGATCTCGATGCTGCGCAACGCCGGCCTGGTCACCTCGCGTCGCGGCAGCGGCAGCTTCGTCGCCGACGCGCCGACCGTGTCCCTGCGCCTGGCCCTGCCCGACTCGGATCTCGCCTCGGTGATCGAAGTGCTCGAGCTACGCCGGCCACTGGAGGTGGAAGCCGCACGGCTCGCCGCCAGCCGGCGTACGCCCTCGCAGCTGCGGCGCATCCGCAACGCCATGGTGGATATCGACGAAGCGGTGGAGGCCGGCCACTCCGGCGTGGAGCAGGACCTGGCCTTCCACCGCGCCATTGCCGAGGCGGCGCACAACGCCCACTTCACCGCGGTGCTCGACTTCTACAACCGCTTCCTGCACCACGCGATCCAGGTCACGCGGACCAACGAATCCCTGCGCGAGACCTTCATGCAGCAGGTGGTCGCCGAGCACCAGGCGATCGTCGATGCGATTGCCGCCGGCGATGCCGAGGCCGCGGCGCAGGCCGCCGCACGCCATCTGGAACACGCCGAGGTGCGTCTGCGCCAAGCGCCCGAGGATCTGATCGCGCGCATCCAGGCACAGCGCCCGAGCGCGCCGGAATAAACAAAGGCAAGGCAAAGACAGACAAGCCAAAGACAGGCCAGGCAAAGACAATCAAGGAGAGAAGGCATGACACAGCACCACACCGCCGGCGATGCCAGCACCGGCGTCAGCCCCAAGGTCGGCCTGATCGGGCTCGGTTCGATGGGCATGGGCATGGCCACCTCGCTGGTCAAGGCGGGCTTCGAGACCTGGGGCTGCGACCTGCGCCCGGAGGCCCGCGAGCAGTTCGCCGCCGCCGGCGGCCACGCCGTCGCCACGCCGGCCGAGATGGCCGCCGAGGTCGAGATCGTGCTCACCGTGGTGGTCAATGCCGCGCAGACGCGTGACGCGCTGTTCGGCGACGCCGGGCTGGTACAGGCGCAAGGAGGGCTGGCGCCGGGCAGCGTGGTGATCTCGTGTGCCACCTGCGCCCCGGAAGCGGTGCGCGAACTCGGCACAGAACTCGCCGCCCACGATATCCAGCTGCTCGATGCGCCGATCTCCGGCGGCTCGGTGAAAGCCGCCCAGGGCCAGCTGACGATGATGACCTCCGGCCCCGAGGCGCTCTATGCGCGCGCCGGCGCGGTGCTCGATGCGCTGGCGGCCAAGGTCTTCCGGCTCGGCGACGAGCTCGGCCAGGGCTCCCAGGTGAAGCTGGTCAATCAACTACTGGCGGGTGTGCACATCGCCGCCGCCGCCGAGGCGATGGCCTACGGCATTCGCGGCGGCTGCGACCCGCAGACCCTCTACGAGGTGATCACCCAGAGCGCCGGCAACTCGTGGATGTTCGAGAACCGGGTGCCGCATATCCTGGCTGGCGACTACACCCCGCACTCGGCGGTGGATATCTTCGTCAAGGACTTGGGGATCGTTCACGATACCGCCCATCGCGACAAGTTCCCGCTGCCGCTGACCGCCCAGGCGCTCAACCAGTTCACCCTCGCCTCCGCCCAGGGCCTGGGGCGCGAAGACGACTCGGCGGTGGTCAAGGTCTATCCGGGCATCAGCCTGCCCGGCAGCGCCGCCAACGACCCTAGTTGAACCGACGAGAGAGCCACGCCATGCCACGCTTTGCCGCCAACCTGAGCATGATGTTCAACGAGGTGCCGTTTCTCGAGCGCTTCGCCCGCGCCGCCGAGTGCGGCTTCGCCGGGGTCGAGTTCCTGTTCCCCTATGCCTGCGAACCGGCGGACATCGCCGCCGAACTGAAGCGCCACGGGCTGGCCCAGGTGCTGTTCAATCTGCCGCCGGGAGACTGGGAGGCGGGTGAGCGGGGCCTGGCAGCGCTGCCGGGGCGCGAGGCGGAGTTCCGCGCCAGTATCGACACCGCGCTGCGCTACGCCGAGGCGCTCGGCTGCATCCGGCTGCACGCCATGGCTGGGCTGGTCGTGGAGGGCGTCTCGCCCCAGGCGATGCGCGAGACCTATCTGGAGAACCTGCGCGTCGCCGCGCGCAAGCTGGCCGAGCACGGGCGCACGCTGCTGATCGAACCGATCAACACCCGCGACATGCCGGGCTACTTCCTCAATCATCAGGCCGACGGGCATGCGCTGCTCGCCGAGCTCGGCGAACCCAACGTCAAGGTGCAGATGGACTTCTACCATACCCAGATCATGGACGGAGACATCTGGAAGACCTACCAGCGCTACCGTGACGGGGTCGGCCATATTCAGATCGCCGGGGTGCCGGAACGCCACGAGCCGGACACCGGCGAGGTCAACTACCCCTGGCTGTTCGCCCAGCTCGATGCCGCGGGCTACGCCGGCTGGCTGGGCTGCGAGTATCGGCCGAGGGGGGAGACCGAAGCGGGTCTGGGCTGGCTAGGCCATGTCTGAAAAGTCGACGAGCGAAGACCAGGCAAGGCAAAAATCGGCGAAAGAGTGGAGTTTACGGGGCGTAAATGAGCATCTTGAGCCGATTTTTAACACCGCATGGGCAAGCGCAGTCCTTTTCAGACATGGCCTGGCAGCGTGGCGCTGAGATACCGCGCCACCTGACTCACTCGGCGTCCGCGCGCAGGCGGATGCCGTCGTCTTCGATCACGATCCGGCGCTGCTTGTAGAGCCGGCCGATGGCCTGCTTGAAGGCGTTCTTGCTGACGCCGAGGCGGGCCTTGATCGTCTCCGCCGGGCTCTTGTCACCGAGCGCCAGAAAACCGTCATGGCGAGCCAGTTCGGCGAGGATCTTCTCGCCCACCACGTCGAGCCGCGCCGCTCCCGGCGGCAGCAGCGAGAGATCGAGCCGGCCATCCTCGCGCACCCGCTTCACGTAGCCCTGGACACTATCGCCCCGGCGCAGCGGGCGGCTGATGTCATCGTGATAGAGCAGGCCCCAGAAGCGGTGATTGACCACCGCCTTGGCGCCCAGATCGGTGAGATCGGCGATGGTCAGCCACACAGCGTCGCCGGCGGCCAGCCCTTCGGACTCGTCCTGCAGAAAGCGGTCGAGCTTCATGCTCGCCACCGGCCGCATGCGATCGTCGACGTAGATCATCACCAGCACGCGCTTGCCCTCGTCGGGTCGGAAGCGCTGCTCGCCGAACGGCAGCAAGAGCTCCTTGGGCCGGCCCCAGTTCAGGAAGGCACCGATATCCGTCACCCGCGACACGCGGAGATAGGCGACCTCGCCCACATTGGCGTGGGGCTCGGCGCTCGGGCCAGCAGCGGGGGGGGGTGAAGACATGGGCAGATTCCTGAAGGTGCGTGGGCGAGCAATCGCGGCCCATCCTAGCGTGCCGGCGCGCCCGCGCAAGGCCAGGGCACGGCGAGATACAACTTTTGTATCAATCGCATCGATAATCGAATTCGCCAGACTTGATTAGCAGACTAACGTAACCGTCTCCATACTGTCGTCAACGGTCGGGGGCAAGGAGCCGCCCCCCGAAAACGGCTAGGAGCCGCTTTCGACGTCGCACCGCGACGACCCGAAAGAGTGACCGCCAATAGCGGGTCACATAAAGATATGATTGGAGGTAACACCATGAAAGCACGTATTCTCGCCGCTGTCGCACTTGCCGTTGCACTGCCGACCGCCGCCCAGGCCAACAGCTTCATCAACGAGCAGATCTTCGAGCAGCAGAGCGAGCATCTCAACACCCAGCAGACCGCTCAGTACCAGGCGCTGCCGACCGCCTACAGCGTCGACACCGTCAGCGGTGGCCACAGCGCCGCAGCCGATCAGGCCCTGCACAACGTTGCCGAAGAGACCCAGCTCTCGACTCAGATCTCGGCCGGCGGTAGCGCCCTGGTCGCTCAGGGCCACAGTGTCGCAGCCGCCCAAGGTCTGACCAACGCCAACCAGACCGGCCAGGGCAATGGCAGCGTGAGCTTCTCCAACCTGTAAATCGATACGCCGAAAAGGCTTATCGCATCACGAACCGCCGGCCCAGTGCCGGCGGTTTCGTGTTCATAGCGTGACGAATGGCTGAGCCGATGACAGCTTGCCCCTTCAAGCAACCGAACGCAGGGCTGATCGCCATCCGCCAGCTGGCGCTACGACAAGCCGATGCCCATTTTCCCGGCCCGCTCCGACACAAGACCATCGCCGATGCGTCATCAGCCCGGCGGCCTCAGCGCAGCCCACCGCATCACAACCCTGAATCGCGGTGCCCACCGCCGCACGACTTGTCGGAGATCAATCCCGTGTTAGCTGGCAAGTTCAAAGGCGCTTACCCAAGTCCTGGACTGATTTTCAGCCAAATCGACCCTGGCACTTATGATATCGAGTTATTTCTCTCAAAACGCACAACATGAAAAACACCTTATCTACAAAAAACCGGCACCATGCCACGATAAGACGACTCTTGGAAAATGCGTCGACTCATTAGGTATTTGTATTTTAACTGCCAACGCCAGATCGCTATGATGGCCCCTCATGGTCTGAATATTGCCTGGCTTCGGCTGGGCTTTTTTGTGCGCCATTCTCCCGCCATGCCTCTACGCCACTCGAGCCGCTGTCTCTCGGCTTCATCCCTCGGCCGGTTAGTGCAACAGGCTTGGCATGCGCCAGCAGCCATGCTGCGCTGAACGCCCCCTCGCTGGCCATGGCCATGCGCTGCGCGTGGCACGTCTCACCGGTGTACTCCGTACGCGGCAAGCAGTCGCGGCGCAACCACTTGCACACGGCGGAGGGAGAGACCCGGCAGATTCGCGCGCAGCGCGACACCCCACCCACCCGCTCCACCGCAAATCGAATGGCACTCATGCTCCCCTCGCTGGGCATGTACTGTAAGTACACACATATCAGGCACTGAAAGTACATTCAAGCAGTGAGACTATTGAACCTATGGTTCACAATGGTCATCGAGACGATTTCAGCGATCGTCTGCTCGAAGCACTCCGTCACGCAGGTAAGGACGGCCACGGGATGGGCGCTCGCCTAGCCCGAGCCGTGCGCGTCACGCCCAAGGCGGCGAGCAAATGGATCAACGGCGAAGCGCGCCCAAGCCACGCCAAGAAGATCGCACTGGCACGCTGGCTGGGGGTAAGCGAAGCCTGGCTGGACTACGGCCAGGGCCGTATGCTGCGCGATGACGACGAGCGCGAGGCAGCCTATCCACGCCCCCCCGGCAACACGCTGCGCGTCGCCGAGCCGTCGCCGGTGCGCGCCGCGCAGACGCTGTCGCTGATCGAAGCGGCAGTGCAGGCCGGCGAGCTGGAAGACGCTGATCTGCTGCTGCTGGAGCAACTGGTACAGCGCCTGCGGCGCACCGGCCAGAACGCCGCTGAGCCGCGGGACGACGCCGACGCCTGACCTCGCCGCCACATCCGCGCTGCGGGGCAGATCGCTCCATTGTCCTGACGCTATCTCTCATGACGCCCTTTCCGACAGCTTTCACGACGCCCTTCCCGGCACTGTTGCCGGTATCTTCGCCGATATCGCCAAAAAAGATTGAACTTATAGTACTTTTAATATGTACTTATAGTACATTTGTAGTAATAACCCATCGATTCCGTCGCGCGACCTGACTCAGGTGTTGACCAAGAGGGCGCCATGATCCGTTTTCGCTGCAAAGACACGCTGGTGCTGGATGAAGACTGGCTGCGGCTCGATATGCCGATATCGCCACAGTGCTTTCGCTATACCGGCCGGCAGATCGCCACGATCTACGATAGTCATATCTGCCAGGCCGGCACTCCCGATATCGATACGGTCTACTGCGCGTATATCCCGCCACCTGACGGGGTCTATCAGCCGGCGCTCTATGTGCCGAGCCGGCACCACGCCATCATCGTCATCGACCACCGCTTCACGCTGGCGCGCCACGCCAAAGCGTGGATCGCAGACCGCATACGCGAACTCATCATCGCGCGCCGCCGCCCTGGCGCCCCGGCTGAAACGCCACCGCTCGCGCCCCCACTGGCGTCGCGTCAGCATCGATGATGTAGTGTCTGGCCAACACGGAGGGAATCATGAAGACGATCGGCGTACTCGGCGGCATGAGCTGGGAATCGACCCAAAGCTACTACCGCCTGCTCAATGAAGGCGTGCGTCAGCGCCTGGGCGGGCACCATTCGGCCAGGATCGCGCTGGTGAGCGTCGACTTCGCCGAGATCGAAGCGCTCCAGCGCAGCGGCCAGTGGGAAGAAGCGGGGCAACGGCTCGCCACAGCGGCAGGGCAAGTGGAAGCCGCCGGCGCCGAGTGCCTGCTGCTGGCCACCAACACCATGCACAAGGTCGCCCCGGCGATCGAGGCGGCACTGAACATGCCGCTGCTGCACATTGCCGACGCCACCGGCGAACGCCTCGCGGCGGACGGCATCGAGCAGGTCGGGCTACTGGGTACGCGCTTCACCATGGAACAGCCCTTCTACCGGGAACGCCTCAGCGAACGCTACGGCATCGACTGCCTGATCCCCGACGAGGAAGAACGCGAGGTTATCCACCGCATCATCTTCGAGGAGCTGGTACAGGGCGTCGTGAACGACGACTCCCGCGAGCGCTACCGCGAGATCGTCGCCAATCTGCACGCTCGCGGCGCCCACGCGATCATTCTCGGCTGCACCGAAATCGCCCTGCTGCTGCGCCCGCGGGACAGCGCCCTGCCGCTCTATGACACCACGGCACTGCACGTGGAGATGGGGCTGGCCTTCGCGCTCGGCGATCGCTGAGCGACGATAACTGCAAGGCGACCGCTGAAAGAGAGACCCGCCTGCCGGGCGGGCGCGTTCAGGTCTCTTGGGTGCGCGAGAGGGACTCGATGATTTTACAGTGAGCCACCGTATCCGCCCTGCAGCAGCGATCGAGCCGGTCGAGTTCCTGCTCCAGTTGCCGAAGATCCTGCAATCTGGACCTGACTCGCTCGAGCTGTTCCCGAATGATCGAATCGACCTGCCGACATGGCGCGTTTTCGTCGTCGGCGAGGCCGAGTAGCGACTTTACCTCCTCGAGACTCAGCCCCAGATGCCGGGCGCGCCTGATGAAGATCAGACGGTCCCGCTCGCGCGCCGTGTACAAGCGATAACCGCCCGGCGTTCGGGTGGCCGGCGATATCAGCCCGACACGCTCGTAATAGCGAATGGTCACCGCCTTGGTCCCCGTTGCCTCGGCGAGCTGACCGATGGTGAGCCGCGACTCCATGACGCTTGACCCTATAGCCACTAGAACCTTCATGCTAGCAGTCGGTCATTCGAGGAGGTATCGATATGGACGCCTGCTGCGAGAGCAAGGCTGGCGAACTGGCGCAACTACGTGGCGCCCAGGCCAGGGTGTTGTATTGGGTGCTCGGTATCAACGCCACGATGTTCGTGATCGAATTCGTGGCGGGCTGGCTGATCGGCTCGACCGCCCTGCTGGCAGACTCGCTCGACATGTTCGGAGATGCCACCATCTACGCGCTGACGCTTTATGCGCTCGACCGCAGCGACAGGACGCGGGCCGGCGCGGCGCTGATCAAGAGCCTGTTCATGCTGCTCTTCGGCCTGGCGGTCATCGCCGAGGCCATCCACAAGAGCCTCACCGGTAGCGTGCCCGAAGCCAGCGCCATGGGCGCCATCGGCGGGCTGGCTCTGGCGGCCAACACGGCCTGCTTCTGCATGCTGCTGCGCTACCGCTCGGCGGACCTCAATATGCGCTCGACCTGGCTCTGCTCGCGCAACGATCTCATCGCCAATGGCAGCGTGGTGCTGGCGGCGGTCGCGGTCAGCGTCACCGGGACACTCTGGCCCGATGTGATCGTCGGGCTGGCCATCGCCGCGCTGTTTCTGCACTCGGCCTGGCGGATCGGGCGCGAGGCGATAGCCGCCTGGCGAACGCCGGAATCAGTCCGCGACGAGACACCTCGACCTGACAGCAACGTCGAAGCCAATGGCTGTTGCGGTTCGAAGTCCTGTTGCGGTGATTGAGACGGCTGGGATCGAGACGGAATACAACGCGGGATACAACCGAGCACGTCATAAACGAAAACCGCCACCCGGCATGAGCACGGGTGGCGGTTTTCGTCAAAAGATGTCGCGCAAAAGGACTTGAATGTGGCTACAAGCGACTATGGCAACCAAGAAAAAAATCCAAAGCACGCCGACATAGACAACACTACCTATATCATAAAAACTTATCCGACCATCCTCTTCCGCTCAGCCCCACAGCGCATCTAAATTTTTTAGATACGCGTCCTAGGCAACATAAAACCCCACCCATATAAAAAGTAGCGACCCAGGGCATAAACCTCAGCCATTTTAACTACAACAAACCGTTCTCAACTGTTCAAAAAGGGGTCTGAAATTCTCAAAACTCTGTGCTGGCTGACCAACAACCCAGTCCGCAAATCTTCTCTTAGTTCGCTTAGCCACTTTTTTTGAAAAGTAATTTTTGCCTTCCGGAAGGTGGAGAGACAACAGATCCGTCAGATTAATAGTAGTTGAGAAATCAGGATCGCTTATTTTTGCAACCCTATCTTCAACTTCAATTCGACCTTCAGCAATGGCTTTTTCGATCACTTCCGAAGGAAACATGTATTCAATAGCCACTGGCAAGTTTAAATTACCACCCAGAGCGTCAACAACTTTATTCTCAAGAGTCTGAAACTCTTCCGGCATTGGCAAGATACCAGCGTACAGCAACCTGTCAGGACAAAACTCAAGAAACTCGGTCCCATCTACTCTTGGGAAAGAGGTGAACTCTTTTATTTGCTTCCTTCCTTCTTGATCCCTATCAAAAAGCCCAATCACCGCATGTGAAAACTCTTTAGAAAGAACCTTGGCTGACTTCAAGTATGGAGGTATATTTGTGGCACCTTCTGCATGTAGAAATTCACAAAAAGGCTCATCCCCTGGGTAAAGCTTTGAATACGCCTCGTCTAAAATAATTTTATCTGTAACCCCTTCAACTATAACATGAGGAATTTCATGCTGCCCAAGCTCCCTATCCAACCTTGTAACAGTTTCTTTGAGAGATTCAATTTGCTCATAAGCCTCTCTAGCCCTATCGGCAACAAGTGCCGCGACGCCTAGCTTCCTATCAAGCACATCTTTCAAAGAGACTTTTTCCACTCTAGTCTCGTTCCCATCCTCTGCAATCTCTTGATATACATACCACTTAGAAACCCCTGGTCCTTTCAGGTCATAAAAAGCGGGGGAATGAGTTGTAAGGAAAATTTGATTATCTTGACAAAAACCTTCTCTAAATTGCTTTGCAAGTTCAAAAGCAGGGCCAAGTTCCAGAGATGTCTCCGGCTCTTCGTAAGCCCATATATGATGAGTCTTAGTGTGAGAGGCGATAAAATCCAGGATATAAGGAATGTGTCTGCTCTGAATACCATCCCCTCTCTTTTGTAAGGGTACGTTGTGGTCACCATACCCAGTAGAAAAATCCAAAGCATTGAAGAGCACACGTAAATTTGTTGGTGGCTGGATATTGCTTTTTATCCCTACCCCTTGCTCTATTTGCTCACTCATGTCCATAGTGCTTTCATTCAAGCTATTCATCAACTCCTCTGTCGAAGTTATAAGACCTGCCTTCTCGTCTTCCAGCAGCGCATCGTGGAGCAACGACAAATAGTGACTAAAAATATCTCTACCTCGTACCGCAGGGACATAATGGAATGCGATTTTATTCAGAAATCGAGCTATAGCTGTTGATGGCAGATCTTTAGGATATGTAGTTTCAGGCTGATCGGAATATCTATTCCAGACCTTTTTTATCACGAACTCGTCAGGCAAAGACCTCCAACCAAGAAAATTATAAAAATGTACTTTTATCCAAATGGTCGCCCTACCCTTTGTATCTCTAGCCTCTTGTTCTCTTTTCCTCGTCAGGTCATCCGTAAAATAATAAACCTGACCAAGTTCAGTCTTGTTATTGAAAAACATATTTAGCGCCTTTAATACATTCGACTTCCCGCTATCATTATTTCCTATAAGGATATTTAGGTCGTCAACCCCTTTCAAGTCAACAGAGTAGATTGATCTAAAATAATTAATCTCTACCTTCTTGATTATCTTAACAATTCACAACCTAACATTAAAGATAAATTAAAGACATCCATATCAAAACAAAGAGCCTAAACCTAGCACTGCTGAGCCTACCTCAAAATATTCTTACTACCCAGTATTGGGGTGGCCTAGCTCTCTCAAAACCAGCGATTTAGCGCGCAGACGGGGAATCGACAGCAAACCGTCGCAGCAGACGAAAAATCCGCCGTTCCAGCCCCCTGTAGCGACCACGGCTGCCACAAGCGTAGCCATACAGGAACACTTAACACGATTCAGGCTTTAGCAGGAATCTCATAATGTCTTGTCGATTGGTTGAATGTCGCGTTTAGGCAAGATCTCTAGGCCGAGGCTTCGGGGACTGTCGACGAGCATGACATTTCAGCCCCATATTGGGCGAGGGCTGATCGCATAGCGCGGGAACAAAAACAAAACCGCCACCCGGCGTGAGCACGGGTGGCGGTTTTCGTCAAAAAATGGCGCGCCCTAAAGGATTCGAACCTTTGACCTTTGCCTCCGGAGGGCAACGCTCTATCCAGCTGAGCTAAGGGCGCGTATTGCAGTTGTCACAAGCGGTGGCTCACCCAGCGCTGGGCCGTTCTGCGAACGGCGGGCAACGCTTCCCTCCGGCTGCGCCTTCGGGTCCGGTCCACTGCGCTGCATCGCAGTGGCCGCTTCGCCGGGCAAAAGCGAGCTTTTGCGCTTCCGGCTACGCCCAGCTGAGCCTAAGGGCGCGTAGTGCAGATTGTCGCAAGACGGTGTTCGCCCGTTTGCGGCGCGGCCATCCTACCTGCTCGCCTGCGGGGTGTCCAGCCTCGGGCTTTGGCCTACGTCAGAGCGACCAGGCACCGCCGTCCCATGCCTACGCAAATCTAAAAAATTGTTACATTAAGAAACATTAATTGAACTTAGCTCAATTTTCTGTCGATATAGCGACTGAACACGCAGCAACGAAAAAAAGAGCGCCGTCGAATCGGCGCCTAGAATCCGCGAGGCCTAGCGTGAGGGCAGCGGAGCCACCATCCAAGGACCCTATCGCCATGTCTATCCTCAAGCGCAGCGTCAAACTCAGGCTCGGTACGAGTCTGGGCCTGTGTATCGCCATGCTGATCGCCACCGGCCTGATCGGGCTCTATGGCGCCAGCCAGGAGCGTGACCAAGTCGAAGCCACCTATACCAACAACCTGCTGCCCATCACCACGCTGGGCCAGGTGCGCACCGACCTTCTGCTCAACCTCGGTTTGACGAGCGAGGCGATGCTCTCGGGCCAGGACGCTGACCTGACCGACATCAGCCAGCGGATCAGCGAGAACCGCCAGCGGATCAGCGAGAACTGGACCCGCTACGACCAGACGAGCGTCAAGGATGGTGCCGAAGCGGCGGCCGCCAAGGCGTTTCCTGGGTATCACGACACGCTGGAGTCTCAGCTCGACGACGTGCTGCGCGACCTCAAAGCCGGCAATCTCGCCAGCGCCACGGCAACCATGAACGGCCCCGTGAGGCAGAGCTACAAGGACATTCTCGGGAGCCTGCAGCAGGCGATCCAGGCCAATATCACCCAGGCCGACAACGGCTTCGCCGCGGCTGAGAAGAGTTTCAGCAATCTGCGCCTGCTGATCATCGGCAGTATCGTGCTCGCCACCCTGCTGGCCGGTTTGCTCACACTGTGGCTGATACGCGGCGTGATGACCCCGCTGGGCAAGGCGCGGCAACTGGCCACGGCCCTCTCCGAAGGGCGTCTGGATACCCATATCGAGGTCACCTGCCAGGATGAGTTCGGCGACATGCTGCGCGACCTCACCACGATGCAGGCACGCCTGACTCAGGTCGTCACTGCCGTGCGCCACAACGCCGAATCCGTGCAGCAGGCGGCCGACGAGATCGCCCAGGGCACCGACGACCTCAACCGCCGCACTCAGGAGCAGGCCGCGAGTCTCGAGCAGACCGCCGCTTCGATGGACGAAATCACCGCCACCGTGCGCCACAACGCCGATAACTCCTCTCAGGCCGATTCGCTGGTCGACGAAGTCAGCCTGCGCGCCCAGCAGGGCGGCGTGGTGGCCAAGCAGGCAATGCAGGCAATGTCTGAGATCAATGAGTCCAGCCAGCGCATCTCCAGCATCGTCGGGCTGATCGACAACATCGCCTTCCAGACCAATCTGCTGGCACTCAACGCCTCGGTGGAAGCAGCACGCGCCGGCGAGCAGGGTCGTGGTTTCGCGGTGGTCGCCGGCGAGGTGCGCACCCTGGCCGGACGCAGCGCCGATGCCGCCAAGGAGATCAAGGATCTGGTGAAGGAGAGCGTGGAGAAGGTTGGTTCGGGCACGCGCCTGGTGGACGACGCCGGCAACGCGCTCAACGAGATCGTCGAGGGGGTCAAGCGGGTCAACGACCTGATGGGCGAGATCGCCGTGGCCAGCCGCGAGCAATCCCAGGGTATCGACCAGGTCAACCAGGCGGTATCGCAGATGGATACCGCCACGCAGCAGAACGCCGGGCTGGTCGACCAGTCGAGCACCTCCAGCCGCCAGCTGCAGGCACACGCCCAGTCGCTGTCCGAAGAGATGGCCTTCTTCAAGGTGGCGGAAGACCGCACCGGGTCAGCCAAGCGTCGCCCGCAGCCGTCGATGAGCGCCCCTCAGGCCCGTCTGGCGAATGCCAAGACCGGCAAGCCCAAGGCAGCCGCCCAGCCGCAGGAAGAGGAGTGGACGACCTTCTGATCCCGCTCGGCCGCCGGTTCGCATCGAACCGGCGGCGTCAGCGCCCCGATTCACCCGTTCGATCGTGACCCTGTTCGCTCGTGACAGTCTTAGGCCTGGCCCATCAGCCAGGCCTTTTTTGTGCTGCCGCCCCGCTATCGGCAGCGCGCGTCACCCGCTTGGCACCGCCCCCATACAGCCGTATCTCAGCCCAGCAGCGACCTCAGCCCGGCGATGGCGCTTTGGCCACGCTCCTGCTTGCGCTCCGGGTTCTCCTTGTCGGCGCGGCCTTCCCACTCCAGGTCGTCCGCCGGCAGCTCGTCGAGGAAGCGGCTCGGGGTGCAGTCGAGCAGCTCGCCGTAGGCCTTGCGCTGGCGTGCCAGGGTCAGCGTCAGCGTACGCCGGGCGCGGGTGATGCCGACATAGGCCAGGCGGCGCTCCTCTTCGATGGTGCCGGCCTCGATCGCGTTGCGGTGCGGCAGCAGCTCCTCCTCCAGCCCCATCAGATAGACATGGGGGAATTCGAGCCCCTTGGAGGCGTGCATGGTGAGCAGCTGCACGCGGTCGGAGTCGTCTTCCTCGGCCTGCTGCTCGAGGATGTCGCGCAGGACCAGGCGCGAGATCGCCGACTGCACGTCATCGGTCTCTTCGCTGGCCTCGCCCTCCTCATCGTCGCGGTGCATCGACTTCTCGAGCTGGTCGATCAGCGTCCAGACGTTGGCCATGCGCCGCTCGGCGATGGTCGGCGCGCTGGCGTTCTGGTAGAGCCAGGCTTCGTAGTCCATGTCGCGGATCATCTCGCGGATCGCGGCGATGGCGTCGCCCTGGTCCATGCGCTTGCGCACACCATCGATGAAGTGGGCAAAGCGCCCTAGCCTTTCGACGGCACGCGTCGGCAGCACCTGCTCCAGCCCCATCTCATGGCAGGCGGAGAACATCGAGCCGCCGCGTTCAGAGGCGTAGTTGGCGAGTTTTTCCAGCGTGCCGGGGCCGATCTCCCGGCGCGGCACGTTGACGATACGCAGGAAGGCGTTGTCGTCGTCCGGATTGATCAGCAGACGCAGATAGGCCATCGCATCCTTGATCTCGTTGCGCGAGAAGAACGAGGTACCGCCGGAGAGCTTGTAGGGGATCTGATGGTGCTGCAGCTTGAGTTCCAAAAGCCGCGCCTGGAAGTTGCCGCGGTAGAGCACGGCGAAGTCGCGCCACTCGGCGCGCTCCTTGATCCGCCGGGTGAGAATCTCGGTGGCCACGCGCTCGGCCTCGGCCTCTTCGTGACGATTGACGATCACGCGGATCGCGTCGCCCTGGCCCATGTCCGACCACAGCGTCTTGTCGTAGACGTGGGGGTTGTTGGCGATCAGGGTATTGGCGGCACGCAGGATGGTCGCGGTGGAGCGGTAGTTCTGCTCCAGCTTGATCACGTTCAGGCGTGGAAAGTCCTCGCCCAGGGTGACCAGGTTCTCCGGGCGGGCGCCACGCCAGGCGTAGATCGACTGATCGTCATCGCCGACCACGGTGAAGGTGGCGCGCTCGTCCATCAGCATCTTCACCAGCTGGTACTGGCTGACGTTGGTGTCCTGGTACTCGTCCACCAGCATGTAGTGGATACGCTTGCGCCAGCGCGCCAGGGCCTCGGGGTCGCTCGACAGCAGCACCACCGGCAGCATGATCAGGTCGTCGAAGTCGACCGCGTTGTAGGCCTTGAGATGGCGGTTGTAGGCCTCGTAGACCCGCGCGGCGTACTGCTCGTCCTCGTCCGCAGCGTGGGAGATCGCGTGCCCCGGCAGCACCAGGTCGTTCTTCCACTGGGAGATCTGGCTCTGCACCGCGCCGATCTGCTCGGCATCGGTGTCGGCCTCCTTCTGCATCAGGTCGCGCAGCAGCGCCTTGGCATCTTCCGGGTCGAACAGCGAGAAGCCCGGGCGGAAGCCCAGCGCCTTGAGCTCGCGGCGGATGATGTTGAGCCCCAGGTTGTGGAAGGTGGAAACGGTGAGCCCGTGCCCCTCGCGCCCCTTGAGCATCTGCCCCACGCGCTCCTTCATCTCGCGGGCCGCCTTGTTGGTGAAGGTGACCGCGGCGATCTTGCGCGCGCTCATCCCGCACTCCTGGACCAGATAGGCGATCTTGGTGGTGATCACGCTGGTCTTGCCCGAACCGGCCCCGGCCAGGACCAGACAGGGGCCATCGATATAGCGCACCGCTTCCTGCTGGCGCGGGTTGAGCTTGGCGAGGCGTTGGCGAATATCGGACATGGCGGCAGAATCGCTGAGGTAGGAACGGTGAGATCAGAACGCTGACAGTGAGAACAACAGAGGGGGAATGATACACCTCATGCAGATCATCCGAGACGATTTACGCGGCCCCGAGATCGCTGCGCTACTTGAAGCGCATCTGGCCGACTTTGCGCCCCACTCCCCGCCGGAGAGCCGCCACGCGCTGGATCTCGACGGGCTGCGACGCCCGGAGGTTCACTTCTATACCGCCTGGGAAGATGGCGAGCTGCTCGGCTGCGGCGCGTTCAAGCGCCTCGATGCGCGGCATGCTGAACTCAAGTCGATGCGCACCGACTCGCGGCATCTGCGCCGAGGCGTGGCCCGAGCGCTGCTCACCCGGCTGATCGCGGAAGCGCGGGCGGCGGGGTTCGAGCGCCTGAGCCTGGAGACCGGCTCGGTAGCGCACTTCGTGCCCGCCCGACACTTCTACGCGGCCGCGGGGTTCGCCGAATGCGGGCCCTTCGGCGATTACGTCGAAGACCCCTACAGCGTGTTCATGACCCGGCGCCTATGAGGCCGCCACCCCATACCGCGCTCAGACATCCACCGCGCCGGCGAAGTCGAGCTGGCGCCACGCCTCGAAGACGATGATGGCGCAGGCGTTGGAGAGGTTCAGGCTGCGGCTGTCGGCCAGCATGGGAATGCGCAGACGCTGGGCCGGCGGCAGGGCATCCAGCATCTCCTGGGGCAGGCCGCGGGTCTCGGGACCGAAGACCAGCGCATCGCCCTCGCGATAGTGGATATGGTGGTAGCCGTGGCGGCCGCGGGTCGAGACCGCAAAGACCCGCTCCGGGCCGACGGTTTCGAGAAACGCCGCCCAGTTGGCGTGCACCTGGACCCGCGCCCACTCGTGATAGTCGAGCCCGGCGCGGCGCAGCCGCTTGTCCTCCAGCTCGAACGCCATCGGCTCGATCAGGTGCAGCCGGAAGCCGGTATTGGCACAGAGCCGGATGATATTGCCGGTATTGGGCGGAATCTCGGGTTCGAACAGGACGATATCGAGCATGGCGGCAGCCTCGCGGTGACGGGCGTTAGGCTTGGTACGAAAACCACTCGTACGAAACCTGGGTGCTGTCTGAAAGTCGACGAGCGAAGGCCAGGCAAGGCAAAAATCGGCGAAGACGCGGAGTTTACGGGGTGTAAATGAGCATTTTGAGCCGATTTTTAACGCCGCATGGGCGAGCGCAGTACTTTTCAGACAGTGCCCAGCGCATGATACGCCATCGGCGCCCACATGGGGCGCCGATGGCGGGGCCAGTTAGCGTGGCCGGTCACACAGGCTGGGTGTCGCCGGCCTGACGGCAGCTACGGGGCATCAGAAGCCGACGCTGACGCCCAGCACCGGCCCGCTGTCCAGGGTGTGACCGTCGTCGTTGTCGAAATCGGTGCGCATATAGCGGTAACCGCCGTAGAGGTAGGTGTGCGAGATGATGTTCACCCGCGCCTGGGCACCGTACTCGTAGCTCTTGTCGATATCGCCATGGGCCAGGCCCTTGGGCGTATAGAAGCCGTAGGCACCCACCGAGGTGAGCGGAATCGGGGTATCGACGAAGGCCGAACCGCCCAGACCCAGGCCGCCACCGTTGCCGTAGTGGGTGTCCTGGTACTGATAGCGCCCACCGACCGAGAGATCGACCCCAGGCAGCCACGGCGTGAACATCAGCGAGCCGGAGTACGCCTTGGCGTTGTGGCCGCTGTCATCGGTATTGAGATAACCCACCCCGGCACGCAGGCTGGGCAGAATGGTCTGGCTGGCCTCGACCCCGAAGGAGTCCTTGCCGCCGTTGGCGGATACGCTCAGCGCCATCGCCTGCTGACTGGCGAAAACGAAGGTGGCGGTAGCGAGGGCGAAGCCCAAAGGTTTGAAATGGCTGCGCTTGATCATGTCACGTCTCCAGAAAGTCGCGCCGAAACGCGTTGGCCTTGCGGTTTAAGCGTGACATAATCCGGCAAATTATCAAACGGTGTTTTCTAAACCGTTTGTAATCCCCCGACGTTCAGCCCGAGCCGCCGGGGGAGCGGCTCGGCCGATGCGTGAAAACCCGGCGTCAAAAACCGCGCGCCCGGGTTACGCCGCAGGGTTTACGCCGTAGCGGTCACGGTAAGCGCGGATCGCCTCGGCGTGGCGGCTGAAGTCGTCGGGTTCGCCGGCACCGGGCTCGCGCGCTTCGAGATAGGCGAGCATCTGGTCGAGATTGACGATGCTGATCACCGGCATGGCGTAGGCCGCTTCGACCTCCTGGATGGCGCTGTGCGGCTTGAGGCCATCGTCAGCTTGGCCACGCTCCTGGCGGTCCAGCGCGATCACCACGCCAGCGGCGCGCGCGCCGGCAGCCTCGATCAGCTGCATGACTTCGCGAATGGCGGTGCCAGCGGTGATGACATCGTCGACGATCAGCACCCGGCCGCGCAGTTCGGCGCCGACGATGTTGCCGCCCTCGCCGTGATCCTTGGCTTCCTTGCGGTTGAAAGCAAAGGGAATATCGCGGTCATGGTGGTCGGCCAGGGCAATGGCTGCACTCGCCGCCAGCGAGATACCCTTGTAAGCTGGACCAAACAGTACATCTGTCTCGATCCCGCTGTCGGCGATGGCGCTGGCGTAGAAACGCCCCAGCCTGGCCAGGGCGCGGCCGGAGCGGAACAGGCCGGCATTGAAGAAATAGGGGCTGACCCGACCGGACTTGAGCGTGAACTCACCGAACCGCAGCGCCCCTTCGGCGATGGCAAATTCGATGAACTCCCGTTGATATGGTTGGATCTCCGCGCTCACTCGAGCCCCCCTGTGTCAGTCTCGGCCGTTGTCTTGTGTCGCTTGCGCCCCCATCTAGGGCGTTTCGCTTTTACCTAAATGTCGCAAGCTCGGGTATCATACACGCGCGACGAAGAAGGAACACGGTATGAAAATCGCCAGCATCAATGTCAACGGGATCCGTGACGCCGTCGAACGAGGCTTTCTCGATTGGCTGGCCGAGCAGGATGCCGATGTCGTCTGCGTGCAGAACCTGAAGGCCAAGAGCTTCGAGCTGGACGACAGCATCCTCTATCCGGAGGGTTACGAAGGCTACTTCCTGGACGCCGAGCAGGACGGCTTCTCCGGCGTCGGGCTCTATTGTCGCAAGATCCCCAAGGCGATCATGTATGGCCTGGGCTTCGAGCAGTGCGATCACGAAGGGCGCTTTCTGCAGGCGGACTACGACCGCTTCAGCATCGCCACCTTCCTGATGCCGGATGGCCAGGACCCGGCCGCCAAGCAGACGTTCATGACCCAGTACCTCGAGTATCTGAACAAGATGGCGCGCAAGCGGCGCGAGTACATCATCTGCGGCACCTGGCACATCGCGCACAAGACGCTCGACCTGGCCAACTGGACCGACAACCAGACGACCCCGGGCTTCAAGCCGGAAGAGCGGGCGTGGATGGATCAGGTCTTCGGCCCCACCGGGTTCATCGACACCTTCCGCGAGGTCAACCGCGACGCCAACCAGTACACCTGGTGGCCCAAGCTCGACCAGGAAGTGCCGCGTGCCCGCCAGGAAGGCTGGCGTCTCGACTATCAGGTGGTCGGCCCCAACTTCCGCCGCCACGTGAAGGACGCCTGGATCGATACCGAGGCTACCTTCAGCGAGTTCGCCCCGCTGATCGTGGAGTACGATCTCGAACTCTGATCTAGACCGTTGGTCTCGACGCGTAGACGCCCCGCCAATGCGGGGCGTCTTGCGTTGAGCGCTATGTAGCGGCGCACCGCCTGGCAGCGGGGGCTAGCCGCGCTGCCAGGGCCAGTTGGTCTTGACTAGATCGATCACCTCGTCACCCCGGCCACTCATGATCGCGCGCAGGGTATAGAGGCTGAAGCCCTTGGCCTGCTCGGCCTGGATGCGCGGCGGAATCGACAGCTCCTGCTTGGCCGTGCGCACGTCGATCAGCGCCGGCCCCGGATGCTCGAATGCCGCCGTCAGCGCCGCATCGAGCTGCTCGGAAGAGTCCACCCGCTGGCTGAACAGGCCCAGCGATGCGGCCACCTCGGCGAAGTTCGCCGGCGGCAGATCGGTCACCTCGTCGACGAACCCCGCCGCCTTCATCTCCATCGCCACGAACCCCAGGGTCTGGTTGTTGTAGACCACGATCTTCACCGGCAGCTGCTGCTCGACCAGGGTGATCAGATCGCCCATCAGCATGCTGATACCGCCGTCGCCGGCCAGCGCCACCACCTGGCGCTCGGGAAAGGCTGCCTGCCACCCCATCGCCTGCGGCGTCGCGGTGGCCATCGAGCCGTGCATGAACGAGCCGGTCAGGCGCCGCTGGCCGTTCATCGCCAGATAGCGCGCCGCCCACACCGTCGGCGTGCCCACGTCGCAGGTGAATACCGTATCCGCGGCGGCCAGGGCGCTGACCCGCGCGGTCAGATACTGCGGATGCAGCGGCTCGCCCTCGGCGCGCGGCGTAGCCAACTCGTCGAGACCCTGGCGCGCCTTGCGGTAGTGCGCCTGGGTCTCTTCGAGGAAGCTGCGATCGGTCTGCTCGCTCAGCCGCGGCAGCAGCGCCTCCAGCGTCGCGCCGATATCCCCGACGAGCCCCTGCAATAGCGGGCAGCGCCGCCCGAGATGCGCGCCGCGCTCGTCGATCTGGACGATATTGCCGTGCTCGGGGAAGAAGTCGCGATAGGGGAAGTTGGTCCCCAGCATCAGCAGGAAGTCGCACTGCTTGAGGGCCTGATAGCCGGAGCTGAAGCCGATCAGCCCGGTCATGCCGACATCGAAAGGGTTGTCATACTCCAGCGACTGCTTGCCGCGCAGCGCGTGGATCACCGGCGCCTTGAGCCGCTCGGCCAGCGCGATTACCTGGGCATGATGACCATGACAGCCATAGCCGCCGAGAATCGCGATGCGGGAGTGGCCGGAAAGCTGCTCGGCCAGCGTATCCAGCGCCGCCGCTGGCGGCACCGTCACGCCGCGTACCGGGGCATTCCAGCTCGCCTGCTTGACCGGTGCGGGCTTGAGCGCGACATCCCCCGGCACCACGATCACCGCCACCCGGCGCTGGGTCAGCGCGGTGTTCATGGCGGTCTCCAGCACCTGCGGCATCTGCTCGGGGGAAGAGACCAGCTCGCAGTAGTCGCTGCACTCGCGGAACAGGGTCTCGGGGTGGGTCTCCTGGAAATAGCCCAGGCCGATCTCGCTGGAGGGAATCTGCGCCGCGATCGCCAGCATCGGCACGCCGGCGCGCTGGGCCTCGTAGAGGCCGTTGATCAGATGCAGGTTACCCGGCCCGCAGGAGCCGGCACACACGCTCAGCGACTGGGTGGCATCGGCCTCGGCACTGGCGGCCAGCGCCGCCACCTCCTCGTGGCGCACGCCGCGCCAGCGAATCTGCTCCTGACGCCGCAGACTCTCGGTGAGACCGTTGAGGGAATCCCCCGGCAGGCCCCAGATATGACGCACGCCGGCACGGGCGAGGGTATCGACGATCAGATCCGCAATGGTGAACTCGGCCACGCTGCTCTCCTGGCAATAGTGGCCGCGCCGGCGCAGCGCCTGGCTCGGCCCGGTGACTGATGATGACAACCAGAACTTTAGTCTAGTCGACACCACTCACCGTGCGAGCCAGATCGGGAAGCGCAGTCACCCGCTCAGCGGAGCACGCCGAGCACCTCGCGCTGCTTTTCGAACAGGGTCTGACAGCCGCTCTCGGCGAGATCGAGCATGGCGTTGAGTTCGGCGCGGGAGAACGCCTCGGCCTCGGCGGTGCCCTGCACTTCGATCAGCTTGCCGTCCTCGGTCATCACCACGTTCATGTCGGTATCGGCGGCGCTGTCCTCGGGGTAGTCCAGATCGAGCACCGGGGTATTCTTGTAGACCCCGACCGAGATCGAGCTGACCAGCTGGCGAAAGGGGTCGGACTTGATCAACTTCTTGCGCTGCATGTGCTGCAGCGCCTCGACCAGCGCCACGCAGGCCCCGGTGATCGAGGCGGTACGCGTGCCGCCGTCGGCCTGGAGCACGTCGCAGTCGACGGTGATGGTGAACTCACCCAGCTTCTTCAGATCCACCGCGGCGCGCAGGCTGCGGCCGATCAGACGCTGAATCTCCAGCGTGCGACCGCCCTGCTTGCCACGCGCCGCCTCACGCCCGCCGCGGGTGTGGGTGGCGCGCGGCAGCATGCCGTACTCGGCGGTGACCCAGCCCTGGTTCTTGCCGCGCAGCCAGCGCGGCACGCCGGCCTCGACGCTGGCGTTGCAGAGCACCTGGGTGTCACCGAAGCTCACCAGCACCGAGCCCTCGGCGTGGCGGGTGAAACCGCGGATCAGTGTGACCTCGCGGGGCTGGTCGGGGCGTCGTCCACTCGGGCGCATGAAAGCCTCATCGAAAACCTGTGAATTGAGACGCCGCATTCTACCCGACTACGCGACGAATTCCCCGCCGGCTCGGGTGCGTATCCCCCGACGGCGATGGGTTACACTCGATGCCAAACGCGTGCGACGCACGCCAAACGCCGCCAAGGATTTCCCATGCCGCACAGCATGACCGCCTTCTCCCGCCAGACCCATGAAGCCGAATGGGGCAGCCTGCAGCTGGAGCTGCGCTCGGTGAACCAGCGCTATCTGGAGCCGCACTTTCGCCTCGCCGATGCGCTGCGCGATCTCGAACCCGCCTACCGCGATGCCCTGCGCCAGCGGCTCTCGCGCGGCAAGGTGGAGTGCGCGCTGCGCTTCGAGCCGGCGGAAGGCGGCGCCACCCCGGAGATCAACGAGGCTCAGTTGGCAGCGCTGGCCCAGGCACTCGGCCAAGTACGCCGCACGCTGCCGGAAGCAGCGATGCCCAATGCGCTCGAACTGCTCGCCCACCCCGGCGTCATGGCCAGCCAGCGCCTCGACCTGGATGCGGTCAAGGCCGCCGCCCTGGCGCTGTTCGAGACGGCGCTGAGCGATCTGGAACAAGGCCGCGCCCGCGAGGGCGAGCGCCTGGCGGCGCTGATCCGTGAACGTCTGGACGGCGTGCGCGAGCAGATCGCCAACGTGCGTGCCCACCTGCCGGCGATGCTCGAACGCCAGCGCGCCCTGCTGCTCGAACGCCTGGAAAGCGCCCGCGCCGAACTCGACCCGCAGCGGCTGGAAGCGGAGATGGTGCTGGTAGCGCAGAAGGCCGACGTCGCCGAAGAGCTCGACCGTCTGGAGACCCATGTCGGCGAGGTCGAGCGTCAACTCAAGCAAAAAGGCCCCATCGGCCGGCGGCTGGACTTTCTGATGCAGGAGCTCAACCGCGAAGCCAATACCCTCTCTTCCAAGGCCGTGGTGGCCGAAACCACCCGCTGCGCGGTGGAGCTGAAGGTGCTGATTGAACAGATGCGCGAGCAGATCCAGAATATCGAGTAGCGCCCACCTCTCTCGAAGGCGGCGGGCTCAACACCATGAACCAGTTCGGGTGAGCGTTGAGTTTGGGTGAGCCTCGCCGGTCAGCCCAACCTGCAACGACGGCGGGCCACGTTTCGAGGAGAGGTATGGCCCGCTTTTGATCGCCCGCAGCTCGTGGCCCGTAGCTTCAGCCTCTGTACCACGCCGGGTTGTCCCAGGGGCTGCCCTCTTCGAAGGCGGGGTTGTCGTCGGTGATCTCGCGCTCGCCGATCAGCTGCATCCAGGAGTCGATGTCGGCGCTGCTGATCTTGTTGTCCGCGCCATCCTGCTTGTGCAGCGTATCCAGCAGGGCGAAGAACTCTTCGTTCTTGAGCAGGAAGTCGGCAGCGTCTTTTTCCGACTGAGAGGAACCGTATTCACCTTCCGAGATGTCTTTGAGGTCGTCCCAGCTGACAATATCATCGCCATCTTCCAAGCCTGCCCAATTGCTGCCGCCGTCCCCCTTGCCCCAATTGGTCAAAATAGTATCGATGATCTCCTTGTGCTCCTGATAGAACGCCTGGCCGTGGATATTGAGCTGCATCTGATCCTTGTCGATGTCGAAGAAGAAGTCGCCGACGTTGCCGTTCTCACGGATCTCCTGGGTGAACTTCTCATACTGCTCCGGCTGCGCTTCCCACGCCGCCATGTCCTCGGGGAACCACTCCTTGAACAAGGGGTCGGGCTCCTTGTCGTCGTCGCCGGCGTGCATCATCTCCTTGAAGCCATAGCTGGAGTTGATCAGGTAGTTGAACTTCTCGCCCCAATCATCCTCCGTCACGCCATCCTCGGCGAACTGCTCGAACTGGTCGCGGATCTTGCCTTCGGTCTCGGCGCCTTTCTTCTGCGCCATCACGGCATTGAGGATCAGGCTGGCGAAGCCCACGCCCAGCCCGATCAGGTTGCCGATGGGTCCGGCCGCGCGCAGGCCCGCGCCCAGCCCGGAAAGCACCCGGGACGCGGTCTGTAACGATGCCCCGATTTCGGCGGCGCCGCCGATGGTGAAGAACGAGCCGGAGACCACCCCGGTCGAGCTGGCGGCGAACTCCATCGGCGTGCCACCGTTCTTGATCAGTTGGTTCAGCCCGACACCCGCGACGACGGTGTCGAGAATCCCCCCGGCGAAGTCCGTCATATAGGCCAGGCCCTTGAGCGCCGGGCCGATGAGCGCCTTCTTCTTGCTGCCGACATCGCCATCGCCGCTGGTACCACCGGTGCCTCCAGGGCTGTCGGGCGACGAGCCACCCGCGGCGCGATCACCATTGGTCATCACGTCGGCTTCGCTATCCAGCGCCTGGTTGAAGGGTTGCATGGCGGATTTCGACGACTCGCCGTTGGCCGGATCGAAGCGCTGGTGCAGGTCGTCGCTGAGGCTGTCGAGGTCGTCCAGCGCGTCGCCGGCGCCGCTGGGCAGGGTCCCGCCGTCCGTCGGGCGGACATCATCCAGACGGCTGGCGATATCGTCCAGCCGCTCGAGCTGCTGCGCGCGATCGGCATCGGAGAGCGTTGGGTCGGATTCGATCGACGAGCGAATGGCTCGGTGCTTTTCCATGATGTCATCAAATAGTGCCGGCGCCTGTTCCGGCATCTTGCCCTTACCCTTGCCGTCGGCATCCAGCAGCTCGCGGTACTCCGCCACCGCCCGGTCGAAGTCGTCGATCTGGGCGAAGCGCTGCTCCGAGGGTGTCACCGAAGAGGCGAAAGGCTGGATCTCCTCGAACAGGTCGTCGACGAGTCCCCTGAGGTCGTCCGCATTCTGGGGCGCCAGACCCTCCTTCTTCATCTCGACCTTGTCGAGCCGATCCTCGATCGTATCCAGGCGCTGCTGGATCTCCTTTTTCTCGTCGTCGCTGAGCGAGTCGGATGCCTTGACGATGCGGTCGACCTCGTCGAGTTGACCCTGGATGTCGTCGACCAGGCCCTGGGCCTTCTGCTCGAAGTCGGGAGCATCCCGCTGATCGAGGAGGGTGTCGAACGACTCAAGCTTGCCGCGAATGTCGTCCAGTTTGCCCCGCGCCTGCTCGCCCGGGTTGAGAGAGGGCGCCTTGTCGCCATTGAAGGTGCCGGGGAAGCGCTCGCGCAGGACATCGCCCATCTCCTTGTCGAGACCGAGCGCCTGTGTGATGTTGGTGGTGCCGAACAGCTTGCCCAGCCGGCCGCCTTCATCGAGCTTGGGGCCCACCGCATCGGTGATGCCCTTGAGCGCGAAAGGCGTGGTGCCGATGAACACCAGCATGCCGCGCGCGACGGTCATGCGCTCTTGCCAGGTGTCGCCGAAATCGTCACCCGAGCGGCGATAGATGGCGTTGACCAGCGCTGCGGTGCCGCCGATCGCGAACATCGTGTTCGAGTTCATCAGGCTGCGGAACTGGGATTTCAGCGAGCCCTGAACGTTGGCGCGCTCGCTGTCGCTGAGCTCGACGATGGGCGGCTGGCCGTCGCGGCTGGTAGTCATGTTGCGCAGCCGCTCGTTCACCTTCTTCATGACATCGCGCATGAGAGACGAATCCTTCAGCGCCGTCTCGACATTGCTCCCGCTCAACGCCGCCTTCTTGATGACCTCCTTGAGGCCGGCGGCGATCGCCATGATCTTGGTGAACTGCAGCTTCTCGTCCGCCGACAGATTGGGCGGTACCGTGCCCTTGGGATCGGTCTTGTCGGCGGAGAGCGCATCCTTCACCGCGTTCCAGACGCCATCGGTGGTTTGAATGCCGAAGGTGCTGTAGGTGATGCCGGTGAGAATGGTCGGCACCATGTCGGCGGCGACCTGCTCCGCGGCCTCCTCGCTCTCCGGCGATATGTCGTCGCCGTTCTGAGAAGCATCGTATTCGGCGTCGATGTCGGCGAGTTCCTCCTCGAGGCCCCGGGCGGTACTGGCCGCCGTGATGCTGCCTCTCGCCTCGGCCGCGCGCTCGGGGTCGAGGGCCTGCAGCGTATTCAGGTCATTGTTCAGCCGGGTGGCGGCCTCGTCCCCGAAACCCTTGTCGCGCAGGTCCTCGATGGCATCGAGATAGTCCGCGCCCTTGTCGCCGGTCAACGAGTCGTAGATCTTGTCGGCGAGCCCGTCGCGATCCTTGATCTTGCTCTGGGCCTCCGCCATCGCCTCGTCGGTGAACTTGGCGATCTCCTCGTCCCCGAGCAGCTTGGCAAGCTCCTCGCCAAGCTTCTCCTCGTGGATCAGGCCACGCAGGTCGGCCGGGTCCATGCCCTGGGTATCGCTGGCGTAGTAGGTCCAGTCGCCGCCGTGATTGACCGTCATGTAGGGCAGGTACTGGAAGCTACCATCATCCAGTTGGGACTTGAGCTCGAGCAGCCGGGCATATTTCTTGAAGTTCTCGTTGTCCGAGTTCTCCGCCTTCTCCTCCAGCTTCTCCATGTAGAGTTCGGTGACCGTCTTGGCCTCGCCATCGTCGTTCTCGACGGTGGTCTCCTGGCCCATCAGGTTGGTCTCTTCCGAGCTGGGCAGGTCGTGGTCGGCGAACACATCGTCGATGACATCCTCGCTCGAGGTCTGCTGGAAGCTGGAGGCGGCCTCGAAATGCTCCGGCGTCACCCCCTTTGAGACGATGAACTTCTCGCCGTCGACCTCGACCAGCTTGAGTCCCTCGATGACGTCGCCGTGCTCGTCGGTGGCACTCTTGACGCTGTCGCCCTTGCCCAGCACGGGGATGTCCTCGTCGGCGGAGCGCAGCTTGTAGCCGTCGTCCTCGAGTTCGTGGATCCGTTTCCAGGTCTGCTGCGCGGTGGAAACCGTCTCGAACAGGGCCGGCGTCAACGCCTTCGATACCACCACGTCCTTGCCATCGTGAGTGGTGAAGCGAATGACGTCGTCCCGTGCATCGTTCTGCCAGTGGAATCGCTTGTAGTCATTGAAGTCGGGTGCGTCGGTATCGGCGCCGGCAATGGTGGCGCCATCCTCGACCGCAATGTCGATGGCATCCTGATGCTCGGCGTTGCCCCCCAGGGTGGCGTGCTGCTCGCTCAGGTAGTCATAGAGTTCCGGATTGTCGCTGCGCGCGACGACGAACTTCTTGCCGTCATGCTCGTAGCGAATCACCTCCGGGCCCATCTCGCCGGGCGCGCCGACTTCGGTGTTGTAGTAGGGCGGTGGCGTGGCGTCGCCGGTGATGCGCTCGTAGCCATCCGACTCGCTTTTATTGATGCCGATCAGGCTTTCATAATCCTTCTTGATGGCAGCGAAGAGTTCTGGGTTGGCGCGTTCGGCAACCACGACACGGGCGCCGTTCTGCATCTCGTAGCGGACGATGCCCTTGGCGACTTCGTCGGGAGGGCCGATGAAGCGGTAGTCGCTCAGCTTGCCGGGAGGCTCGGCATCCAGCGGCAATACGCCGTAGCCATCCTCCCCGCTCTGGTTGAGCGCGGTCATCTGGGCGGCGTCCTGGTTGACCGTCTCGAACAGCGCCGGCGTGGCGTGGCGGTCGACCTCGACGGTCTTGCCGCCCTTGGTCTCGTAGCGGATGCGGTCCTCGCCGATAGTCACGATCTGGTTGTAATCTTTCAGGTTTCTGGGCGCTTTGGTATTACTGTCAGCGACCTCCTTCTGTTGCGTTTCCGACCCCTCTTCACGATCAGATTTTCGACTCGTCAACATCGCCTGTGACAGCTTCACTCGCCAGCCTTCGGGGGGTGAATTCTGCCTGCCGGGAGTATCCGCATCGGGGATATAAGACGAATTCTTGAGCGTAATTTCTCCAGCCATTGTCAGGATCTCCCGGTCTTTTCATGTCGTTTCCGAAGGCACTCTCCGATGTCGATCGTCGAGAACCCCTGTCGATAGTCAGCCTTTCGCTTGCGACCAAGGCACCACCGTCGCGTCTCGAGGCCGCCACTTTAGCGATGAGAAAAAAGCCTTAGCGATGAGAAAAAAGCCGATGGCGCGACTCATCAAGCGGGCTGATGCATCTGCCATGGTCCCGATATCGAGTACGCCTTGCGTGAAGGCCACCCCCTACTCGAGACGCCACCAGCGGCATGTCTCCCTGATCGCGAGATAAGCCAGCCCCTGTCTAACGCTCCCATGAGGCGGCTAGGCACTCACCGATATCCGTATCTTTCCCTCAAACATAAGGGGTAAATGGCATCGGCAAAAGCGGATGAAGACAACATGACCATAGTTTGAAAAACCAAGAAATCAGGAACAAGACAAATCAAAAAACCATGGAAGCAGAAAAAAATACTGTAAAAATGTCAAAAGCAGGAAAAAAGCACCAATTCGCCAAATTTGACTGTATCCGTAAAGCTACATTGCCTTACACGACTACTGCCGCCGCGGGCTTACCCGAGCGCGACAGCCAAGTTGCCATCACGACACGTCCCGGCTCGATGCACCACCTCGTCGAATTCGATTTGAGATCTCACAAAGCAATGATCTCAAAAGTATTTTTGATTGACCGTTCAATATCATAATAATTTTGAATCACATTCGATCTCGCTTAGCGAGTCGCGCAGCAACGTGCCTGAAAAGAGAAACACTTCGATAAAAAAAATTACGCCGACAACTTCGCTTTGTCATTGCGTGCTCCTTAGTATGAATTGTGCCGGAAGATAACGGATCATCGAGTCCGCCCCGTGCTCTCATGACCGCTACGCTTCCGGGCGAGATGAACTTCTCAAACCAATACTTCTCAGGAGTCATGACATGGCAGATGTACCCTCCATCGACCCGAGCACTTCCAACGACAGCGCCGATTCTGCTATCGGCCAGCTGAAAGCCGTCTTCGATCAGGCCATCGAGAAATCGGCAGAAATCACCAAGGTCACGACCGAGAAAAAGACCATGCTGGACGCGACCAAACAGCGCCCGCAGAACTGATATCGGCCTGTCGCGGGCTCGCTACGGCCCGCGTCGTCATCCGGCCCCGCCGGGGGTCCATCTCGCCAACCCGTCGTGTCATCGGCAAGGGGCGTGGTACCCGCGGCGGTTCTGACTCCAGGCACCGGATGGCACCGACACTCTGGCCGTTTGCGGCATTGTCCAGGTCATGTCTTCGCCAACGGCAGACTGATCGCCCCCGGACGCCGCTCCTCTCGTATATCGCGCGAGATCGTTTATGAGCATCGTCAACGCCTCAGACAACGCCCCGACGGCGTCGACAGTGGACGTCGTCATGATTCTGACAGTCACCACCGGCCTGCACCGGGGCGCCGTCATCACGCTACATGAGCCGGTCTGCCGGATCGGCAGCGCCGATAACGCCGATGTCTGGCTGGGCGATACGGGGCTGTCGCCGGAGCACCTCGTGCTCAGATTTCATGGCCGCCAGCTGGCGGTCGAAGCCGTGGGCGGCGATATCGTCGTCAACGGCCAGCGAGTCACGCAGGGGACCGGGCTGCGCTGCACCGCGCCAGCGACGCTGCACGTCGGCGAGGTGGCGCTGACGCTGACGCGCCCGGCCACACCGTCGCTGCTGAGCGCCCTGCCGCGTCTCCCGGCATTTACCCTGCGCTGGAGACGCTCGCTCAACCGCGCCGCCCCCGTGAGCGCACTACTCGTCACGCTGGGCGTGCTGGGACTTTACGAGTTCGTCGACGTCAATCAGGCCGGCGCCAACATCGGCAGCGTCGCCCCGCATGCCGAGCCTGCAAGCGACAACTCACGCATCGACGAACAGGCCATTGCCGGTGCCCGACAGCTGGCCGAGCGCGCGGCCTCGTCGCCCGCGCAGGCACTGCGCGCGCATCTCGCCGCGGCCGGCCTGAATACCATCACGCTCAGCCAGCACGACCGCTACCTGAGCGTCGCGGGGCATTACACGCCGGGGCAGCGCGTGGCCTGGGAGGAGACGCAGCGCTGGTTCGATCAACACTTCGGCAGCCGCCACGTGCTGCTCAACGCAGTGGAGCCGCAGCCCGCCACCAGCCCCCCCGATCTGCGGCTCAGCGCCGTATGGCTCGGTGACAACCCCTATCTGATCGACCACCACGGCAAGCGTCTCTACCCCGGCGCGGCCCTGCCCTCGGGCTGGGTCGTCTCCTCCATCGACGCCCAGCGCGTCCTGCTCCGCCATGGCGACGAGCAGTACGCGCTGACGCTATAGCCACAGCGTGATGAGGACGATGGCATGAGAATCGGCGAACGGGAGGCGCCCGACGCAGGCCAGCGCCTTGCGCCAGGGGTGACGGACGCACCAGCGCCGCGCGAGCGTCAAACGCCCGCCGGTGGTGACTTCACCCACGCTGTCGATCGCGCTCAGCAACGGCGCGGGGAGCATCCGGCACTGCACCAACAGCTGGCAGCCCTGGCCAGCCCGGCGCCCAGCGATCCGGCCAGCTTCTCGCCCGCGCGCAGCCTCGACCTGCTCCAGCACGTCGTCGACAGCGTCCTGCCGCGCCTCGAGGCCGACGCCGCCACGCTGGCCGACGCCACGACGATTCTCGACGAAGAGATCGCCTGGCGGCAGGCGTGGGAGAACCGCCTCCACGTGCCGCTCGCCAGCGAACGCGCAACCGACGGCGAAACACCGGAGGAGAGATCATGAGTCAGCGCGACGATCGCGACGCCGCCGACCTGCTCCATCTCATCGGCCACCTCTATCTGCAGAGCGGCCAGACCCAGCGTGGTCTGGTGCTACTGCTCATCGCCCAGCGCCTGGCCCCGGACCACAGCGGCCTGCTGCACGCGCTGTGCCAAGGGTTCCTGGCCAGCGGCCAGGGACAGCGCGCACTACACACGATCGAGCGGCTCGAAGCACAGGCCGGAGCGGCTGCCGATCCCGCGCTGGCGCTGCTGAGGGGGCGAGCCCAGACCCTCGTGGGCGCCCCCGAGCTGGCGCGGCAGAGCTACCGTGACTATCTCGCCCGCCGGGCGAGCGCCGATAGAACGACACCTCATACCGGTGCCGGAGGTGAGGCATGATGCCCCTGCTCGCGCGGCTCAACCGCCTGGCCCAGCGCGCCGCCCAGCGCAGCGACGTGATCATCGCCGCCTTCATGGTGCTGGCAGTGGTGATGATGATCATTCCGCTGCCCACCGCGCTGGTCGACGCGCTGATCGGCATCAACATCGGCTTCAGCCTGCTGGTCCTGGTGGTCGCCTTCTATATCTCCCATCCGGTGGAGTTCTCCTCGCTGCCACCGATCATTCTCCTCGCCACGCTCTTCCGCCTGGCGCTGTCGATCACCACCACGCGGCTGATTCTGCTCGACGCCGATGCCGGCCAGATCGTCGCCGCTTTCGGCAACTTCGTCATCGCCGGCGAAGTGGTCATCGGCATGGTGGTGTTTCTGATCATCACCGTGGCGCAGTTCCTGGTGATCACCAAAGGGTCGGAGCGGGTGGCCGAGGTCGCCGCGCGCTTCACCCTCGATGCCATGCCCGGCAAGCAGATGAGCATCGACAACGATCTGCGCAACGGCGATATCGACACCCAGGAGGCGCGCCGGCGGCGCTCGCGCCTGGAGAGTGAAAGCCAGCTCTACGGCGCGATGGACGGCGCCATGAAGTTCGTCAAGGGCGACGCCATCGCCGGGCTGGTGATCCTCTTCGTCAACCTGATCGGGGGCCTGCTGATCGGCATGCTGCAGCACGACATGGCCTTCAACGATGCCGTCGAAACCTACTCGCTGCTCACCGTCGGCGATGGCTTGATCGCGCAGATTCCGGCGCTGTTGATCTCGATCGGTGCCGGCACCGTGGTGACCCGCGTCAGCTCCGACAACGCCAGCGACCTGGGCAGCGAGATCGTCGGCCAGCTCGGCAGCAATGCCAAGGCGTTGGGGCTGACCGCTGCCGTGCTCTTCTGCGCCGCCTTCGTACCCGGTTTCGCCACCGGGGTGTTTCTTGCCCTCGCCGCCCTGCTCGGTGGCGCGGCGTTCTATCTGCGCCGCCGTCAGCGCCGTGCGGCGGCCAGTGAAGCGCCATCCAGCGGCGATGCTTCCACCAGCGCCCTGTCCACCAACGATCTCTCCACCCATGCCCCGTCCACTGGCCCGGCATCCACGGCCTCCGCCGCCGCTCAGCCGCCGCAGGCGGAGGGCCAGTCAGCGGCGTTCGCCATGGCCGATGACGATCCGCGCCAGCATCGCGTCATGCTCGGCTTGAGCGCCCCGCTGGCCGACACCCTGTCCCTCGACCTGCTGCGCGAGGCGCTGCAGCACGCCACCCAGCGCATCGAGCGCGATCTGGGCATCGCCCTGCCCGCGCCGGGCCTGCGCATCGAACCGACGCTGGAGGCCGGACACTTCACCATCGAGCTGGATGACGTCCCGGTGCTCGCCGGCGAACTGCCACCGGAAACGCTGCTGCTCGATGACGACCCCAGCCTGCTCGCGGTGGTCGAGCTCACCGCCACGCCGCGGCCGGCGCTGGTGGGGCGTGGCCAGTGGCAGTGGCTCGACGACACCCGTGCGGACGCCCTCGACGCCGCCGGCATCCGCTACCTCACCCCGGTGCAGGTGCTGGCACGCTGCCTCGAATCGGTGTTCGCGCGCTATGCCGGCGAGTTCCTGGGCATTCAGGAAGCGCGCACGCTGCTCTCCGAGATGGAGAGCCACTATGCCGAGCTGGTCAGTGAGGCGGTACGGGTGGTGTCGCTGCAGAAGATGGCCGACATCCTGCGCCGGCTGGTCAGCGAGGGCGTACCGGTACGCGCCCTGCGCGCCATTCTGGAGGCAATGGTGGCCAACGGCAGCCAGGAGCCCAATACCGCCCGGCTCGCCGATCAGATTCGCATCGCCCTGGCGCGTCAGATCTGCCACCGCCATGCCCGCCACGACCGCGTGCTACCGGCCTGGGTCGCGACGCGGCCGCTGGAAGAGGCGCTGCGCAGCGCCCAGCGCCATACCGAAGCGCCCGCCGCGCGGGGCGGTTTGCCGTCTCCCTTGTCGCGCGCGCTGAGTGCCTGGTTCGAACAGCACCTGGATGCGCTGGAAGGCGAGCTCAAGCCGGTCGTGGTCATCGCCCATGATGTGCGCGCGACGCTGCAGCAGTGGGTCAGGCAGCAGGAGCTGGGGCTGGCGGTGATCGCCTGGCAAGAGATCGCCCCGGAGTTCCATCTGCAGGCCATCGCCCAGCTCCGCCTGGCCAAGCCAAGTCCTCGCCGCGAGGCGGAAACGTCGGCCCGGGCAGGGTGACGCCATGACCTTCACGACAGCGCCGTTCACGCTGGCACGACACACAACGACAACCAGATTCAGGGAGCTTGGCGATGGGAGGCATCACATGATCGGGTGGCGACAGAGCTCATGACTTCGACCACGAGACGTTCCCCGCTTGCCCGGTGGCAAGCGCCCCCGGTACTGCTCGCCGCGGCGCTGCTGCTGTGCGCGCTGTGCGCCGGGCTGTCGGGCACCGCCCGGGGTGATGTGACGGTGGATGCCGGCGGCCGGGGGCTGGCCCTCGAGACCGGCCAGGGCCGCATCCTGCGCTTCGAGCGCGAGATCGCCTCGGTGCTGGTCGCCAACCCTGAGGTCGCCGACGTCCAGGTCGTCTCCCCCGGCGTGATCTATCTGTTCGGCAAGCGCGCCGGTGATACCAACCTGATCGCGCTCGACGCCGACGATCGCAACCAGGCCTCGCTGCGCCTGCGGGTACGCGACGGCGTCGAAGGCGCCCGCGAGACGCTGCGCGGCAGCGGTGGCGAGGCGCAGATTCACCTGCGCATGGCCGGCGACCGGCTCGTCGCCGAGGGTCAGCAGCGCTCCCTCGACAGCGCCATGGCGACCCGCTCCACGCTCGACGCGGTGGCGCCGGATGGCGCCGGCCTGGACCGCACGACCTATGCCGGCGCGACCCAGATCAATATTCGCGTGCGCTTCGCCGAGGTCGCCCGGGACGAGCTGCTGCGCTACGGCATCAGCTGGAATGCGCTGATCAACAACGGCTCGTTCTCGTTCGGTGTGCTCACCAGCAGTATCGCCAGCAGCCCCAGCGCCGAAGGTGTCGATGGCCTGCTGCAGGCGCTGCAGCAGAACAACCTGCTGCAGATCCTGGCCGAGCCCAATATCACCACGGTCTCGGGCCAGACCGCGAGCTTCCTGGCCGGCGGCGAGATTCCGATCCCGGTACCGGTCAACCGCGACCTGGTCGGCATTCAGTACAAGCAGTACGGGGTCTCGCTGCTGAGCACGCCGACGCTGCTGCCCAACGGCCGGATCTCGATGGAGGTGCGCCCCGAGGTGAGCAGCATCGCCAGCGAGAACGTGCAGATCGCCGGCTACGACGTGCCCTCGCTGCAGGTGCGCCGCGCCGACACCGTGGTCGAGGTCGGCAGCGGTCAAACCTTCGCCATCGCCGGGCTGTTCCAGCGCCAGGCCTCCAACCAGCTCGAGCGCATCCCGGTACTCGGCGACATCCCGATCCTTGGCCAGCTGTTCCGCTCGCGCCGCTTCCAGCGCAACGAGACCGAACTGGTGATCCTGATCACACCCTATCTGGTCGCCCCCTCTTCGGCCCCGGCACCGCGCACCCCGCTCGACCAGGCGCGGGTGGCGAGCGCACCGCGCCTCGCTGATGACCGCGCCCAGCATGCCCGCTCAGCCGGCGTCGACGATCCGTTCGGGTTCTATCTGCAATGAGGCGCGCCATGCTGACAACCCCACGCACCGCCGCACCCAAGGTCGGCCTGATGACGCCGCCGGCGACGAAAGCCGCGACGCTGCTGACGCTGGCACTGCTCGCCGGCTGTCAGTCGTCGCTGGGGCCGATGAGCTGGACCAGCGGCTATCGCGAGGTAACGCTCGCCACACCCGACGGCCAGGGCACGACGACGCGCACGCTGGCGAACCTGTGTCAGAGCGAACCCGAGCAGTCGGGGCTGATCCCCCTGCCACCCGGCTGTGCCAACGACCTCAACCTGCAGCTGATGGTGGTCGACCCGGGCGATCTGACCCATGGCAGGGCGATGGGCCCGGCGCGGGCGGCACCGCTCGCGGCCGCGGCCAGTCAGCGGCTCGACAACCGTGGGCGCGCCAATGAGCGGCGCGTCAGGCTCGAAAACGAGGCGCGCCAGGCGATGGGCAGCAGCGCGACCACCGATGGTCTCTAGACGCCCGCGGCCGCCACGCGGGCCGCGCGGCTCATCCCGCGGCCGCCTGCGCCAGTTTCAGCGCGCGGGCGCGCGCCGCGGGGGTGGGCAGCGCCGCGATGCGCTGCGCCTGGGCGATCAGGCGCGTACGTTCGGCAGCACGCATATCGGGAATCGTGAGCCGTTCGGCCGCTGCCGCGCGCCCGGCCAGCACCAGTACCAGCAGGGCATTGCGGTAGTGGCGCGGCTCCGCCAGCGGCGAGTCGACGATACGCCGGATACCGTCGCTGGCGCGCTCGGCATCGCCGGCGAGGGCCTGCGCCAGAGCGAGATTGGTGCGCACGTCGAGATCGTTCGGGGCCAGCGCGGCGGCCCGCGCAAAGGCCTCGACCGCCGCCTCGCTCTGCCCGGCCAGCGCGCGCGCGGCCCCCAGGCGGCTCCAGGCCGCGACGCTGTTCACCACCGGTGCGGCCGGGGTCAGACTCTTCAGCGCCGCTTCCGGCTCGCCCAGTCGCAGCTGGGCGGTGCCCAGCCCGAGCAGCGCCGGCGCCAGCGTGATCTGCTCACGCAGGGCATCGCGAAAGGCCTCGGCGGCGCCGGCGTCGTCACCGCTCGCCAGCCGCGCGTTGCCGAGCTTGAGTCGGACGTCGGCGGCGTCATCGCCCTGGTCGATCGCCCGCGCGTAGAGGGCGGCGGCGGTGGCCGGGTCGCCGCGCTGGGCGACCGTGTCGGCGAGCTGGATCAGGCGCCCGGCGTCATCGCTCGGCGCCGAGGTGGGCCCCCCGGCGCAGGCGGTGAGCGTCAGGCCGAGCACGACGGTGGCCAGTACACGGGCCAGCGCGAATGTCGGGGAGAGGGTCGATGACGACATGCAGCCAGGGCTCCAACGGTCGCGGAAGAAGAGCCACAGCCTACCCGAGATTGGCGCTGCTTGGGCAGCGGCGGCCGATGCTGGGCGTGGCCCTGGCGCTGCCGAGCGTAGCACTGCTGATCGTGACGCTGCTGGTCGCGGCGCCGGTGCGCGCCGCCGAGGCCCCCTGGGCCGGACGCGACTTTCGCTACGTGGTGATCCAGCAGGACGTACGCGAGGTGCTCAAGGAGTTCGGCCGCAATCTGTCACTGCCGGTGGCCATGAGCGACGCCGTCACCGGCGAGGTCAACGGCGACATCGACGCCACCCGGGCCGGCGACTTTCTGCGCCAGGTGTGCGCCGCCAATGGCCTGGCCTGGTTCTACGACGGCTATGTGCTGCACGTCGCCACCCGCGGCGAGCTGAGCCAGCGCCTGTTCGATCTCGACGGTGTCGACCGCGAGCGGCTGCTGGCCGCCCTCGCGCGCAGCGAGATCGGCGCACCGCTCGACGCGACCCTGATCGACGACGGCGCACGCCTCGAAGTCTCCGGCCCACCGGCCTGGATCACCAGCGTCGCGCAGCGCCTCGAGGGGCTGCGCCGACCGGCGCCGCCGGCAGCCCCCAGCGGTGGCGTCAAGATCTACCGCGGCAGCGTGGCCACGCCGCCGGCGACGAGCAAGTGAGGTACCCCGGCGGCCGCGGCCAACGGGCAGGCGTGCAGCGGCTATGTCAGCCGCTGACACGCTCCATGACGACGATCCACGACAGGAGAATCCAGATGGCAATCGACTCCATAGATGGCACCAACCCCAACGGCGGGACGCCGAACGCCCCCTCCTTCGACGATGCCCTCGATCAGGCCGAGTTCCAGGACGCCATGGTCAAGGGCATGGTCCAGGTCGGCGGGCAGCTG
The DNA here is from genome assembly GCF_040536835.1 of Salinicola endophyticus. Classification (NCBI taxonomy): domain Bacteria; kingdom Pseudomonadati; phylum Pseudomonadota; class Gammaproteobacteria; order Oceanospirillales; family Halomonadaceae; genus Salinicola; species Salinicola endophyticus. The sequence continues at coordinate 4,128,060 of NZ_CP159578.1, forward strand.
ATTCTGATGCCGATGATGAAGGAGATGCTCGGCGAGGCGATGTCCGGCGGCGAGGGCTGAGCCAGCGCTGCCGCGGCTGGCCAGGTCTCGGCCTGGCCAGCCAGTCACGCTGCCGACGACGGCGGCGCTCCATTCAACCAACGCGTCAGACACGCTTGCCACCGGCCGGCGTGCCGCGCACAGAGGTGACCCATGACACCGGTGACTCCCCCCGGCGCCGGCACGCCCATGCCGCTGCCGACGCCAGACACCCAGACGCTCGAGTCGCAGAACCTGTTCGAGCACATGGCGAACCTGGCCGGCCAGCCGGCGCAGGGCCCCAGCCCCGGCCAGTTGGGCAGTGATCTGCTCGACAACCTCGATGGCTTCATCGAACGCGTCAACGCCTTCTCGCGCGATGCCCAGGTGCCCGCCACCGCCGAGGCCCCCGAGCGCCTGACCTCGACGCTGCCAGGCCATGCCCCCGACAGCGCGGCGCAGGCCACCGCGCCCGGCGATGCCAGCGACACCCCTACGGCGCTCGACGACGCCAGCGTGACCCGGGTCGCCGATACCCTGGCTCGGGTATTCGACCACTCGATCGAGACCACCATGGTCGTGCGTGGCGCGACCCAGGTCTCGGGCTCGGCCAATACGCTGCTGCGAGGTCAATGACGCTTGCGCTACGAATCGCTGCTTCCCCATCCGTTCACCGCCGCCCTGCGTCGCCCGGGCCGGTGGCTGCTGCTGATCGCTCTGGCGCTGCTGCTGCAGGCGTGCGACACCGAGCTCTACACCCATCTCGACGAGCGCGAGGCCAACGTGATCGTGGCCACGCTGGCGCGCCACGGCATCGCCGCCCAGCGACACGCGGAAGAGTCGGGGCAGATGACGGTCAGTGTCGACGAGAGCCGTTTTGCCGATGCCGTGGATATCCTCGACCGCGCGGGGCTGCCGACGCACAAGTTCGCCAACCTCGGTGAGGTGTTCAAGGGCAACGGCCTGGTCTCCTCGCCGGTGCAGGAACGGGCCCAGATGATCTATGCGCTGAGCCAGGAGCTCTCCCACACCGTGTCGCAGATCGATGGCGTGCTCGCGGCACGGGTCCATGTGGTGCTGCCGGACAACGACCTGCTGAAGCGCAACAGTACGCCCTCGTCGGCATCGGTCTTCGTCCGCTACCTGGCATCGCTGGACATCGACCCGCTGATCCCGCAGATCAAGACACTGGTCGCCAACGGCATCGCCGGCCTCTCCTACGACAACGTCTCGGTGGTGCCGGTCGCCTCGAAGCTCGCCGAAGCCCCCCAGGGCAAGGCACTCCCGGCGATGGACGCCTTCCTGGGAATCGCCATGCCCGCCACCAGCGCGACCCGGATCACCTGGCTCGTCGGCGCCCTGGTCGCCGCTCTGCTCGCGCTCGCCGCCGCGGTGATCTGGCTGGTGTGGCGTCAGCAGCGCCAGCGTCCCTACGCCTTGGCTACCCCGGCGACGTCACCCAGCGGCGCGGAGCGCGAATCATGACACCCGCGCCCACCCCGGCTCCGCCCATACCGCCCGACGCAGCGCTGCCGGTCGCACTCGGCGAACGCCACTGGCTCGACTGCCTGGATGCCATCGCCGACGACGACCAGCTGCGCCCGTGGCTGGCGCAAGCGCGCTTCCGCCAGCGCCTGATCGCCCGCCTGAGGGCGCGTCACCGGCTGCCCGCAACCGACGAGCTGCCGCCGCTGGACGCGGCGGACCGCTGTCTCTGCCGGCTCGACACGACAGCGCTCGCGGCCTGCGCCCGAGCGGCCGGCGTCATCGTGCATGCCGATGCCTTCGCCGGCACCATCGAAGCCCCACTGGTCAGCGCGCTGCGGGCACGTTTCGGCGACGTCCTGCATCGATTGGCACTAGAGCAGCGTGACCAGCTCCGCCCCGAGCCGCAGACCACACCGCCCGCCAGCGATCTCGAAGCGCTGGCGGCGGCGGTCGAGCGTGACGGCTGGCGCTGTGTCGGCGCCTGGTACCACGCCCAGCCGCGCGGCTGGCAAGCCTGGCTGGCGCTGGCCTGGCGTACCACACCCGCGGTCGCGTTCACTGACGCCACCGACGACGACGCCTTACCCCCCACGGCGCAGCGCGACGCCGCCAGCGCCATCGCCCGACACGCCGCCACCCTGGTCACGGACGCCGACCCGACTCCGGCGCCCGGCGGGGGCACTCGCGCCGACGCCACAGCCGACGAGGAGAGACCATGAACACGCTTCCCCGCCGCCCCGGCAAGGTGATTCTGCGCGCCGCCGAAGCGCAGGCGTGGCGCGACGGTTTCGCCTTTCTCGAGCGCGCCCGCGAACAGGCCGACGCCCAGGCCTCGGCCACCGCGGCAGCGCGGGAGGCAGGCTACGCCGAAGGGTTCGCCGCCGGCCGCGGCGACGGCGAGCGCCAGGCGGCAGCGCTGCTCGACACCACCCAGGCCGACGTCGCGCGCTACCTGGACGAGCTGGAGCCGGCCCTGGCCCAGCTCTGCCTCGACCTGGTGCAACGCATCCTGGACGAGTACGACGACGCCGAGCGCATCGCCAGCAGCGTGCGCCGCGCCCTCGGCGAGTGGCATCAGTCCCATCGTCTGCGCATCCGGGTCGCACCGTCGCTCGAACGCCAGGTGAGCGAGCGCCTGGCCGCGCGGCCACCGGCGGGCGTCGACTACCAGGTCGAGGCCGACCCGCAGCTCGGCCCGACCCAGTGCCTGCTGGTCAGCCCCGTCGCGGTGATGGATATCGGCGTGGAAGCCCAGCTCGATGCCCTGGCCAGTGCACTGCAGGCTCCGGCCCAGGAGGACCCATGACCACCTCCCCGCTCGACGGCCTCATGCCGCGTCTCCAGGCACGCCTGGCCGAGGTAGAAACGCGCCGGGCCAACGGTCGCGTCAAGCGCATCCGCGGCCTGCTCATCCACGCCAGCATCGAAGGCGTCGGCATCGGCGAGCTGTGCTATCTGCGCGACCCGATCAGCGGCCGCCGCGTGGCCGCTGAGGTGATCGGCTTCGAAGAGGAAGATGCGGTGCTCTCGCCGATCGGCGAACTCCACGGCCTTTCGACCCGCAGCGAGGTGATCGCCACCGGGTGCGCCCAGGGCGTGGCGGTCGGCGAGGCGCTACTGGGCCGCGTCATCAGCCCGCTCGGCGAGTGGCTGGATGCGGCCCCGCCGCCCCGCGGGCTGCACGACTACCCGGTCCACGCCGCGCCGCCGCCACCCCTGACACGCCAGTTGATCGAGCGACCGCTGGCTCTGGGGGTGCGCGCCATCGATGCGCTGACCACCGTCGCCCGCGGCCAGCGCGTGGGGCTATTCGGCGAACCCGGCGTGGGCAAGTCCTCGCTGCTCTCCGCCATCGTGCGCGGCAGCCGCGCCGAGGTGGTCGTGCTCGGCCTGGTCGGCGAGCGCGGCCGCGAGGTGCGCGAACTGCTCGAGGGCCAGCTCGATGCCGCGGCCCGGGCGCGCACGGTGTGCGTCGTCGCCACCTCGGACCGCCCGGCCATCGAGCGCACCCGCGCCGCCCTGGTGGCCACCAGCGTGGCCGAGTACTTCCGCGATCAGGGCCGCGACGTGCTGCTGCTGGTCGACAGCCTCACCCGCTTCGCCCGCGCCCAGCGCGAGATCGGCCTGGCCGCCGGCGAGCCGCCCACCCGCCGCGGCTATCCGCCGTCACTGTTCGCGGCCCTGCCGCGGCTGCTCGAACGCGCCGGACCGGGCATCTCGGGCCAGGGCAGCATCACCGCGCTGTACACGGTGCTCACCGAAGGCGATGCCAGCCTGGACCCGGTGGCCGAGGAAGTCCGCGCCATTCTCGATGGTCATATCGTGCTCAGTGCCGAACTCGCCCGCCGCGACCACTTCCCGGCGATCGACGTGCTCGCCAGCCGTAGCCGGCTGATGGATAGCGTCGCCACCGAGGCCCACCGTCGTGACGCCGCCAAGGTGCGCGACCTGCTGGCCCGCTATCAGGAAGTCGAGCTGCTGCTGCAGGTGGGCGAGTACCGCGAGGGCAGCGATGCGGCCACCGACGAGGCGATTCGCAAGCATGCCGAGATCGAAGCGTTCCTGCGCCAGCCGCGGGGCGAAACGGCCGCCTTCGACGACACCCTCGACCGCCTGGGAGGACTGGCCCGATGACGACCCGACACGCCCTCGAACGTCTTCTCGCGCTGCGCCGCCAGCGCACCCGCCTGGCCGAACGCGAACTGGCCGCCGAACGGGCACGCTGCCGCGACCTGGCACGCGAGACCCAGCGCTTCGACACTGCGCGCCAGCGCCTGGCACACACCGCGCAGCAGCAGGAGCAGGCGCGCTTCGATACCGCCGCGGGGCGCCCGCTGAGCGCCGCCGAGACCCTGGCCTGGCAGCAGAGCCGAGCTGAGCAGGCCGCGCTGCAGGCGGCTCTGGCCCAGCGTCAGCAGCGCTGTCAGCAGGCCGCTCGCCTGGCCCATCAGCGTGAGCAGACGCAGCGTGGCGAGTGGGCTCGCTGCCGCCAGCGTCAGCAGGCGCTGGCGCAGCTGCAGGCGGACCAGCAGCGGCGTGACACGCGTGCGGCCGAGTGTCTGGCCGAGCTGGAGCACGAAGAGGGCCACGGCGGCCGGGAGCCGCGCCCATGAACTCACCGCCGCGCATCGACCCTGACACGCTCGCCTACCGGCTGCCCCGCGTCGCGCCGCAGACGCTGGCATTGCACAACGCCCTGCACCGCCCTCGCCAGCCGCTGACGCTGCCCACCCGCTCGGGGGCGAGCGCCGAGCCGGCGCAGCTACGCCTGCTCGGCGAGCAAGCCGACATCACCCGCGAGATCGCCTGCCCGCTGCATATCGGTGACGAGATGCTGGTCGTGACGACGAGCTGGCGCACGCTGGAAGCGCTCGGCGCCCATCCCGGCCGCCGCCGGTCGCTGGCGAGCGTCGATGCCGAATTGGCCGCGCTATGGCTGGAAGCGCTGTGGCAGCCCTGGCTGGCGCCGCTGGAAGCCGCACTCGACTGTGACATCCGCCTCGACCCGCTGGCGCCCCCCGCCCCGGCCATGGCTAACCCTCAGGGCCAGGCCGGCGACGCTGCCGACACAGCGCACGCCAATAGCGTGACGCTAACGCTGGCGTACACCCTCGGCACCACCAGCTACCCGCTGGCGCTGGCGCTGAGCGCGCCCCTGGCCGAGCGTCTGCATCCGCTGTTCGAGGCGCGCTTTCCGCCGTGCCCCGCGCCGGCGCAGGCGCTGCCCGTGACCGCTCGCGTCCACGCCGGTCAGCAGTGGCTGACCCTCGCCGAGTGGCGCTCGCTGGGCCCCGGCGACGTGGTCATGCTCGAGCCCCCCTACGCCGAACCGGACACGCTCGCCGTCAGTGTCGCCGGCCGTTGCGCCGCCGCCACGCCGACCGCCGAGGGCGTGCGTCTGCTGGCGCCGCCACGCGTCCCTGCGGGTGGCCACCCGGCCACTCGCCCCGCTCCCCGCCAACGAGACCAGGAAGCTGCCGCCATGACCCAACCGCCTGTGGATAGCCCGCGCGACGACACCGCCCCGGAACCGGATGTGGATAACTTCGACAGTCTGGCGGTCGCGCTCACCTGCGAACTGGGACGCCTGACGCTGACCCTGGGCGAGCTGCGCGAGCTGGGGCAGGGCAGCGTCTTGCCGCTGGCTCGCCGACCCGAGCGGGCGGTCGATCTGATGGTCAACGGCCAGCGTATGGGCCAGGGCCGCCTGGTGATGATCGGCGATGATCTCGGCGTGCAGATCGAGCGCCTGGCGCTCGACGCCCCGTCGTCCGATGCCCAATCGCCCGACACCCAGGCGCCCGACGTATGACCGAGTTCCAGCCCAATCTGATCGCGATCATCATCGTCGTCGCCACCATCGGCCTGGTGCCGCTGGCGGTGGTGACGATGACCGGCTTTCTCAAGATCTCGGTGGTGCTGTTCCTGATCCGCAACGCCCTGGGCGTGCAGCAGACCCCACCCAATCTGGTGCTCTACGGCATCGCCCTGATCCTGACGGTGTATATCACCACGCCGCTGATCGGCGAGATGACCCATCGCTTCGAGGCGCATCAGGCCGGGCTTGGCAGCATCACCGAGATCAAGGAGGCCGGGGAGGCGCTGCGAGAACCGCTCAAGGACTATCTCTCGCGCTACGCCAACGAGCACGAGCGGGCCTTCTTCATCGATGCCACCCGCAGCCTGTGGTCCGAGGAGGCGCGCCGCGAGCTCCGCGACGACGACCTGATCGTACTGATTCCGGCGTTCGTCAGCTCCGAGCTGACCCGCGCCTTCGAGATCGGCTTTCTGCTCTACATCCCGTTTCTGATCATCGACCTGATCGTCTCCAACGTGCTGATGGCCATGGGCATGATGATGGTCTCGCCGACCCTGATCTCGATTCCGTTGAAGATCTTCCTGTTCGTCGCCGTGGACGGCTGGTCGCGGCTGATGCACGGGCTCATTCTCAGCTATGGCGGAGGCTGACATGGACGACGCTATCTTCCTGTCACTGCTGAAGAGCGCGCTGTGGACGGTGCTGCTGGTCTCGGCACCGGCGCTGGTGGTGGCCATCGTGATCGGCTTCGGCGTCGGCCTGCTGCAGGCGCTGACGCAGATTCAGGACCAGACGCTGCCACAGGCGGTGAAGCTGGTCGCGGTGCTGCTGGTGCTGATCCTGACCGGGCCGCTGCTGGCCGGGCAGATCGTCAACGTGGCAGATCAGGTGCTGGACAATTTTGCCGCCTGGTCGCGCTGAGGCAACGCTGCCTGACCGGCTGCAGGCGCGGATCGTGACGTTACGCGGCGCGCGAGATCCGGGAGACCAATGAACTACGAAGCGTTTGCCCACTTCCTCAACGACTTCGCCTACCCGCTGATCGCGGCGCTGGCGATCGGCACCGCGCGGGCGCTGGGCCTGGTGATGATGACCCCGGCGTTCAACCGCCTCGGGCTGACCGGCATGATCCGCTCGGCGGTGGCAGTGACGATCTCGCTGCCGCTGATGGCCGCACTGTTCGCCGATTTCACCGCCCTGCGCGACATCGCGAGCGTTGCGCTGATGGGGCTGGTGATCAAGGAGCTGGTGATCGGCGTGGCGATCGGTCTGGTCTTCGGCGTGCCGTTCTGGGCCGCGGAGGTGGCCGGCGAGCTGATCGACCTGCAGCGCGGTTCGACCATGGCGCAGATTCTCGACCCGATGGGCGCCAGCGAAACCGGCGTCACCTCGACGCTGCTGTCGATCATCCTGCTGGCGCTGTTCTTTCTCACCGGCGGTTTCATGCTGCTGCTCGACGGCTTCTATCGCAGCTATGCGCTGTGGCCGGCGATCGACTTCACCCCGCTGATGACGCGCGCCTCGGCAATGGCGGTGCTCGGCCTGCTCGATCAGGTAATGCGAATCGGCGTGCTGATGATCTCCCCGCTGGTGATCGCCCTGCTGGTGGCCGACCTGATGCTCGCCTATGTCGCACGCATGGCACCCAATCTGCACGCCTTCGATCTATCGCTGCCGATCAAGAACCTGCTGTTCAGCTTCCTGATGCTGCTCTACGTGGTCTTCCTGATCCCGCTGATGGTGGATCAGCTCGACGTGCTCAAGCTCAACCTGGCCCGCCTCGCGGCCATCCTCGGGGCGATGCAGTGAACCGCCGCCCCGCCGATACCCTAGGCCAACAGGGTGTTACACGGCGTTGCCGTGCTGCCATCCCGGCGTCATCCGGGCGCCCCAGACTGAGCTCTCCGCCCCGCCCCGAGCCCCCGGCCAAGGAGAGCACCATGCGCGTCGATCCCGATGTCACCCCGGTCAGCCCCTCGAATTCGTCCGTCGCCCCGCGCGCCTTCTCCCGTCTGCTCGAGCTGGCGCAGAAAATGGCCAAGGATGGCGGCGCGGAGAAAGACACTCTCGAACCCGGCAGCCAGGCCTACGAGGAGACGCTGAACTCGCTGGCAGAGGACATGGCGGACGGCATCGACATCGACAAGCGCCGGGTTGCCAGCCTGACGGGAGGCGCCGCGGACAGGTTCGAGACGCTGGTCGTCGCTGAGCTCAATGCCCAGCGCGCCGACGGCGACAACCCCGATCTTGCCCAGGCGATCGACGACGCCAAGGAAGCGCTGTTCGCGCGCATCGGGCATGCCCTCGACAACGCCGACCGTGACGCCGACAAGGGTCTGGATGTCTTCGCAGGCTATTGGAAGCGCCATGGTGGCGAAGAGGCCGCGATCGACGCGGGTTATGCCGCCTACGACGGCTTTCTGGCCGATACCACGCTGACCGACAACCCCGATTACGAGGACAACCTCAATGCGCTGGCCCTGGGGATGGCCGGCGCCACGCTGACCGACCAGCGCAAGATCCTGCATCTCGACGCCTCGGATACGCTCTCCCAGCTCTACAAGAATCTGATCCAGAACCGGATCGATCAGGGCGACGATCCCCAGGAAGCGATGGATCACGTCAACGACGATCTGCGCGAGCGCATCGACAGCGTCGGCGGTGGCGACGTCGCCAATGTCTTCGACGGCTATTTCAAGCGTCACGGCGGTGAAGCCGACACCGAGAAGCTTGCCCAGGAGAGCTACCTGGCCAATCGCGACGAGGCCGACATCGCCTACGACGACACGCTGAATGCCCTCGCCGCAGACATGGCCGAAGGCATCGATATCGATGCGCGCACGGTGAGGCCGCTGACGGGAGACGCCGCCAGCCAGTTCCGCCAGCTGGTGGCGTATCAACTCGACCAGCAGCGTGAGCGAGGCGACGCCCCGGATCTCCAGGCGGCCATCGACGACGCCAGGGAAGACCTCTTCGTGCGTACCGGCAACGCCTTGACCGATAACGACAAGGACAGCGCCGACGGACTCGACGTGCTCAACGGCTACTGGGAGCGCCACGGCGGCGAGGACGCCGCCATCGCTGCCGGCTACGCCGCCTATGACGACTTCCTCGCCGACCACACCGTGACCGACAACCCCAGTTACGAGGACAACCTCAACGCGCTCTCATCCGGCCTGGCCGGGAGTACGCTGACCGACTCGCGCCAGATTCTGCATATCGATTCATCGGAGACGCTGTCACAGCTCTACCAGAACCTGATCGACAGCAAGCTGAGCGACGGTGCCTCCCGCGAGGAGGCCACCGCCCAGGTCAACGACGACCTGCGCGAGCGGATCGAGCACGCCGCCGGAGACGATGGCAAGGCGGTGCAGAATGTCTTCGACGGTTACTGGTCGCGGCACGGCGGCGAGACCGACGCCCAGCGTTTGTCCGACAACGCGGCGCTGGACACGGCGCGGCGCGATCACGATCTGCCGGCCTTCAGCGATGTCGATATCCAGTCGATGGAGACCAGCGAGAGCGACCCGGACGACAGTTCACGCAAGCTGACCGTCAGCGAGCTGACCTGGCAGAACCTGATCGAAGCGTGGAAGACGGGGATCGAGGACGGCAGCATCGCAGCCGACGACGAGCGCGCCCAGTTCTACCGTGCGCTACGCGCCCAGGGCGCGCTCGACAACGGGCTGGACCTGGTCGGTCTCGATGTCTCGGAAGGCCTGAGCCTCGATCACGTCACCGGTGATGATCTGGCCTCGGTCATCGATGGCGAGAAGCTCGACGAGCGCCTCGGCGAGCTGTTCGCGTCCGAGTCGGTGCAAAAGGATTACGTAAAAGCCCAGAGCGGCGCGATCGACAAGGTCGCCGACAAGGACACGATCGCATCGCAACTGGAGGAGACCGCCTTCAGCGAGGCGTACATCGATTACATCAACGATCTGCGTGAAAGCGGCCAGGGCGAACTCGCCGAACAGGATATCTCGCGAACCTACAATGCGCTCGCGGCGCTGTTCCCGGCGACGGAAGAGAGCGATAAGGCAGCCGAATTCGCCCAGAGCCTGCAGCTCGACTCGATGATCACCGATCTCGACGACCTGATCGCCAATCCCGATGACATCAACGACGCCAACACCGCGACCGCCACCCAAGACGTGGTCAAGATGGTGCTGACCGCGCTCAAGCGTGGTGGCGTCGATATCCCGCGGCGCACGGCGGAGTCGATCGACAAGTTCGTCAACGAATATCTCAACGATCAGCAGACGGCGAAGAACTTCGGCAAGGCGCTGCAGGAGCTCGGCGACCGCTTCCAGAAAAACGGTGCCATCACCCGGGCGGATATCGACGGCCTGATGAAGAACGGCGTCTACAAGGCGCTCAACGAGAAGACCAACGGTGGCATGCTGTCACTGATCAGCACGCTCAACAGCAACGGCGCGCTGGGCTCGACCGGCGGGTTGATCTCGCTCGCCTCGGGCATCTACCAACTCGCCGGCGGCGGCAGCAAGCTGGCCGACAGCGACGAGGCGCGGATGGCCGTGGCCAAGGAGTTCATCAGTTTCCTCGGCGCCAGCCAGCACTTCACCAACCTTGGCAGCCACATCAAGGACAAGGTCAAGGGCACCAACGTCAACGCCATGCTGGGGCTGGACAAGACGCTGCCGCAGATCTGGGCCGACGACAAGGTCAAGGGCAAGGCGCCCGCACCCGATGCCCACACCTGGGAGCGTTTCAGCGAGAACATCCAGCAGATCATCGATGATGTCCCGGTAGGGGATCAGAAGGCACTGGCCAAGAAGCTGGATATTTCCTACGAAGACGCCAAGAAAATAGTCGAGGGTGCCCAGAACGGATACGCCAAGAACCCGGCCCTGCCCGCAGCCACGACGACGACACGCACCATCAGCTCCTTCCTGCGCGTGCTCGACGGCGCGGCCAATTCGGCCACCGGGGCCCTGGATATCGCTCTCGGAGGGCTGATGATCAAGCGCGGCGCCGACAGCGGCGACGGCGCCACCATCGGCCAGGGGGCGGTGACCGTCGCCGCCGGCGCCTTCGGCCTCGCCGGCGGCGCCTCATCGCTGGCCGCCCTCAAGGGCATCGCCGTGGCGCGCGCCGCCTCCGGGCCACTGTTCTGGGTCTCCGCCGCGTTGACGCTCGCCACCCTGCCCTTCTCGATCGTCCAGGACATCAAGCGCACCAGCGCCCTCGAAGGCCATGAGGCGGATCTGAAAGACCTCATCGAGGCGCTCGATCAGGATGGCGTGCTGACCGAGGACGGCGCCAAACGCTACGCCTTTCTGGAAGCCTACGTGCAAAGCTATGGCCAGCGCGATGCGCCCGAGGGCGAGAGCCTTTTCGACTACCGCCGCGACGAATACGAGTTCTTCCTGCGCGAGGGCCATCTGCCCGAAGCGGGCTGGGACGATTTCACCCACGAGGACTATGCCGGTGATGGCGACAATCTGCAGACCATCATGGATGAGGGCTCGACAGTCGGTGCCTGATCTTGCGAGAGGAGCGCCATGAGCCAGCAGCCCTCCGAAGAGAAGTCGCTGCCGCCCTCGGCGAAAAAGCTGCGCGACGCGCGCAAGAAGGGCCAGGTGGTGAAGAGCGCCGACCTGGTCACGGCGATGGTGATGCTGGCCTGTACGCTCTATATCGCGATCAGCGCCGGCGCTATCGTCGCCCGTATCGAAGGGCTGATCGATCTGACCGCCCGGCTCTATACCGAGCCGTTCGCCACCCTGTGGCCGCGCCTGGTGACGGCCGCCGGCGAGATACTGGTGCTGTCGATCCTGCCGCTGGTGGCACTGAGCGTGCTGGTGGTGATCCTGACCAACGTGGTCACCTCCCAGGGGTTCGTCTTCGCCGCCGAGCCGGTCCTGCCCAAGGCGGAGAAGATCAACCCGGTGGAAGGCTTCAAGCGCATCTTCTCGGTGCGCGGGGTGACCGAGTTCCTCAAGTCGCTGTTCAAGATGACCGCGCTCGCGGTGGCGCTGATCGTGGTCTATCGCCTGGGCCTGCAAGCGCTGATGGAGTCCTCGCGCTGCGGGCTGGGCTGCGTTCAGGGCACTTTCCTGGCGCTGCTGCAGCCGCTGGTGATCACCGCCCTGCTCGCCTTCCTGATCGTCGGCGCCGGCGACGTGTTGCTGCAGCGCTGGCTGTTCCGCCGCGATCAGCGCATGACCAAGACCGAGCAGAAGCGCGAGCGCAAGGATCAGGAGGGCGACCCGACGATGAATCAGGCGCGGCGCAAGCAGCGCCGCGAGATGCATACGCTCAACGCCAAGCTCGGCGTGCAGCACGCCTCGCTCATGGTCGGTACCGGCGACGGCTGGCTGGTCGGCATCCGCTACGTGCGCGGTGAAACCCCGGTGCCGGTGATCACCTGCAAGGCCAACGCCGCCCAGGCCCCGGCCCTGCTGGAGAGTGCCTACCAGCGGCGCATCCCGCGGGTCGACGACCCGCTGCTGGCGGAGAGGATCGCCACCCGAGCGGGTAACGGCGACCCCATCCCGGACGGCACCTTCCAGCAGATCGCCGATATTCTCGTCACCGCTCGGCTGATCTAGTCCTCCAGCCCAGCGCAGGCGTACCCCCAACGCCTGGCGGCAATAGCCCGGGTGCCCCACCGCGCCGCCGAAAGCAGTAAGACCCAGCCAGAGAAAGGTGCGAAAGAATTCCCCCGAGGCGCCAGCCACCCCGGGGCGCTTACCCGGCCGTCTGCCGAGAGAAGGCATTGGCCTCGGCCAGCAGCCAGTCGACGAAGCGTGCCACCGCGGGCGGCATGTCGCCCGAGGGCGGGGTCAGCAATTCGTAGGTCATCGGCGAGGCGAGCACGTAGCGCTCGCCGAAAGGGCGCACCAATACGCCGCTCTTCAGCCGATCCATCGCCACCGGGGCATTGGCCAGCATGACCCCGCGCCCGGCGATGGCCTGGTCCAGGGCCAGCCCCGAGAGCGAGTAGCGCCGTTGCGGCGCCGCCACGCGGTCGGCGACACCGGCAGCCTCGAGCCATTCGCGCCAGCCGGGAAAGACGACGCCCTGGGGCGAATCCCAGCCGACCTCGAGCAGGGTATGCTGAGCCAGGTCGGCGGGCCTCATGGGCCGAACCTGATGCGCCAGCAGTGTCGGGGCGCACACCGGGAACAGCACGTCGCCGAACAGCGGGTAGCTGGCGACGTCGGGCCAGGGGCCACGGCCATAGCGAATCGCCAGACGCGCGCCATCGCCCTGCCAGACGGGCAGCGTGAATGACTGCGTGGCCTCCAGCGAGATTTCGATACCGCCGACCCTGGCCTCGAAACCCATCAGCCGCGGCAACAGCCAGAGCTGGGTAAACGAGGGCGGTGCACTGAGCGTGAGCATCGGCCCGTGCCGGGCACGCTCGCGCACCGCTCTCACCCCGGCGGCAATGCGCTCGAGGCCGCCGTCGATCTCTCGGGCCAGATGCCGCCCGGCGTCGTTCAGCACCACGCCGTTGGCGTGGCGGGCGAAGAGCGCCACGCCGAGCCGGTCTTCGAGCTGCTTGATCTGCCGACTCACCGCGCCGGGCGTGACGCCCAGGCGCGCAGCGGCGTGCTTGAAACTCTCTGCCCGAGCCGCCTCGGCAAAGGCGCGCAGCGCATTCAGCGGTAGACGTTCGACTTTCATAGGGTGAGTTTTCCTGAGCCTTGGCCACCACATTAGTCGCTTGGCGGCGCGGCGCCCAGCTGCTCTGATGGGGCCTCGATGCCCACAGGAGAGTGACATGCCACAGACGCGAGCGTCGCGCCGGCCGCCATCGCCACACGCCAACGCCCCGCTACGCCGGCGTCTGGATGCGCAGGCCGGGGCCCTGATGGTGCTGTTCTGCCTGGCGCTGGGCTTTCAGCAGGTAGCGATCAAGCTCGCCGCGGCGGATGTCTCGCCACTGACCCAGATTGCCCTGCGCTCATCCATGGCGGCACTGCTGGTGCTGGCGCTGGCCTATCGCCGGGGGATACGCGTTACCCATTTCCGCGCCCATCTCGGGCCAGGCATCCTGGTGGGGCTGGGGTTCGTGGCCGAGTTCGGGTTCGTCGCCTGGGGGCTCGACTACACCCTGGCATCGCACATGTCGGTGTTCCTCTACACCGCGCCGATCTTCGCCGCCCTGGGGCTGCATCTGCTGGTGCCGGGCGAGCAGCTGACACGGCGCCAGTGGCTGGGGATGGGTATCGCCTTCGCTGGCATGGTCCTCGCGCTGGCCCCGGCGACCGAGCTGGCGCACACCGCGGACATCCTGCGCGGTGACCTGCTGGGGCTGCTGGCCGGGCTGGCCTGGGCGGCGACCACGCTGGTGATTCGCCGCTCCTCGCTCTCCGAGGTGCCACCGGAGCAGACACTCTGCTACCAGCTCATTGTCGCAGGCCTGCTGCTGCTCCCGGCGAGCGCGCTGCTGGGGGATCTCGGCGAGATTCGGCTGAGCGGCGTGGCGATCGCCAGCCTGGCCTTCCAGACTCTGGTGATCTCCTGCGCCGCCCTGCTGCTGTGGTTCGCCCTGCTGCGACGCTATTTTGCCTCCCAGCTCGGCATCTTCTCGTTCCTCTCACCGATCTTCGGTGTCCTGTTCGGTGCGCTGCTGCTCGACGAGCCGCTGACCGCCAATTTCCTGGCGGGTGGCGCGGCGCTGCTGATCGGGCTCCTGGTGGTCACCCGCTGATGGAGGAGCATTGCCGACCCGCCCTTCAATGGCCCGGCGCCAGCCGGCACGCCAGCCACCAGCCGATGACCAGCGCCACCAGGAAGGCCGCCAGCGGCCCGCTCAGCCCCGGCAACGAGGCCACCGCCGGGCCCGGGCAGTAGCCGGAGAGCCCCCAGCCGATACCGAAGAGTGCGGCACCGCCCAGCAGCCGGGCATCCAGGTCGCGCCGGCTCGGCAGTTGAAAGCGCCCCGCCAGCAGCGGCGTGGCACGGCGCCACACCAGGCGGTAGCCGATGAAGGTGGTGACCACGGCCGCGCCGAGCACGAAGATCAGGGTCGGGTCCCAGGCGCCAGTGACATCGAGAAAACCGATCACCCGGGCGGGGTCGGTCATGCCGCTGATCGCCAAACCCAGCCCGAACAGCAGCCCGGCGAGATAACCGGCCACGGGCTTCATGCACCACCTCCCGCCAGCTGGTGCACGCTGAATACGGTGAGCATCGCCATCAGCAGAAAGACCAGCGTGGCGGCCAGCGAGCGCGGCGAGAGCCGGGCCAGCCCGCACACCCCGTGGCCGCTGGTGCAGCCGCTGCCGAGCCCGGTGCCCAGCCCGACCAGCAGCCCGGCGAGCAGCATCGTCGGCATGCCTGCGAGCGGTGTGCCGACCACCGCGCTGCCGAGCGCTGCCACGTCACCGCGAGGCGCCACATTGCCCCAGTCGAGCCCCAACAGCAGCAGTAACGCCGGGCCGGAGACCAGCCCCAGCAGGAACGCCAGCCGCCAACCGCGGTCACTGCCGCGCTCGAACAGCGCGCCGGAAAGAATGCCGCTGATACCGGCGATCCGCCCCAGCAGCGCCATCAGCAGCGTGGCGGCGAGCCCGATCAGCCCCCCGCCCAGCAACCCGTGCAGTGCACTCGATAGGTCCATCACCACTCCCCTCTCATGACATTCGCGATACCGCGATGGTCGGACTCACTTCGTCGCCGGGCAGGCCGGCGTGGCGATACAGGGGTGACTCAAGGGCGCCGCCCCGCGGCCGTGCAGGGCGCACCAGGCGTCGAAGGTGCTCAGGAAGACCCGGCCGTTGAGCGTCGCCAGCAGCTCGGTGCGGCTCAGGCGATCCATCACCGGCCCCTTCACTTCGGCCAGATGCAGCCCGATGCCGCGCTCCCGCAGGCGCCGATTGAGCGCCTCGAGACTCTCCAGCGCACTGGCGTCGATCACGTTGATCGCCTGGCACGCCAGCACCAGATCGTGGGGCGGCGGCGTGCGATTGACCACCGCAGTGACCAGATCTTCCAGATGGCGCACGTTGGCGAAATAGAGGCTCTCGTCGACGCGCAGAATGGCCACCCCAGTGTCGGTCTCCACCGCGTGGCGGCGCACGTTGCGAAAGTGCTCGGTCCCCGGAATGCGCCCCACCTCGGCGCTGTGCGGGCGGCTGGTGCCGTAGAGATGCAGCGCCAGCGACATACCCACGCCGACCAGGATGCCCACGTCCACCCCCAGCATCAGCGTCGCCACGGCGGTGGCGGTCATCGCCACGCCCTCGCCGCGGGCGTAGCGCCACACCCGCGCGAACGCCGGCAGATCGATCAGCGACAGGGTGGCGATGACGATGATCGCCGCCAGGGTCGCCAGCGGCAGCACGCCCAGCCACGGCGACAGGCACAGCATGGCCAGGGCGACCCCTACCGCGGTGAAGGCGCTGGCCGCCGGGGTGCGGGCGCCGGCCTCGAAGTTGACCACTGAGCGTGAGAAGCCGCCGGTGATCGGCATGCCGCCGGTGAAGGCCGCCGCCAGATTGGCGCCGCCCAGACCGATCAGCTCCTGGTCCGGGTCGACCCGCTCGCCGCGGCGCAGCGCCAGCGCCTGAGCCACCGAGACCGACTCCACATAGCCGACGATGCTGATCAGAACCGCCGAGCCCAGCAGCGAGCGCCACAGCGCCGGGTCCCACGCGGGCAGGTGCAGCGGCGGCAACCCGGCGGGGATCGGGCCGATCACCGCGACCTCGCCGCCCAGCCAGCCGGCGGCCCCGGCAATGACGGCGGCCAGCGCGATGGTCACGATCGGCCCCAGCTTGACCAGCACGGCGGCCACGCGCGCGGGTACGCCGCAGCGCACCAGCAGCGCCTTGCCGTGGCGGCGGATCGCCCACAACAGCACCAGCGAGCCCAGCCCGACCAGCAGCGTCGGCGGGTTCAGCCCCGGCAGTGCGGCGGGCAGCGCCTGCGTCAGTGCCGGTAGCGTGGCGCCGGCAAGCTCGATGCCGAGCAGCGACTTGAGCTGGCTCGCCGCGATCAGCAGCCCCGAGGCGCTGACGAAGCCGGTCATCACCGGGTGGCTCAGAAAGTTGACCAGAAAGCCCAGCCGGCACAGCCCCATGATCAGCAGAATGGCGCCGGAGAGCAGCGCCAGCACCAGCGCCGCGGCGATATACGCCGCCGACCCGGCGGGGGCGACCGGTGCCAGGGCCGCGGCGGTCATCAGCGAGACCACCGCCATCGGGCCGACCGAGAGCGTCGCGCTGCTGCCGAGCAGGGTGTAGACCACCAGCGGTACCAGACTGGCGTAGAGCCCCACCACCGGCGGCAGGCCGGCGAGCATGGCGTAGGCCAGCGCCTGGGGAATCAGCATCAGCGCGACGATGACCGACGCCAGCAGATCCTGACCCAGCAAGCCGGCGTGATAGTGCCGCCCCCAGTCGAGGATCGGCAGCCAGCGTGCCCAGCCGCGCCGAGGCAGCGGGGTCATCGGTTCTCGCCCCCGCCACCCGCGCACCCCCGGCCCAGACACGTCGGCATGCTCACCCCCGCGCCTGCGGCCTGGCCAGCCATTCGCGCCCCTTGAGCAGCAGGTGCCAGTAGATGAAGGGCAACTGCTGCGCCTTGAGGTGCCAGCCGAGCCGGGTCGGCCGGGTGGCCTGATTGAGCCAGGACGGGAATGTCGGCTGCAATTGGCCGCCGTAACCGAACTCCGCCAGCACCACGCGCCCCCTTTCGACCGTCAGCGGGCAGGCGCCATAGCCCGCATAGCCGGAGGGCATCGGCTTGCCATCGAGGGCCGCCAGCAGGTTGTCCGCCACCACCGGGGCCTGCTTGCGCACCGCCGCGGCGGTCTTGGCGTTGCCGGTACCGCTGGCATCGCCGAGCCCGAAGACATCGCTGAAACGGTTGTGCTGAAGGGTCTCGGCATCGAGATCGAGCCAGCCGCCGGCGTTGGCCAGAGGCGATTCACGCACCAGCCGCGGGGCACGCTGGGGCGGCACCACGTGGAGCATGTCGAAATCGGTCTCGATCTCCTCGCTGGTCTCCCCGGCGGTGACGCGAAAGCGCGCCTTCTGCGCCGAGCCATCCACGGCGATGAGATCCTGCTGGAACTGTTTGTGGATACCGTAGCGCTGAACGTAGGCATCCAGCGCCGGGACGAAATCCGCAACGCCGAACATCGCCCCGCCGGCGTTGTGGAAGTTGACCTCGATATCGCCCAGGACGCCCTGCTTTTCCCATTCATGGCAGGCGAGATACATCGCCTTCTGCGGCGCCCCGGCGCACTTGATCGGCATCGGCGGCTGAGTGAACAGCGCCTTGCCGCCGCGCATGGCCTGCACCAGCGACCAGGTGTAGGGCGCCAGATCGAAACGGTAGTTGGAGGTGACGCCATGGCTGCCCAGGCTCTCTTCGAGCCCCTCGATCGCCTGCCAGTCGAGCTCCAACCCCGGCGCCACCACCAGCGCCCGGTAGCCGAGCGTCGAACCGTCCCCCAGCGCGACCTGGCGGGATTCTGGCAGCAGGCGCTCGGCACGGGTCTGATGCCAGGTGACGAAACTCGGCATTACCGAGCGCATCGAACGGCGCGTCTGCTCCGGGGTGAAGACGCCACCGCCGACCAGTGTCCAGCCGGGCTGATAGAAGTGATCCTGCGCCGGCTCGACGATGGCGACATCCAGATCGGGCTGGCGTCGATGCAGGCTCGCCGCCGTGGCGATGCCGCCGGCACCGCCGCCGACGATCACCACATCGTGGTGCCGGGTGGTGGATGCCGTCGGTGCGGCTGGGGTCTCACTCATGAGGCTGTCTCTCCTGCGGCCTGTGCTTGTGTCGTATCGATGAGGGCGGCGTATCGAGCGCGCCATCTCACTCCCAGGCCGCGCCCTCCAGCGCATCCAGCGGGATCTTGAGGTAGCGCTTGCCGTTGTCTTCCGGCTCCGGCAGGCGGCCCCCGCGCACGTTCACCTGCAGCGCATGCAGGATCAGCTTGGGCATCGGCAGCTCGTGATCGCGCTGCTGACGCAGTGCGACGTACTCCGCCTCGCTGCTCTCCCCCAGGCGGTGCTTGTTGTGCTGGCGCTGCTCGCGCACCGTGCTCTCCCACTGCGGCTCGCGGCCGTCGGGCATGTAGTCGTGGCCGGTGAACAGCCGGGTGTCGTCGGGCAGCGCCAGAATCGCCTGGATCGAATGCCATAGCTGGTGAGCGCTACCCCCGGGAAAGTCGGCCCGGGCGGTGCCGAAATCGGGCTGGAACAGGGTGTCATGGACAAAGGCGGCGTCGCCGATCACATAGGTGATCGAGGCAAGGGTGTGCCCCGGCGAGTGCATCACCCGCACCGGCAGGTCACCCAGGGTGAAAGTCTCGCCATCGCGGAACAGGCGGTCCCACTGGCTGCCGTCGGTGGGCAGCGCCGGCCAGTTGTAGATGCGCTTCCATAGCGCCTGGACCTCGACCACCTGGGCGCCGATGGCGGTCGGCGCGCCGGTCTTGTCGTGCAGGTAGCGCGCGGCGGAGAAGTGATCGGCGTGGGGGTGAGTATCCAGAATCCACGCGACCTCGAGGCCTTCGCGGGCGATATAGGCGAGCAGCTCATCGGCGTGGTGGGTGGCGGTCGCCCCCGATTTCTCATCAAAATCGAGCACCGGGTCGATGATCGCGCAGTGCCGCGTGGCCGGATCGCTGACCACGTACTGGACGCTGAAGGTGCGCGGATCGAAGAAACCGGCGACATCGGGCCGGCCGCGTTCCCGATCACCACGGGAGAGAGCGAAGGTGTGCATGACAGCTCCTTGGTGGGCGACCTCTCCAGCATAGCGCCATTTAGGTTCTAACGTTATATGATTTTTGAATATAACTTATGCCGTGATCGTCTCCTCCGAGATACCGACCCGCCAGTCTGGCGCCCCCCCCAACGCAAGAAGCCGCGGCGGCCATGACCGTCGCGGCTTCTCTGTCTGCCCCCTAATAGGAGTTGCCTAGACCCGCAGCGGCGCTAGCCTGGGCGCAATCATATTCTCCGGACGCAGGATATCGGCGAGCGAGGCTTCATCGAGCAGGTTCTCTTCGAGCACCAGCTCCAGCACGCCGCGGCCGGAGACCAGCGCCTCGCGGGCGATGCGCGTAGCGTTGTCATAGCCGATATGCGGGTTGAGTGCGGTGACCAGCCCGATCGAACGCTCCACCATCTCACGGCAGTGGGCCTCGTTGGCGGTAATGCCCTCGATGCAGTGCTCGCGCAGCATGTGCATGGCGCGGGTCAGCAGGCGGATGGAGTCGAACAGCTTGTAGGCGATCAATGGCTCCATCACGTTGAGCTGGAGCTGCCCGCCCTCGGCGGCCATGGTCAGCGCCAGGTCGTTGCCGATCACCTCGAACGCCACCTGGTTGACCGCCTCGGGGATTACCGGATTGACCTTGCCGGGCATGATCGAGCTGCCGGGCTGGCGCGGCGGCAGGTTGATCTCGTTGAAGCCGGCGCGCGGGCCGCTGGAGAGCAGACGCAGGTCGTTGCAGATCTTGGAGAGCTTCACCGCCAGGCGCTTCAACATGCCCGAGAAGAGCACGAACGCGCCCATGTCGGAGGTGGCCTCGATCAGATCCTGGGCCGGCACCAGCGGCTGGCCGCTGATCGCGCCGAGACGCTCCACCGCCAGGCGCTGATAGCGCGGGTCGGAGTTGATCCCGGTACCGATGGCAGTGCCGCCCAGGTTGACCTCGCACAGCAGGCGCGGAATCTGCGCCTCCAGGTGGCCCAGATCCTCGCCCAGGGTAGTGGCGAAGGCGTTGAACTCCTGGCCCAGCGTCATCGGCACCGCATCCTGCAGCTGGGTGCGGCCCATCTTGAGCACGTCGGCGAAGGCCACGCCCTTGTCCGCCAGCGCATCGCGCAGCTGCGCCAGGCTACCCAGCAAGGCATCGTGGCCCAGCAGCAGGCCGAGGCGGATCGCGGTGGGGTAAGCGTCGTTGGTCGACTGCGCCATGTTGACGTGGTTGTTGGGGTGCAGGTGGGCGTAGTCACCCTTGGCGTGGCCGAGGTGTTCGAGTGCCAGATTGGCGATCACCTCGTTGGCGTTCATGTTGGTCGAGGTACCCGCCCCGCCCTGGATCATGTCGACCACGAACTGATCGTGGTGCTCGCCGGCGATCAGCGTCTGGCAGGCGTGGCGGATCGCCTCCAGCCGGTTGGCGTCGAGATAGCCCAGCTCGTGATTGGCCTCCGCCGCGGCCTGCTTGACCATGGCCAGCGCGATCACCAGCTTGGGATAGTGCGCCAGGGGCACGCCGCTCAGGTGGAAGTTCTCCACCGCGCGCTGGGTCTGGATGCCGTAATAGGCGCTCTGGGGCACGGGCAGCACGCCCAGCAGGTCCTTCTCTTCACGGGTGGGGATCGCGTCGGCGTCAGTGCCGAGATCCGGGGTCGCCATCATGGTGGGTATCGTCTTCAGTCAGGGGGGTCGAACGGCCTGGGCGCCGGGTTGCCGGCGCCGCTGGGCGTAAGGTAACGCCGCGCCGGGTCGCCTGCCCAATGCCGTTACGTGGTGGTGCATACCGGGAAGGTATGGGAGCGTTTTCATGGGATCGTGCGAGAGTCGAAGAGCTGGGTACTGGCTGAGCGCCATGCCGAATTCTGGTGTCGAATCGACCTGACATGGATAGACTAGATTCAATAGACTAAGTCCAGGAGGCGATCATGGAATCCGTCAACATTCACGAAGCCAAGACCCGGCTCTCGCGGCTGCTCGCCAAAGCTGCGCAGGGGGAAGGATTCATTATCGCCAAGGCTGGCAAGCCAATCGCCAAGGTCACGGCCATCGATAGCCCGGGCGCCGGTCAGCAGAAGCGGCTTGGCTTCATGCAAGGCCAGTTCAAGGTTCCCGAGGACTTCGATCGTATGGGCGAGGAAGAGATCGCTGACATGTTCGGAGCCTGACGTGAATCTGCTACTCGATACCCATGTGCTGCTATGGGCCGCCGCAGAGCCGAACCGTCTATCCGCAGAAGCCGTTGCGCTGATCGACGATAACGACAATAGGCTCTACTTCAGCGCCGCGAGTCTTTGGGAGATCGTGATCAAGACAGGTCTGAAGCGCGCGGACTTCCAGGTCGACCCGCATCTATTGCGCCGCGGGCTGATCGACAATGGCTATCTTGAGCTACCCATTACCTCTCAGCACGCCCTGGCCGTTAGCCACTTGCCGGATATTCATAAGGATCCGTTCGACCGTATCCTGATCGCCCAGGCCGAGTCCGAAGGCTTTCTTCTGCTGACGGCGGACGAGCTGGTCGCGCGTTATCCAGGGCCGATTCGGCGGATTTGAGATAGCAAAGCTGGATGCTCTGCCTTTCTGCGACACCAGTGATTCTGGAGAAACGCTCAAGCGTTACGGTTGCCTCTGCCATCCCGGCATCCGGCAGACAGCACTACATCATCGATCCCCTATAGCGGCGATGAAGCGCTGGCAAAAAAAGCGCTCTGAGCGTTTTCACGCACGAGGCATCAATCACGCGGGACCCGACAACTCGGCAGTGATACCGGCAGGTCCAATGCCGCCCTACCGCATTAGCTATCTCGACCCCGCGTGGATCAGCGGCCGCTTCCCAGCCCAGGGGCGGGCGCGTTCGAGTTGGGCGGCGAGCGAGAGCAGCAGGCTCTCCTCGCCGAAGCGCCCGGCAACGTGGGTGCCCAGCGGTAGCCCGGCCTCGGTCCAGTAGAGCGGCAGTGACATCGCCGGCTGACCGGTGGCGTTGAACAGCGCGGTGAAGGGGCAGTAGCCGTGGAAGGCGTCGATGATCTCAGCCAGCGAGAGCCGCTCGTCGAAGGCGTCGAGCTCGCCGATGCGCGGCGGCTGGCGTGCCAGGGTCGGCGACAGCAGCACGTCGAACTGCTGCATGAGCGCCGCCAATCGCCGGCCCAGGGCGTGCATCTCATTGATCGCGGCAATGTAACGGGTGGCATCGAGGCTACCGCGCTCACGCAGCATCACCCGGGTGCGCGGCTCCAGCAGCTGCTCGTCGATGGGCGCACCGCGCATCTCGCCCAGGGTTTCCAGGGTCTCGCGGGTGCTGGGGCCGATGATGTCGAAACAGCGGTGATAGAACGCCTCCCAGTCGAGCGGCAGCGTGACCGGTTCGACGCGGTGCCCCAGCGACTCGCACAGCGCCGCGCTCTGGCGGGCGACGGCCGCGGCCTCCGAGGCCAGCGCCGGGCCTTCGATCAGCCCGATGCGCAGCGCCCCGGGGTCACGCTCGGTCGCCGCTTGATAGCTCACCGGCATCGTCGGCGCCGCGTAGGGCGCGCCGAGGTCGGCCCCCGCAGTGGCGTCGAGCAGCGCGGCGCTGTCACGTACGCTGAGGGTAATGGCGTGGGCGACGGCCAGGCCGCCCCAACCTTCGCCGACCAGCGGGCCCGAGGGCATCAGCCCGCGGCTCGGCTTGAACCCGAACACCCCGCAGCAGGAGGCGGGCACGCGCAGCGAGCCGCCGCCATCGTTGCCGTGGGCGAAGGGCACCACCCGAGCGGCCACCAGCGCCGCCGCCCCACCGCTGGAGCCGCCGGCGCTGCAATCCGGGTCCCAGGGGTTGCGGGTGGCGCCGTGCAGGCTCGATTCGGTGGTGTAGGAGGTACCGAACTCGGGCGAGGTCGTCGTACCCAGCGGCAAACACCCGGCCCGGCGCAGGCGCGCCACCAGTTCATCGTCGAAGGGCGCGGGTACCGCATCGAGGGCGCGCGAGCCCTGGGTCATCAGCGCGCCTTCCAGCGGCGCGAAGAGATCCTTGATCAGCGTCGGCACGCCGGCGAATGCCTTCGTGGCATCCACGGGCCGGCGGCAGCACTCGCGGGCGCTGTCGTAGCGCCGCTCGACCACCGCATTGAGCTGCGGTTCGACGCGTTCGAGACGTTCGATGACCGCCTCCACCAGTTGCGCGCTGGATACTTCGCCGTTGCGCACGCACTGGCCGAGCCCCACCCCGTCTTGCGTATCCAGCCAATAGTGAATGTCATTCGTCATCGAGGAGTCTCCGGATCAAGAAGGGGAACGGTCGTGTCGGGTGGCGGCCAGACCCGCGCGGCCGCGCAGCGCGACGCCACCCCAGCCAAGGGCGTAGAGCGCCGCGAGCGCGGCGAGCAGCAGAATGGCGTGTGTCAGATCGCCGCCGATATCCGCCGCGAGGCCCACCACCAGCGGGCTGACGAACTGGCCGATGTACAAACAGCCGGTGAACAGGCCCATCCCTCGGCCGCGGGTCCTGGGTGTCAGGGCGCTCATCACCGGCGCCATGGCGTTGGGCACCAGCATGCCGGCGCCGATCCCGTGGAGAGTCACTGCCAGCAGCACGCCCTTGTAGTCGGGCGCCTCGGCGAGTATCCATAGCCCGGCGGCGAGCAGCAGCAACAGCAGCCCATTGCAGCCGTGCAGCCCCAACGCCCGCCGCGCCCAGGGCCAGAGTAGTGCCCCCAGCAGCGAGGCGAGCAGCGCCCAGCCCGCGCACAGCCCGATCAGGGTGCTGGATGTCACGCCCAGGCCGACCAGGATCGCCGGCGTCTGGATGGTGACGACGAAGCACAGCACCATGCCCAAGCCGATCAGCACGCAGCCGGCCACCAGCGCGGCCACGTCCACCCGGCCCTCGCCCGGCGCCTGGTCGGGCGCCTGCTGACGCGCGAGGGAGGGCTCCCACAGCACGCGCAGCATGAACGGCACCAGCAGCAGTGGCAGCAGATAGAGATAGAAGGGGGTTCGCCAGGAGGTTTCGCCGAGCATGCCACCCAGGGCGAAGAAGATCGCCCCGACCAGCCCGATGGTTATCACCTGGCCATTGACGTAGCGCAGGCGCTGCTCGCCGCGCCAGTAGTCGGCGATCAGGGTCGAACAGCCGGTCATGACCATGGCCTCGGCCACGCCGAACGCCAGCCGCACGGCGACCACGCCCATCAGCGCTTCGAGCTGCGCCGGCAGCGCGCCCAGAATGGCGTAGAGCAGGGTCGCGACCACCAGCATTGGCTTGCGCCCGACACGATCCGCCAGCCAGCCGGCCACCGGCGCGAACAATGCGATCGCCAGCGCCGGCCCGGTGATGGCCAGCGGCACCCAGAGCTCGGCATGAGGATGGGTAGGCGCGAATTCCGCCATCATCTTGGGCAGCACCGGCGCCACCATCACCGAACCGACGATGGTCAAACTGCTGCCCAGGAGCAATACCGCCCCTTCGCGCGCCCCGGGCTGACGCCTGCCCATTGGCGCCACGCCGCTCATACGGCCATCCGCTGGGTAGCGCCGGCCACGGCCGGCAGCACACGGACACGCTGGTGCATGGGGCACCTCGATCGTTGTGATTATTGATCAAGAGCCTAAGCGTGAGCCGAGAGCGGGCGTTATCCCGAATCGGCACTATCGGCGGGTAGCAGGGAGTGGGCAGAACGAAGTGGATGGGACGCAGACACCTGGGCCGCACTCGCGCTCAGGCCCGCCGCCAGGTCTCGGAGGGATATTCACCGAACAGTTGGTGATAGTTCGCCGCAAAGTGGCTGAGATGATTGAACCCCATCTCCTGGGCCACGTCGCCCACCGTGGCGCCCCTGGCCGCGGCGCTCGCCAGCTTGCGGCGCACGGCGTTGAGCCGCAGGCTGCGCAGAAACGCCACTGGCGGCATGCCCACCTCCCGCTGGAAGCTGTCCTGCAGCGTGCGTCGGCTGACGTGCAGCCGCTCACACAGCTCCAGCACGCTGGGGGGCCGCGCCGGCTCGGCCAGCACCAGCGCCTGGCTCTGTCTGACGAGATAGGCACTCACGCCGACACCGCGCCGCGGCGTGTTGCCGCCGACCTCGAGCCACAGATCGAGCAGCAGGGTCATCAGGGTCTCTTCCAGGCTACGTTCGCGCAGGCCATCGTCATCGCCACGCCGCCGGCCAAGGCCGCCGACGTGGCGGAAGATCGCCAGCCTGATCGCCTCGAGCCGCGCCAGGGGCACCTCCAGCGCCGGCAGCGCGGTGAGGCGCGCCACCCCGGCCGCGCCCAGCTCGATCTCGGCCAGGCGCCGCAGCCGCTCGAGATCGACACAGAACGACAGCAGCGCCATGCCGGCCGGGGCATGCAGCAGGAACTCGCCGCCGCCGCGCAGCATCAGCAGGCGCGGAGATGCCACCTTGCCCCGCGGATCATCCACGGTCGGGGCAGTGGCCAAGGACACACAGAAGCGATCAGCGGGCGCCTTGCCGTACTGGACGACGCGCTTGTCGAACACTTCGTGAATGATCTGGAAGCGCTCGCCCGACAGCAGCAGCAGTTCACTGCTGAGACACCCGGGTCCGAGCTGCGCATAGACCTGCTGCCAGCCGGCGATCGCTGCCGCGTGCTGCTGGGAGTCGCGGAAGCCACGCACGTGGTATCGCATCCTCTCCCCCTCGAGAGTCGCGCGCCGAAATCCGCCGTCAGGCGCGCCGTCGCGCTAAGACTAGAGCGATCCGCGGCCGGCACGCAACGGCCAGCGCATCGTGGCCCGCCTCGGCTCATACCGGCCCATACCGGCCCATACCGGCTCGCGCAGGCGCGACCATACAGCCCGCATCCGGTACTGTGCCTTGCGCTCGGCGCGGCCAGCCACCATCCTTCGCCACGTCTCGGCGGCGCCAGGGGTGCCGCCTTCGCGATGCTCAAGGATGATTCCCGTGTCCCGTTCCACTCTGCCCCACCGGGGCCTGCTCACTCTCGTTGCGCTGCTGCTGGTGGCGCTCAATCTGCGTCCGGCGCTCACCAGCGTCTCGCCGGTGCTCGGCAGTATCGCCGAGGCGCTGTCACTCTCGCCCAGCGTGCAGGGCATCCTGACCACGCTGCCGGTGCTGTTCCTGGGGCTGGCCGCGCCGCTGGCGCCACGTCTGGTACGTCGCCTGGGGCCGGAGCGCAGCGTGTTCCTGGCGCTGTTGGTGCTAGGGGTGGCGCTGGCGCTACGCCCCTACGTCGGCGCCCTGGGGCTGCTGCTGGGCTCCGCCCTGGCCGGCGGCTGCATCGGCGTGATCGGGGTGCTGCTGCCGGGTATCGTCAAGCGCGACTTCCCCGAGCGGGTCAGCATCATGACCGGGCTCTACACCGTGGCGCTCAACCTCGGCGCCTCGGCGGCGGCCGGCACCACCGAGCCGCTGCGCCAGGCGCTGGGGGCGGACTGGCAAGGCGCGCTGGCGTTCTGGCTGCTGCCCGCGGTGCTCGCCGCGCTGCTGTGGCTGCCGCAACTGCGCGGCAGCGCGGCTACCCGGGTGGCGGCCCGCACCGGAGCGCGCCTGCGCCACGACCCGCTGGCATGGCAGGTGTCGCTGTTCATGGGGCTGCAGTCGTCGCTCGCCTATACCGTCTTCGGCTGGCTGCCGACGCTGTTGCAGGATCGCGGCCTGGCGCCGGTAACCGCGGGGCTGGCGCTGTCGGTGTCGATTCTGTTGCAGGTGACCACGGCGCTGGCAGCGCCGTGGATCGGCAGCCGCATGAAAGATCAGCGTGCGGTGCTGGTGGCGGTGATGGGGCTGACGCTCACTGGCCTGATGGGCTGCCTGTATGCGCCCATCGGTGGCATCTGGCTGTGGGTGGTGATCCTCGGGCTGGGTCAGGGCGGCACCTTCAGCATGGCGCTGACCCTGCTGGCGCTGCGCGCACCGGATGCGCTGACTGCGGCCAGCCTCTCCGCCATGGCCCAGGGCATCGGCTACACCCTGGCGGCGCTGGGGCCGCTGCTAGTGGGCTTGCTGCACGACTGGAGCGGCGGCTGGAACGCGGTCGGCGGGCTGCTGGTGGCCATTGCGCTGGGCGCCATGGTCGCGGCCCTGGGCGCCGGCCGCGACCGGCAGGTGGCCTCGGTTCAGGGCGGCTGAGCCCCGACCCGGCACATCAGATCATGGCCCCGGCTCAGGCCGGGGCCAGGCGCTCGGCGCCCCAGCTACGCCGCAGGTAGCCCATCACTTCGCCCAGCTCGTCGGCGGAGACATGCGCCGGGGCGCCCTCCTCCTGTGGGTCGAGGTGGAAGATATAGAGCCGCGAGGCGAACTGGGCGAACGGCAGCGAGGCCTCGCCGAAGCGCTCGCCATTGCCATCGGTACTGACCTCCACGCCGTCGCCCCAGTCCTGGCCGCTGTCGTTGTTGGGGTTGAAGAAGTAGACCCGCATGCCTTCGTCGGGGCCGAGCGCAGCCCGCAGGATGGTGATCGCGTGCCAGCCGATGAAGCGCGCGGCGCTGTCGGTCACCGCGATCCCCGCCGGCTGCGGATGCACCAGCGGCTGGTTGCCGTTGTAGAGCGGGTGGTAGGCGGCGTAGAAGTGGCGATAGAAGGTCTCGGGGTCATCGATCCGGCCGCTGGCGATGTCCACGCAGATATGGAAACCGCGCCCGGCCCACCAGCCATGAAACTCGGGATTGACCCAGCGGTGCGGGTCGCCCTCGCGGCCGATGCACAGCCGCCCCATTTCGGCATAGATACGGTCCAGGTGCGGCACCACCAGCAGCGAGACCGGGTCGAGATCCAGCGCCATGCCATTGGAGAGCCCCGCGGCGCTGGCATTGGAGGAGATCGGCTGGCCTTCGAAGTGCATCACGATCTCGTCGTCGCGGGCCGCCCAGGTCACCATCTGCAGCAGATAGTCGGGGTCGTTGTAGGCCCACATGGAGAGCGCGCGTGCCGACTGACAGGTGGGGTTGTTGCCCTGCCCCACGCCCAGCGGCAGGCCGAGCATGCACAGCACGCCCTCCAGCAGCCGCGCCTCGGGGGGGGTGGCATCACCGTAGGCCAGACGCAGGCGCTGGCGGGCGCTATCGCTCAGCAGCAGGCCCAGTTGACGCCACAGCGCCGGCGCCAGCGGCGGCTGGTAGAGAATCCCGCGTTCGAGCAGCTGCGCCAGCCCGTAGATCCCCTGGGCGGTGGCCGGATGCGCCACCGCATCGATCAGGGCACGGATCAACTGGTGATAGCAGAGCAGGCAGTCGCGCCCGGTGGTCGAGAGCCCCAGCGCTTCGCTGATCAGGTGGTCGCCGTGATCGAGCAGATAGCGCAGCAGCACCGGGTGATAGGGCGAGACCAGGCCGGTATCGTGCATCGCCCGCGCCATGCCGGTGGCCTCCTGCTGCAGCGCCGCGGTGTCCATGCCGGAGAGACGGCTAGCATAGGCTTCGACGCCAGGGTCCTCGCGGCAGCCCTGGGTCGGCCCGTAGAGGCTGCTGACCAGCCGCGCCGCGCCCTGGCCGCTGGTGCCAAGGTCGATCTCCGGGTTGGCCTGACACAGCGCCAGCTGATCGATCATGCGGCGTACCGGGGCGACCATCAGCGGGCGCTGGCCGAGCAGCCGCCAGATCTCGTCGATCATGGTCTCGACGATGAACTCGTAGCCGACCCGCTCGGCGAGATAGCGCAACAGCGCCCGCGGCACCTCGGCCAGACGCCCCTGGGTCTCACGCTCGGCCTCGCCGGAGAAGACGAAGATACGCGACAGATTGAGCGCCAGGACCTGGGTCAGGTGGTTGTGCGCCTGCTCGGCGGAGATCAACGGATGCGCGTAGTCGCCCCGCGCTACCGCCAGCAGGCGCAGTTCGCTGAGCGCCTCGATCACCACTGTCTCGGCCTGGGGGCTACCGAGCGAGGCCGGGGTCAGCGCTGGCTGCAGGCGCTGCGGTTCGGCCCAGTCGGAGTCGGCGAACGTCCCCGCCTGCTCGATCGCCTGGGCGCGCTGCTCAAGCGCCGCGCAGCCGTCCGGTTCGAGCAGGATACGCCGCGCCAGGTCGAAGACCCGCCCGGCGCGCCCCGGGCGGGAAAAACTGGGCGCCGATTCGAGGGCGGCGAGTGCCGCCTCGAGCTGTTGCAGCAGCGCACCAAGGCGCTGCTCGCTGACCGGCAGCTCGTTATCTGACGACATGCGCTGACACTCCCCGCCACTCTGGGCGACTCCGAAAAGACTCTGCCACTGTCGCGGATCAGACGTAGAAATCAAGCGACTCCTGATGTTTGAGCAGGTCGCGCAGGGTGTGCGGGTCTTCGCCGAAGAAGAACAGAAGCCCCCAGTGGGTGCCGAACGCCGTGCGCTTGGTCACGGTCTCCTCCAGCGGCGTGCTGAGTTCGTGGTAGTCGAAATAGGGGTGCTGCTCGGTCTCCTCCGGGATCTCCAGGCGGCTGACCACACGCCGGCGCGGATAGACGCCGAAGCAGCCGGCGTGGCCCTTGGCCCCGGTGACCGGCTCGGGGAAGAAGGCGGCGACCTCTTCGGCGGTGGCCTTGGGGTCGAACACCAGCATCGACGCCTGATAGGCATTGAAGCCGTAGGCGCGCTCGATCAGTTCGAACGCCTTGAACCCCGGCGGGCGGTAGGCGACCTCGCCGAAGTACATGGTGCCGTCGCTGGTGACGAAGTACTCCGGGTGGATCTGGCCGAACTGGATATCGAAGGTCTTTATCAAGAGCTCGATCTGGCGCGTGATCTGCTCGCGGTACTGCTCCAGCTCCGGCGTCGCCGGGACGAAGACCGAGTAGCCGAGGGTGACGTATTCGGAGATGTTGAGGAACTGGATCTTGCCGTCCCAGACCCAGGCTTCGACGGCGAACTCCCAGCCGTCCAGATGGCTCTCCATCAGCAGCGGGTACTCGCTCTCGGGGATGGCGTCGATCTCTTCATAGGTGCGGATCACCCGGTGCCCGAGGCAGCCAGCCTTGTCGAAGGCCTTGAGGTGGATCGGATCCTCGGGGTCGCCGTCGAGCTTGAGCAGCGTCTGGTTGACGCGCTTGAAGAAGCGCACCACATCGCTCTTTTCGTGGGCTTCTTCGAAGATGCCCACGCGGATGCCGCCCAACTGCGCGCGGCGCTTCATCAGCGCCTTGTCACGGAACAGCACCGCCTGGCCGTGCAGGCGCGGGTTCTGCATCAGCACCGAGTTGATTGCCCCGGCCCACTCCACCGTCTCCTCGAACAGCGGCACCGCCGCGTCCACGCCCATGTCGCGCAGGGTCTCGGCGATCTCCATCGAACGATCGTTGAGACGTTCGAAGTTCCACGGCAGGTAGGGGATCTCGTGCTGGCGGCAGTACTCTTCGGCCCACTCCGGGGCGACCACCACATAGCGACGATCAAAGGCTGCAGCGGCCTCCACCGCGCCCAGGCTCCAGCCCAGCAGCGCGATGTAGCCCTTGTCGGGATTCTTTTCCATGGTCGTGTCTCCCTGTTCGCTGTCGTTGTGATGTATGCCTACCTCAGTGTAGGGGAGATGCCGACCCGCGCCACCCTGCCGCCGCAAAGTCGCCCAAAAGCCGTCAACATCCCAGCAGATAGAAGCCAGGAAAAAGCTTTTACCATCATTCTTTATTAGGAATATCAGAACCTTTCGATGGCCATGCCGACGCAGCATTTAGGGTGCCTACACCATAAACCCCCGCCTGGCAGCAGAGAGGCGTCAACCACGCCGGAATCGGATACCCTAGGAGCTCCCCCATCGCCCAGGAGATTCGCATGCCAGCCAGAGCCATCAGCCTCGAGCAACAGCAGCATCTGATCGAGATCGTGCGCGATGCCGCCAAGCGCGAGATTCTGCCCCGCTTTCGCAACCTCTCGGAGGAGGCGATCCGCGCCAAGAGTGCACCTGACGATCTGGTCACCGATGCCGATCAGGGCGCCGAGCGGATGATGACGGCGGCGATTCGCGAGCTGCTGCCGGAGGCGACGGTGATCGGCGAAGAGGCGGTGGCCGATGGCAGCGCCAGCCTCGGCGATATCGCCGGCGCCGAGCTGGCATTGATCATCGACCCGGTCGACGGCACCTGGAACTTCGCCCGCGGGCTCAACCAGTTCGGCGTGATCCTGGCCGCCACCAGCTTCGGCGAGACGATCTTCGGGCTGCTCTACGACCCCATGGCGGACGACTGGATCGTCGCGCGCCACGGCGAGGGCGCCTGGTTCGGCCGCCCGGATGGCACCCAGCGCCGGCTGCAAGTGTCGGATACCGCGAACTTCGGCGAGATGGTCGGCTCGACCTCGATCCGGCTCTTCCCCAAGCCGCAGCAGTACCAGCTGGCGGCGACCTTCCCCGACTTCCAGCGCATGATGGCGTTCGGCTGCGCCTGCCATGAGTACCGCACCATGGCGTTCGGCTTCGTCGACTTCATGCTCACCGGCAAGCTGATGCCGTGGGATCACGCCGCCGGGCTGATGATCCACGCCGAAGCCGGGGGCTATTCGGCGCTGCTCGACGGCACGCCCTACCAGCCGACGATTCACAAGGGCACGGTGCTGGCGGCCAGTTCGCGGGGGCATTGGGAGCAGTTGCGCGAGAAGTTCGGCTTTCTGGGCTAAAAAGTGCCTGCGCTCGCCCATGCGGCGTTAAAAATTGGCTGGAACGCCAGCCCGGTCAAAAATGCTCATTTACACCCCGTAAACTCCGCGTTTTCGCCAATTTTTGCCTTAGCTGCGCGCCCCGGCCTTGCCTTCGCTCGTCGACTTTTTACGCAGGGCATTGGCCATCATCATTGACCACCAAGACGACGAAAACCGGCGCCAAGAGGGCGCCGGTTTTCTTTTCTATAGCCAATCGGGACGAACCGATCAGCCGGACCGATCAGGGAATGATCTTCTCCGCCCGCAGACGATCGAACAGATCGAA
This sequence comes from Salinicola endophyticus, assembly GCF_040536835.1. Classification (NCBI taxonomy): domain Bacteria; kingdom Pseudomonadati; phylum Pseudomonadota; class Gammaproteobacteria; order Oceanospirillales; family Halomonadaceae; genus Salinicola; species Salinicola endophyticus. The sequence continues at coordinate 4,160,438 of NZ_CP159578.1, forward strand.
AAACGCCGCTCGCGTTTCGCGGAAATGGTCGAAGCCGAAGTCCCGCGACTTGGTGGTGTCGTTGACGCACTCCTGGTCGCGGCCGAGATCGGCATCGGTGTGCCACCAGGAGGCGAGCTTGGCGACATCCGGCTCGACCAGATCGTGCTTGGCGACGATCTCGCGCCAGATCGATTCGGCATCGGCCATCTGTTCATCGAGCGGCTGCATCGACGCCGGGTCGTCCGAGGCTTCGGGGCCCTGAGCCTCTAAACCAAAATACTCACCGATCTCGCGCCACATCCGGCGCCAGCGGAAGACGTCTCCATTGACGGTGTTGAACGCCTGATTGGCCGCACCCGGCGTGGTCGCCGCCCACTCCATCTGCCGCGCCAGCACCAGCGCATCGGTCATGTCGGTGAGCGCGTTCCACTGGGTCTGCGAGCCGGGAAAGACGAACGAACGCCCGGTCTCGCGGCAGATCGAGGCGTAGACCGCCAGCGTCGTGCCCATGTTCATGGCGTTGCCGCGGGCATAGCCGATCACCGTGTGCGGGCGATGCAAGTTCCAGGCAAAGCCACGGCGCTCGGCGGTCTCGAACAGCACGTCTTCCAGCGCATAGTAGAAGTTGTCGCCGGGCACGCGCGGCTCGGACTCGCGGAACGGCGTCTCGATCCGCCCGCTGCCGTAGGCCTCGAACGAGCCCAGATACTGCTTGGTGCCGGTGACCAGCGAGGCATGCGCGAGCGGGGCCGAGTCGAGGGCGGCGAACAGATTGCGCATCATCTGGCTATTGGCCTCGACATTGGCGCGCTCGCTGTCACGGCGAATCCAGGTGCAGTAGAAGACGTGGGTGATCGGCAGGCCGGCCAGCGCCTGCTCGGTGGCGGGCGAGTCCAGCAGGTCGGCGGCGACGGGAATCACGCCGCTCTGCTCGGTGGCGCGACGTGACAGGCCGTAGACGGTCCAGCCGCTGGCGACGAGATGGCTGGCCAGATTGCCGCCGGTGATGCCGGTGGCGCCGACGACGAGTGCAGTCCCCTTACGCATGGTCGATGACCTCCTTTCGATTTCCGGAAGATCCGGCAGCGTGCCGGATCGATGAGCGCAGTCTGGTAGCGCCGGATCGTTGCTACAATCGAAAGCATCGCAAATCTTTATTGCATGGGACGCAACTCGATGGCGGACAGACCGAAAACGCGGCAGGCGATGAATCTCGACACGCTGGATCTCAACGCCCTGCGCATCTTCGAGCGCGTCGCCGCGACCGGCAGCTTCACCGCCGCCGCCCGGCATTTTCACCGCGCGGTCTCCTCGGTCTCGCGCCAGATCCGCGGTTTGGAAGAGGCGCTCGGCCAGCCGCTGCTCTACCGGCATACCCGCGCCGTCGCGCTCACCGACGCGGGCTGGCGCTACTACGAAGAGATTCGCGAGATTCTGGAACGGCTCGATCTCGCCACCGAGGCGCTGGCCTACCCCGATGCCGAGCCCAGCGGCGTGCTGCGCATCAACGCGCCTGTCGCCTTCGGCCAGCGCCAGATCGTGCCGCTGCTGCATGCCTTCCAGCGCCGCCACAGCGGTATCACCGCCGAGCTACAGCTGAGTGACCAGGTCATCGACCCGGTGAGAGAGGGCCAGGACATCACCTTTCGTGTCGGCGACCTGGCCGACTCCTCGCTGGTGGCGCGCCGCCTGGCACCGATGAACTACGTGGTGGCCGCGGCCCCGAGCTATCTCGAGATGCACGGGGCACCGCAGACACCCGAGGCGCTGAGCGATCACAACTGCCTGCTCTACCAGGGCGAGATGGGACGCCAGCGCTGGTATTTCCAGACGCCGGATCAGAGCGGCTCGACGCCGTTTGAGGTCAGCGGCAACCTCTACAGCAACGATGCCGAGAGCCTGCTGCGCGCCGCACTGCTGGGCCAGGGGCTGGTGCTGTTTCCTACCTGGCTGATCGGCGATGCGCTCTCACAAGGCGAGCTGGTGCCACTGCTGGAGGCGTGGCGCGGCGAGGTGATGCCGGGTCGCCGAGATATTCACGTCCTGACCACCGAGCGCCGCCTGCGCACACGCAAGGTCCGTGCCTTTCTCGACTATCTGCGCGAATCGCTGGCGCCGCGCCCGGCCTGGGATCGCTGGCGTGAGCGTATAGACGGCCTTGCGAGCGACCATAGACAAAGCTAATTAGCGATTGAATCGCGCACGATCTATCTTGACCGCATGACGACACCGGATGACACCGACAACGCTCTGGCGCTCGAATCGCAGCTCTGCTTCGCGCTCTATTCGACCCAGCTAGCGATGAACAAGCTCTACCGCGGCCTGCTGCGCGAGCTCGACCTGACCTATCCCCAGTATCTGACCATGCTGGTGCTATGGCAGCGGGATCGTCAGACGGTGTCGGAGATCGGCGAACACTTGTACCTGGATTCGGCGACGCTGACGCCACTGCTGAAGCGCCTGGCAGCAGCCGGCCTGGTCACGCGCCAGCGCTCGCGCCAGGATGAACGCCAGGTGGAGATCGCCTTGACCGAGCAGGGCCGTGCGCTGCGTGAACGCGCCAAGGCGGTTCCCCATGCTGCCGGCTGTGCGGGCCAGTGCACGCCGGCAGAGGCCGCCGAGCTACGCGATGCCTTGCATGGGCTGCGTCAGCGACTCGACGGCCAGTGACGCATTGGCGAGAGAGATAGAAGTGCGATGTGGTGTATAGCAGATTGTTTTCACTCAATTAGATCGCGCACGATTCAATAGATCGCGATCTTGAACCCGAAGGAGAAGCTTCATGTCACTCGATAAAGTCGTCTACCGTGCCGAAGCCACCGCCATCGGCGGTCGTGACGGTCGTGCCACCTCCGCCGACGGTGTCATCGACCTCAAACTGTCGACTCCCAAGGAGCTGGGCGGCGCCGGCGGTGAGGGTACCAACCCCGAGCAGCTGTTCGCGGCTGGCTACTCCGCATGCTTCATCGGCGCGCTCAAGCTGGTGGCATCACAAGAGAAGGCCAAGCTGCCCAACGACACCCAGATCCAGGGTGAAGTCGGCATCGGCCCCAAGGGTAACGGTTTCAGCATCGAAGCCAGCCTGACGGTGAAGCTGCCGGGCATGGATCGTGAGCAGGCCGAAGCGCTGGTCGAGAAAGCGCATCAGGTCTGCCCCTACTCCAACGCCACCCGCGGCAATATCGACGTCACCCTCAACGTCGAGGTCTGAGCCGGCGTCGGCAGCGCTGACGTTCGCTCCACCCGGACGCCCCGGCCCCTTGCAAAGGGGGCCGGGGCGTCTTGCTGTTGGCGCAGCGCCAGGCCAGGCAACCGGCTCAGCGATTGAGAATGATCGCCGTGATCACGCCGGTGGCAACCGCGGCAAGCACATAGTCGCCGTCGATGTTCAGCCAGCGGTATCCCCGTGGCGGCTCCCGCAGATGCCGCGCGTGCCAGTCACGCACCCAGTAGCGGTCATCGCGGTAGTAGCGGTCAGCGACCCGCCCGCCGGGATGCCACGCCCGTGCTGGCTCATGGTGGCGGTCATGGCCGCGTTCGCCATGGTGGTGATGATGGCGCGCATGGCCCGGGGGCCCGCCTGGGCCGGGGCCGCCCCCCGGATGCGCCTGGGCAGCGCCACCCAACCCCAGGGCGGCCATCAGGGTCAGGGCAGTGAGACGGCGCCCGAGACGGCTGTAAGGCGGGAGGCAATACGCCGTATTGCGGTCGTTGGCCATATGGGTCTCCTCTCTCGCCGGGGGTGAACAGTCGGTGGCGCCGAGGCGCCAGTCGCCGGGAGATGAATCGAGTGTGCCGGCAGAATAAGGAAACAGCGTTCACGAATAGTGGAGCTCGCCGCCGCGGATCGCGTTACAGCGCCCCGCCGTCCGACCCTATAGCCAATACGCGTCATGGTTAACTATGCTGAGGAAACTCATCCGCCAAGAGACAGGCCATGCCGGATACGCCCCGCGATAGCGCCGAGACGCCCGACACCCATACCCAGACCACACGCGACATCGCCACGCCCCAGGCCGTGTGCGACTTCTGGTTCGAGACGCTCACACCCAAGCAGTGGTTTGCCAAGGATGCCGCACTCGACGACGAGATCGCGGCTCGCTTCGGCGCCACGCTGGCAGCCGCCGCGCGCTGCGAGCTGTGGCACTGGCGCGACACCCCCACCGGGCGCCTGGCCGAGATCGTGGTGCTCGATCAGTTCTCGCGCAACGTTCATCGCAATACCCCCGCCGCCTTTGCCCAGGACCCGCTGGCCCTGGCACTGGCCCAGGAGCTGATCGCCCGCAGCGAGGACACCACCCTGCCCTTGACGCAGCGCATCTTCGCCTACATGCCGTTCATGCACAGCGAGTCGCTGGCGATCCACGCCCGCGCGGTCGCGCTGTTCGACGCTCCCGGCATGGAGACACAGCTCGACTACGAGCACCGTCACCGCGAGATCCTGCAGCGCTTCGGCCGCTATCCGCACCGCAACGCCATTCTCGGACGCGTCTCGACCCCGGAGGAGATCGCCTTCCTGCGCCAGCCCGGGTCGGCCTTCTGAGCCACGCTTCTACTTCACGCTGACCAGGATATCGCCATGCCACAGCGCTCGACCTCGCCCCCGCACTTCTCCGACGCAGCGCTGATGACCCTGATCCGCTCGACCCCGCTGGCGATCTGCATCACCGACGCCGAGGGCCATTTCCAGATGGTCAACGCCGCCTACTGCCGTCTTTATGGCTATGCCGAGGAGGAGCTGCTGGGCGAGGAGTTCACCATGATGCTGGCCCCCGAACATCGTGACATGATGCGGCGCATACACCGCACCTTCATCGAGACGGGCGAGGACAGCGACCCGCTGATCGGCACGCCGGGGGCACGCGCCGAGTGGGAAGTGGTCAACCGCCAGGGCCAACCGATCTCGGTTCTGGCCGAGGCGGTCCGGGTGGAGGATGATCAGGGCAATGTCTACAAGGCGACCTTCGTGGTCGACATCAGCGAGCACAAGGCGCTCGAGCGCTCGCTGCGCGAGGCCAACCAGCGCCTGACCAAAATCGCCATGTACGACGAGCTGACCGGTCTGCAGAGCCGCCGTGCCGGCCTCGACCGGCTCGAAGCGGAGATTCACGAGCACCAGCGCTATGGCCAGCCACTGTGCATCGCGGTGATCGATCTGGACGGTTTCAAGCAGATCAACGACACCCATGGCCACGCCATCGGTGACGAGATCCTGGTCGGTATCGCCGAGCTGCTGCGACAATCGCTGCGCGAGAGCGATGCCGCGGTCAGGCTCGGTGGCGACGAACTGCTGCTGGTACTGCCCGGAATCAGCCTGGATCAGGCGACCCAGGCGGTGGAGCGCATCCGCCAGACGCTGGCGTCGACCTCGCTGACCAGCCACGCCCTCGAGGTGACGCTGTCGGCAGGCGTCGCCGCCTACCGCGACGAAAACCAGGACGCCCTGCTCGAACGCGCCGACCGCGCGCTCTATCGCGCCAAGCGCCGCGGGCGCAATCGTGTCGCCCAGGCCAGGTGAGCCACGGTTGCCGAGGCGTCAGCCCCCACCGCCGGCGACACCCAGCACCAGCCATAGCACGAGCGCATAGCGCAGCCCCTTGCCGACCGCCACCAGCACCACGAAGTTGAGCCACGGCACCCGCATGACGCCGCCGATCAGCGTCAGCGCATCGCCGCCGATGGGCAGCCAGCCGAACAGCAGCGACCACTGACCGTAGCGGTTGAAACGCGCCCGGGCGCGGGCCAGTTGCGCCTGGCTGAGCGGAAACCAGCGACGCTGCTGGAAGCGATCCACCTGACGGCCGAGCACGCCATTGACCACCGACCCGAGGGTGTTACCCGCGGTGGCCCAGAGCCACAGCCAGAACAGCGCATGCCCTTGGGTCGCCAGCGCCCCCAGCAGCACCTCCGACGAAGCCGGCAACAGGGTGGCGGAGACCAGCGCGGTCACGAACAGGGTCAGATAGCTCACGCCTCTCTCCGGATCGGGCGCCTGATATTCCTGGATCTCAGCTCAGAATGAACCCGACACAGGCAGCCGTCGCCAACCCCATCACGCCGTTGAAGATACGCCACGCCCGCGGCGTCTTCAGCAGCCGCCCGATCGCCATGCCGAAACCCGCCCACAGCGAAATACAGGGAAAGGCGACCAGCTCCATGAACAGCGACAACATTGCCGCATTGGCGACCAGCGAGCCCTCGGTCGGCATGAAGCCCGCCATCAGTGCGATGCCCATGACCCACGCCTTGGGATTGACGAACTGGAACACCGCCGCCTGCCAGGCGGTCAGCGGACGCGCGCCCTCGGTCGCGGCCAGGTTGGGCGGAGGCGCGGTCGCGATCTTCCAAGCCAGGTAGAGTAGATAGGCCGCACCGACCAGGCGCAACGCCTGCTGCAGCGCAGGGAAGCGTTCGAACAGCACCCCGAGTCCCAGTGCCACGGCCATGAACAGCACGAAGCAACCGGACATGATGCCGAAGATGTGCGGCAGCGTGCGACGGTAACCGTAGAGCGCCCCGGACGCGGTGAGCATGACGTTGTTGGGCCCGGGCGTGCCGGTCATAGAGACCGAGAACAGCGCCACCGAGAGCCACCAGCCGAGCGACATCATGCTTGCCCCTCCGTGGCTTCGTCCCATGCCAGGGTGATACGACGGTTGCGGGCGCCGCGATTCTTGATGCTGACCACATGCAGCGCCCCAATCTGGGCGGTGGAGGTCACATGGGTACCGCCGCAGGGCTGATAGTCGATATCGCCGATGCGCACCATGCGGATCATGCCGGCGCCCCGCGGCGGCGCCACCGACATCGTCTTGACCAGCTCGGGGCGCGCGTCGAGTTCGGCCTCGCTGATCCACTCGCTGGAGACCGGGTGGTCGGCCGCGACCAGCCCCTTCAGCTCCGCGGTCAGCGCCGCCTTGTCGAGGCTGGCCTCGCCCAGATCGAAATCGAGCCGACCACGCTCGGCGCCGATACTGCCGCCGGTGACCCCATAGGGCACCAGCACCGAGAGCAGGTGCAGGGCGGTATGCATGCGCATGTGCGCCCAGCGCCGCGGCCAGTCGATCTGCTGGGTCACGCTCTGGCCGACGGTGAGACCGTGCTCGGGATCGAGATAGTGCCACACCTCGTCGCCTTCGCCCTTGCGCGTGTCGTGCACTGTCAGGCACCGGCCATCGGCGGTGATGAACACGCCGCTATCACCGGGCTGGCCGCCCCCTTGGGGATAGAAGAGCGTGGCGTCGGTCGCCACCGCACCATCGGTACCCACTGCAGTCACGCTGGCCAGACTCTCCCGTGCCATGGGCAGATCGCGAAAACGCAACTGGGTGGACATACCGACCTCCTCTCGACCCGGCGCCTGACCGGGCTAAATTGTATGGGTTCAATTTATTGACTTTTCGCGTCACCTTGCGAACAATTCGAGCATAAACTTACCAGGAAACGGGTCAACCCGATTTTTGTCACCATGACAATCTGGACACCGACACTCTCCGGCAGCGGCCCGCGCTATCGTCAGCTCGCCGATGCCATCGCTGCCGCGGTGGCCAGCGGCGAGCTGGCCGCCGGTGACAAGCTACCCCCGCAGCGTCGCCTCGCCGACGCTCTGGGCGTGACCGTAGGTACGGTCACCCGCGCCTACGCCGTGGCCGAGCAGCGCGGAGTGGTCAGCGCACGGGTCGGCAGCGGCACCTATGTACGTGGCGCCGGGGTTGGCATCGGCGCCTTCGACCATCTGTTCACGCGGCCGCGTGACAGCGGGTCGATCGATCTCAGTCACGCCACCCCCCCGCCGACCACGCAGCGCAGCCTGCATCTGGCCCGCGCGATGCAGGCGATCCAGCAGGACCCGGAGCAGCTCAGCGCGATGATCGACTACCAGCCGGAACCCGGGCAGGCGTGGCAGATTGCCACCCTGGCGGCCTGGCTGGGCAAGATGGGCCGCGCGCTCGACCCGGCCGAGCTGCTGCTCGACCAGGGCGGCATGCACGGCATTCACCTCTGCCTCAGCGCTCTGCTGCTGCCGGGTGAACGGGTCGCTGCCGAACGTCTCACCTATCCGGGCCTGATCAGCGCGCTGCAGCAACTATCGCTCAAGGGCGTGGCGATTCCCCACGATGCGCATGGCATCGACGTCGACGCGCTGGCCCGTGCCCACGACCAGCAGCCGTTCGCCGCGCTCTATCTGATGCCGGATTGCCACAACCCGACCACGGTGCGCCTGAGCGAGCCACGCCGCCGCGCCCTGGCCGCGCTGGCCGAGGCACGCGGGTTCTGGCTGATCGAGGACGACATCTATCCGCAACTGGGTGCCACGGAGACGCCGCTATACCAGCTCGCCCCGGCGCATACGCTGACGCTGTTCTCGGTCTCGAAACTGCTCGGCGGCGGGCTCAGAGTGGGGGCAATACGCGCCCCGCAGGCGCTGCATGGACGGCTGACGGCGGCGCTGCGCGCGCAGTGCTGGATGCCACCGCCACTGATGAATGGTGTGGTCGCGCACTGGATCGCCAGCGGCGACGCCGATGCGCTGCTCGCCTGGCAGCGCGAAGAGCTGGAGTGGCGCTTCGATCGCGCCCAGGAGAAGCTCGCAGCCTTCCGCCCTCAAGGCCAGCGTGGTGGCTTCTATCTATGGCTGCCGCTACCCGCGGATCTGCGTTCGAGCCATGTCGAAGCCCAGCTGCGAGAGCGCCAGGTCGCCGTCAGCAGTGCCGAGAGCTTCTGCCTCGGCAGCGTCAGCGCACCCCAGGCGCTGCGCCTGTGCATCAGCGCCGCGGAGAGTCGCGACGCCCTCGAGCGTGCCCTCGACACCATTGCCGAGACCCTCGGCGACCCGGGGCCGATGCTGTGGCAGACGCTGTGAGCGGGCCTGACGCCAGGCGCGCGCTGCTCTCAATAGCCCAGCGCCGGATCGACCTGATTCTCCAGCATCTCACCCGCCAGATAGCGGGTGACGTTGGCGAAGAAGCTGCGCAGGCAGCGCGGTACATAGTCGGCGTCGTAGAGACCGCTGTGGGGAATCACCATCAGATTGGGCGTGCGCCAGTAGGGTGACTCCGGCGCCAGCGGCTCCTCGGGGAAGACATCGAGCACCGCCCCGCCCAATTGGCCCGCCTCCAGTCGCCGGGCCAGCGCGGCGACGTCCAGCACCGGCCCACGGCCGATATTGATCACGCCGGCATGCGGTGGCAGCGCCGCCAGCTCGGCGGCACCCACCAGGCATCTCGTCTGCGCGGTCAGCGGCAGGGTGATCAGCAGGAAGTCGGCCTCGGCCAAGGCATCGGGCAGACGCGCCTGGGGCAGGCTGAGATCGGCCAGGGGGTGGGGCTGCCCGCTACGGCTGATCCCGGTGATCTCGAGTCCCAGCTGCCGGGCCGCCCGCGCCGCCGAACTGCCCAACGCGCCCATGCCCAGGATCACCACCCGCTTGCCTTCGATCGGTTCGAGCGCGCGCTGCGCCCAGCGCCGCTCGATCTGCTGGGTGACGAACGCCGGCACGGCGTTGTTGAGCATCAACAGCGCCGTCAGCGAGAACTCGAAGGTGCGCGCCTCGTGATTGCCGCGGGCGTTGGTGACGCAGAGCCCCGCCGGCAGCGCCGCCAGCGGCACCCGGTCGACGCCGGCGCTGGTGATATGCACCCAGCGCAGCGCGGGCGCCCGCGCGGCGGCATCGACCAGATCCAGCTTGCCGACCACCACCAGCACGTCGGCGGTGGCCAGGGCGGCGTCGAGGGTAGCCGCATCACGGCTGAAGCCCAGCACGATGCGCGATGCCAGCCCGGCGAACTCGCCCAGAATGTCGCGCACCCGCTCGGCGCTGAAATCCGGCGACTGGCGGAAGGCGGGATCGGTGTAGATATGCACCTCGAGCGGCTTGGCGGCAACGGGCATGACGGTTCCTCGGCAGCAGGGAGTTCGATGGAGGGGCCGGGCTCACACCGGCAGCGGGCGGCTCTCGGCCAGCGCCTCCATGGCGAAATAGGAGGTCACGGTGTCGATCTCGAAGCCGTCGATCAGGCGCTGATAGATCAGGTCGAAGGCGCCGATATCACGCGCCACGATCTTGAGCATGTAGTCGTAATCGCCGCCGATACGGTAGAAATCGATCACCTCGGGGATGCCCAGTACGTGCTCGCGGAACGCCGCCAGCCAGGCACGTGAATGGCTGCGGGTGCGGATCATCGAGAACACCACCAGCCCGAAGCCGAGCGCCTGACGGCTCAGCACCAGCCGCCGCGCCTCGATCACGCCGGCCTCCTCGAGCTGTTTGACCCGCCGCCAGCAAGCGTTCTGGGAGAGATTGACGCGTTCGGCCAGCTCGCGCTGGGCGCAGCCGGGGTGCTGCTGCAGCTCGCGCAGGATGGCGAGGTTTAAATGATCCAATTTCACGCCACTCATGGGGTCAATTCACTCAATATTTGGGTCGATACCGGGTCATAACGAGAAATTTACCCGCCCGAGACGGGATATCATAGCCCCATACATCGCGCTTGCACGTCCTCCTCCGTGACGAGGCCTCCATGACCACACTCGCCGACTTCCAACACGTTCTCTCCAGCCCCGACCTGCTGGCGCGCCTGCGCCAGGGCCTGATCGGCGACGACCTGCCGATCACCACGCCCTTCGGTCAGCGCCGCCTGCTCTACGCCGATTATGTCGCCTCCGGGCGCGCGCTGCGCCAGGTCGAGCGCTTCGTCAGCGAAGAGGTCCTGCCGTTCTATGCCAACTCGCACACCGAGGCGTCGCACTGCGGGCAGACCATGACCCGGCTGCGCCAGGAGGCACGGGCGCTGATCGCGCGGGAGCTCAACGCCGAGGATTGCCATGTGGTGTTCAGCGGCAGTGGCGCCACCGCCGGTATCAACCGGATCGTGGCACTGCTCGATATCGCCGCCGGGGTGGGCCGCGGCGAGCGCATCCGCGTGCTGGTCGGCCCCTACGAGCATCACTCCAACCTGCTCGCCTGGCGCGAGAGTGGCGCCGAGGTGGTCGAGATTCCCGAAGGCGAGGCCGGCGGGCCGGACCCGGCGGCGCTGGAGCAGGCGCTGGTGGAGGCCGCCGGCAGTGACCTGATCGTCGGCGCCTTCTCGGCCGCCTCCAACGTCACCGGCATCATCAGCGACGTCGACGACATCACGCGCCGGCTCAAGCGCCACGGTGCCCTGGCGATATGGGATTACGCCGGTGCCGGCCCCTATCTGGCGATGGACATGGCGCCCGCGCCGGACTGCCGCAAGGATGCCATCGTCTTCTCACCGCACAAGTTCGTCGGCGGCCCCGGCGCCTCCGGGGTCATGGTGGTGCGCGACAGCGTGGCGCGGCGGCACACGCCTTCGCTGCCCGGCGGCGGCACGGTCAGCTTCGTCTCACCCTGGGCGCACCGCTACAGCGCCAACCTGGCGGCGCGCGAGGAGGGCGGCACACCGAACGTGATCGGTGACATCCGCGCCGCGCTGGCGCTGATGGTCAAGTCAGCGATCGGGCTGCCCGAGATCGCCCGCCGTGATGCCGAGCTGCGCCGCCGCGCCCTCGCCCACTGGGCCGACGAGCCGCGGCTGGCGCTGCTGGGGCGCCAGGATGTGGCGGCGCTGCCGATCTTCTCCTTCCGCGTACACGACGCCGACGGCGGCCTGATCCACCATCAGCTGTTTACCCGCATGCTCTCGGACCTCCATGGCATCCAGGCCCGCGGTGGCTGCGCCTGCGCCGGACCCTACGCCCATCGCCTGCTGGGGATCGACGCCTCCGCCTCGGCGGCACTAGTCGAACGCCTCGACCAGGGGCACGAACTGGAAAAGCCCGGCTGGGTACGGCTGAGCCTGCACCTACTCCACAGCGAAGAGCAGGTAGCGCGCCTTCTCGATGGCGTGCTCACGCTGGCCCGGGAAGCGCCGACCTGGGCCCGCCACTACCGCGCCGACCCGGCCACCGCACGCTTCCGGACCGAAACCGCCGAGGGATGACAGCCGCGCCGAGGCAGGTAAGATGACCGCTTTCGCCGCGCTAGTCGCGCCCGCTTTCCTGTTCGAGCCATCGCCATGCCCCATCTGAGTCGCCGCCCCTTCGTCTTCCTGCGCCACGCCCAGAGCACGCGCAATCAGGAGCGGCGTATCGGCGGGCAGCACGACGTACCTCTCACCGCCCGCGGCGAGGCCGAGGCGCGCCGCGCTCAGGCGCTGGTCGGCGGGCTCGACTGGTCGCTGGCGGTCGCCAGCCCGCTGGTGCGCGCCCGCCACACTGCCGAGCTGGCGCTGGGGCGCGCCCCCGACCGTCTGGAAGAGGGGCTGATGGAGCGCCACTGGGGCGATCTGGAGGGGCAGCCGATCCCCACCGCAATCCCCTATACCGACACGCCGCCCAACGGCGAAGCCTGGGAGGCGTTCGTCACTCGCATCGCCACCACCCTCAATGCGCTGCTCGACGAAGCCGACACCCCGCTGGTGGTGGGCCACTCCGGGCTGGTACGCGCGGTGCGCTGGCTCACCAGCGGCAGCCCCACCGGCCCGCGCTCGGCCAACGCCATCCCGCTGTGGATCGCCCCTGCCACCGGCGACCGATGGGACATTCGCGACTTTACCGCCGCAGACCGCGCCCGGATCGTACGTTAGCGCGCGGGCGAACCATCACCGCTACTCAGGCAGCGGCGCAGCAGGGTGCGCCGCGTTGACCTACTCATGAATAAAAATGATAATGATTATCTTTAATCAACTAGAAAAATACTGCCGATGCTCGCCTGCCACGGCCGCTCCGCCTCTTCCCTGCGCCGCTGGCGCCGATCGCTTCATCGTCTGATCCTCTGCGCCAGCCTGCTGGCGAGTCTGTTGCTTCTCGCCAGCGTGGCCAACGCCGCAGACCACGACGACACCGACACCCGGACGCGCGCCGATGCGCCCGCCGCGACCCGCTATCCGCTACAGGTGACCGACCTCGCCGGGCGCGTGGTGACCCTCGACCACGCGCCTCGGCGCATCTTCCTCGACGATCCCCGGCATCTGCTGGCGCTGGCAGCGCTGCTGCCCGATCCGGTGGCCCGCCTGAGCGGCTGGCACGGCTCGCTCGCCGACTTCGACCCCGAAGCCCAGGCGCGCTTCACCCACGCCTTCCCCGCCCTGGCCCAGTTACCGGTACTGGCGGGTGGCGATCCGCTGCCCAGCGCCGAGGCGCTGCTAACGCTCGCACCGGATCTGATCCTGGTCAATCGCGCCCGCTACGGCGCCATCCGCGGTACCCGGCTGCTGGCACAGCTCGATGCCCTGGGCATCCCGGTGCTGTTCATCGATTTCCAGCAGCACCCGCTGACGGATACCCGCCCCTCGCTGACCCTGCTGGGTCGCGCGCTCGACGTCCAGCCCCGGGCGGCGGCGCTGAACCGGCGGCTGGCCGAGCTGGAGGCAGCGGTCGCCGACTGCGTCGATGCTGCCGCCCATGACACCACCAGAGACACCTCTCCCAGCGTACTGATCGACATCGCCCCCGGCCTCAAGGTGGGGTGCTGTCGCAGCAACTTCGATAGCGGCCTGGCGGACCTGGTGGCCCGGGCCGGCGGCGACAACATCGCCGCCGACATGACCCCGGGCAGCGAGAACGTGCTCAATCCGGAAGCGATTCTGGCACGCGACCCGGCGGTCATCATCGCCACCGCGGCCCAGTGGCCGGCGGGGGGCTCGGTGCGCGCCGGTTTCGGCGTCACCCCCGCGCAGACACAGCGGGACCTGGCCGATGTCGTCAACCGCCGCCCGGGCTGGGCGACGCTTTCCGCGGTCAACCAGGGGGGCCTCCACGCCCTCTGGCACGGCTATCACCAGAGCCCCTTCAGCGCCCTCGCGCTGACAGCCATCGCCCGCTGGCTGCATCCCCAGGCGTGCGCCGCACTCGATCCTGCTGGGGCGCAGCAGGCGCTGTTCCGCGACTTCCTGCCGATCGCCGCCGACGGCACCTTCCGCGCCACCTATGGCGAGGCGCCTCCCGAACGCTGATCACCCCACGCCGCGCCAACGACGCACCACGACGTTCAGCGACGTTCAACGACAACAAGCCAAGACGCTCGACAACAACAAGTCACGACGACCTTCAACGACAACGCACCGGCACCGAGCGCCACTCGACGCCGCCAGGGAACACCACACATGACTGCACGATCCTTTGCCCCAGGGCGCGCCCTGCCGCGCTGGCAGCCACTCGCCGCCATGCTGGCGCTGTTGCCACTCACACCGGCGCACGCCGAAGACACCGGCGAGGTCGCGCTCGACCCGGTGGTGGTCAGCGCCCGGGCTACGGGTGACGCCAGTGAAGGCTACCGCCCCGGCGCCTCGGACCTCGCCACCGGCCGGCGCACCGATTTTCTCTCCCAGGCACGCACCGTCGACGCGCTCACGCCGCAGCTGCTCGCGGACATCGGCGCCGACTCCCTGACCGATGCCATGGCGTTCGTCGCCGGGGTCACCCAAGGCAACACCATGGGCGGTACCGAAGCCGGCTTCATCAAGCGCGGCTTCGGCAGCAACAGCGACGGCTCGATCCTGCGCGACGGCATCCGCCAGCCGCGCGATACCTTTCCGCTGTTCACCACCGAACGCATCGACGTGCTCAAGGGGCCGAGCTCGTTTCGCTACGGCATCCAGGAGCCTGGCGGTGTGATCAACATCGTCAGCAAGAAGCCGCAGTACACCTGGCAGCGCACCCTCAGCGGCAAGGGCAGTTCGTTCGGCGGCGGTGATGCCAGCGTCGACGTCACCGGCCCGCTGGGCGACAGCGGCGCGGCATTCCGGTTCATCGTCGGCCAGCAGGACGAGAATAGCTGGCGCGACTTCGGCAGCCACCGCCAGACAGTGGTGGCGCCCTCGCTGAGCTGGGAGGACGACGACACCCGGCTGTGGTTCGCCTATACCTATCGCGATTACGATCTGACGCTGGATCGCGGTACCGCCTTCGTCGACGGTGACCCCGTCGATGTCCCGCGCAAGCGCCGGTTCGACGAGCCGTGGTCGCGGGTGACCGGTCACGATCAGTCGTTCAGCGCGCGCTGGGAGCAGGATCTGAATCGCGCCTGGACCAGCCGCCTGACCTACGGCTGGACCCGGCGCCAGTACGACGACGGCCAGCCGCGGGTGCTCAGCGTCAGCGAGGACGGCACCGCGAGGCGTCGCGCCGATGCCAATCGCGGCTTCGACCGCCGGGTGATCTATACCGCCGCCGAACTGCTCGGCGACGTCGAGCTGGCGGGCATCCGCCACGAGATGACCGTCGGACTCGACCACGAGCGCCGCCGCGACTACCTGGCCGACCGCTATCGCGGTGCCACCGATACGATCTCGATCTACGCCCCGCATCACGGTGATCTGACCCTGGACGGCGCCCGCTACGACAGCGCACGCAGCCATCGCCTGGACGAGATCGATAGCACCGCGGCCTATATCGACGACTCGCTGCATCTCGGCGAACGCTGGATTCTGGGGCTCGGCGGGCGCTATCAGATGACCGAACAATATGGCGGCCAGGGCCGCCCCTTCGTGGTCGCGACCGACACCGACGACACGCTCTTTCTGCCCCATGCCAGCCTGCTCTACCAGATCGACCCGCTGACCTCGACCTATGTCAGCTACAGCGAATCCTTCGTGCCCAACACGCCGGACAGCGACACCGGTCAGCGCTTCGATCCCGAGCGGGGCCGCGGCTGGGAGGCCGGGCTCAAGCGCCGCCTGCTCGACGAGCGGGTGGAGGCGGCACTGGCCTACTTCGAGATCACCAAGGAGAACGTCGTGGTGAGCGACAACGGCGTGTCGCGGGCGGTGGGCAAGAGCCGCGCCAGAGGCGCGGGGATGTCGCTGCAGGGCCAGCTGACCGAGCGGCTGTCGCTGCTGGCCAACTACGCCTACACCGATGCCGAGGTCATCGAGGACGCCGACGGCGGCACCGCCGGCAACGCGCTACCCAACGTGGCACGTCACACCGCCGCGCTGCTGCTGGCACAGGAGCTGGCACTCGACCCCGACACCGGCCGCTGGCGGGTCGGTGGCGGGCTGCGCTACGTGGGCAGCCGCGAAGGCGACAGCGACAACAGCTTCCGCCTCGACGCCTACACCGTCGCCGACGCTTTCGTCGCCTGGGAGACCCGTTGGCTGGGCGACGCCACCCATCTCCAGCTCAACGTCCACAACCTGTTCGACACCACCTACTACCCCTCGAGCGGCGGCGATACGCGGGTGGTGGTGGGCGATCCGCTGGAAGTCACGCTGCAGGCCAGCGTGACGTTCTAGCGTGGCTGATTCACGCGTTCTCCCGTGACCGTCAACACCCCATGACGGTCGCGAGATCCAACCCAACCACCCGACCGTGCCAGCTGTCGTTCTGGCGGGTGGCGATAACGAGCGCGTCATGGTCGTCGGCCACGGCCAATGGGCCTGAATCGGTCCAGAAGCCACTGCCTCCGATCGCCGCCATACCGCCGCTGGTGCCATTGTGGTTGGCCATGCCGACCAGCATGGCGTAACGCTCGGCGATCTCGGCCAGGCGCCGAGTATCGGCGTCATAGCCGCCCGCGGTGATCAAGGCGCCGGCGAGATAGACAGTCGCGCCCAGCGATGCACACTCGTCCGCATGCGCAGGGGCGTTGGTATCGGCACAGATGGCGAAGGCCACGCGCTCACCGCCGAGCTCGCAAACGAGCTGCGTCTCGCCGACTTCGAAGGCGGCCTCTTCCCCGGGATGCAGATAGCGCTTGGCATAGGTCAGAGGCTCACCGCCCGCCGGGTCGAAGATCACCACCCCGACCCGGGGCCGGGTTTCACCGTTCAGCGGCAGCCCCGCCACCACGTGCATGCCTCGGCGCTCGGCCGCTGCACGCAACGGCGCCAGACGCTCGCTGCGTGGCGACAAGGCCAGCGCGGCGGCCAGACCGGGCTCGTAGCCGGTCAACGAGAGTTCGGGAAACACCAGCAGCGAGACACCTTGGCGTGCGGCCGCCTCGACCGCCGCCACGTGCCTCGCCAGGTTGGCGTCGAGATCGCCGGCCTGCGCCGCCAGCTGTACCAGGCCGATCACCAGCTCGGATCGCGCAGACGTCGCCTCAGTCATTCAGCGTCGTCTTCCAGGTCAGCGATTCACCGGCCTTGTAGGGTATGAAGGTGTTCTCGCCCTCGCCCACGCTGGGCGCCACCGGCGTGGGCTGGCGCGTCAGCGTGACGGTGCCTTCATTCAGCGGCAAACGGTAGAAACGCGGGCCGTTCTCGGAGCAGAACGCTTCGAAGTGATCGAGCGCCCCTTCCTGCTCGAAGACATCGGCGTAGACCGACAGCGCCGCCTCGGCATTGAACACCCCGGCGCAGCCGCAGGCGGTCTCCTTGGCGGCACACACGTGCGGCGCGGAGTCGGTGCCGAGAAAGAAGCGCGGATGGCCGCTGGCCACCGCGCGGCGCAGGGCCGCCTGGTGCTCCTGACGCTTGAGAATCGGCAGGCAGTAGAGATGCGGGCGGATACCGCCGACCAGCATGTCGTTGCGGTTCTGGGCCAGGTGCTGCGGGGTGAGGGTGGCGCCCAGGTACTCGTCTCCCTCGAGCACGAACTGGGCCGCATCCTTGGTAGTGATGTGCTCGAACACCACGCGCAGTTCGGGGAACTGGCGGCGGATATCGCTCATCACCTCGTCGATGAAGACCTTCTCGCGGTCGAAGATATCGATCTCGCCCCGCGTAACCTCGCCGTGCACCAGCAGCGGCATGCCGATGCGCTGCATCGTCTCCAGCAGCGGGTAGACGTCGCTGATGCGCTTGACCCCGTGCTGGGAGTTGGTGGTGGCGTTGGCCGGATAGAGCTTGGCCGCAGTGAAGACGCCATCGGCGTGTCCACGGGTCAGCGTCTCGGCGCTCACGCTCTCGTTGAGATAGCAGGTCATCAGCGGAGTGAAATCGTGACCGGTGGGCAGCGCGGCGAGAATACGCTCACGATAGGCCGCGGCGGCCTCGACCGTGGTCACCGGCGGCGCCAGGTTGGGCATGACGATGGCGCGGGCGAAGGTCGCGCTGGTGTAGGGCAGCACGGTGCGGGTGATCGCGTCGTCGCGCAGGTGCAGGTGCCAGTCGTCGGGGCGGCGGAGGGTGAGCGTGTCGGGCGCGGCGGTCATCGGAGACTCCTGGCAGGGGTGAACGAGGGGCTCGTAGCATATCAGAGCCCGCGAGGCCCGGGGGATGCCGCTCGAGATGACATCTTGCGCCAGATGGCGCTATGATTTTGTCATATGGCGAACGCCTTGAGGAGTTCAGCATGACGACCACCCCGTTCGAGCCCTCCCTGGAGCCCAGCATCAGTGAGCGGGCAATCCGCCGCCTCACGGGTAAACGCCGGGTCGCGGTCACCTCACCCTTCGAAATCCATCGCCTCATCGAGAAAGGCTTTGCGTCGTCAGGGGTGATCAAGTTCTTCGAAGAGGTCGATCTGCTTCAGGACAGAAAGATCGCGGTCAAAGTCCTCGGGGTATCCGAACGCACCCTGTATCGCCGGCGGGACAAACCCGACACCCTCAGCCCGGAAGAGAGCGGCCGCGCCTGGCGCTTCGCCGAAACGCTCACCCGCGCAGAAGACGTCTTCGGCAGCACCGAAGCCGCCCAGCGCTGGCTGGATACCCCGGCCATGGCCCTGGAGGGGCGTAAGCCGCTGGACCTGATCACCACCCCGGTCGGCCATGACCTGGTCGATGACCTACTGACGCGTCTGGACTACGGGGTCTACACCTGACGATGGCCGCCGCGAGCCGAAGCCTCCGGTTCTGGCGCCTGGAACGCGACCGCCATGTCGCCACCTGGGAGAAAGGCATCGGCGCAGAGCGCGCGGGCGGGCGCTGGAACTCCCCCGGCCGGCCCGCCGTGTATGGCTCGCTGGATGCGGCCACCGCGATACTCGAAGTCGCGGTTCACAAGGGCTTCGCGACCCTGGATACCGACCCGCACACACTCCTGTGCATCGAGATTCCGGACCCGAGCTGCATACATTGGGTGGACGCCGAGACGCTGCCGAATCCCAACTGGCTGGTGCCGGGCACGCCCAGCGCGGGCCAGCAGCGCTACGGCGACACTCTGCTCGAGGCCCACCCCTTCTTCGTCGTGCCCTCGACCGTGTCGCGCCACAGCGCGAACCTGGTAATGAACCCGCATGCCGCCCAGGGCCAGTATCGCGTGGTCCTGCAAGAGCGATTCTCGCTCGACACCCGTCTGAACCCGCCCTCGCGTTAGGCGTTATAGGTGAGACGGAGGCTGTGCATTCTGGACACGCTCCGACTCACACCCTCACCCCGCCTTGGCCGTAGGTCTGCGCAGCAGCAGGCCCATGGCCACGCAGCAGAGCAGCGCCACCAGGGCGTCGAACAGCAGGCCGGTGAGCTGTAGCCCGAGCACGCTGGCGACCAGGCCGATGCCGATCACCGGCAGCGAGATCGCCACATAGGCGACCACGAAGAAGGTCGAGACCACCGCCGCCTTGTGCTGTACCGGGCTGGCGGCGGCCACCGCGCCCAGCCCGGCGCGAAAGGCGATGCCCTGGCCGATGCCCGCCACGATGGGGCCGAGGATGAACCCCGCCAGGGTCTGCGCGGCCATACCCCAGGCCAGGAGCAGGACGCCGACCAGCAGCACGCCGCAGCCGATCGGCAGACGCCGGGCCTCGGGCAGCTTGTCCTGCACCATCTGCCCCAGGGTGGAGGCGATGAACAGGCTGCCGGCGACGACGCCGATAAGCGCCGGGTTGTGATAGCCGAGCTGGCCACCGACGAAAGCCGGGGTCACCGAGGTGGCGAAGCCGCACACCATGAAACCGGCGAAGGCGGCGATCGCCGCCGGCACGAAGACCCCGCGCACCTCCGGCGGCACCTTGAGCTTCTGTACCCGCAGGCGAATGCGCGCCGGACGCGTGACCGTCTCCGGGGCGCGCCAGATGAACAGCGCCGCCAGCAGCGC
Organism: Salinicola endophyticus; assembly: GCF_040536835.1. Taxonomy (NCBI): domain Bacteria; kingdom Pseudomonadati; phylum Pseudomonadota; class Gammaproteobacteria; order Oceanospirillales; family Halomonadaceae; genus Salinicola; species Salinicola endophyticus. Next base: position 4,180,363 of record NZ_CP159578.1, read on the forward strand.
CAGCGCCAGATGCAGCACGTAGGGCACCACCAGCGGCAGCGGTGCCAGCGCGGCCAGCACCCCGGCGACCATCGGCCCCAGCCCCAGACCGCCCATGTTGGCGGCGGTGGCGACCAGCGGCCCGACCCGCTTCCAGGCGTCGGGGACCAGCTCCATCACCGCGACCGTGGCGGTGCCGGTGAAGATGCCGGCGGAGATGCCCGACAGCACCCGCGCGAACAGGATGGGGCCGAGCCCCTGGGCGTGCCAGAACACCAGATCGCTGGCCGCCGAGATCAGTACCCCCGCCAGCAGCATCGGCCGCCGCCCGAGCTGGTCGGACCAGCGCCCGGTGAGTAGCAGCGCCGCCATCACCCCGGCGGCGTAGACCGCGAAGATGATGGTGATGGTGAGCTGCGAGAAGCCGAAGGTCTGCTGATAGATCGGATAGAGCGGGGTCGGCATGGTGGTGCCGATCATGGTGAGCGCGAAGGCGAAGGCGGCGCCCAGAAAGACCGCGCGCCCGCCGCGGGCCGCGGTGGCTGAAGCGTTCATGACAGATCCTTGTGCAGGAGGTGGGTCGCCCGCGCGGGCTCGGAGCGCGCGCCGTGAACGGCGATGATGCCGACAAGCATCGTGAATGCCGCGCCAGGGCGCAACCGCTCGCCGCCATCATCGCGCGGGGTATCGATCCCAACCCCCAGTGGATTCGTGGCATACTGTGCGGCTTCACGCACCCTGATCACGGCCCCGTCATGTCTCGACCCGACACCCCGGTCTCCGCCTTCGCCAACGCTGCTGCCACGCCTGCCGCCCAGGGCACGCTCTACATCGTCTCCGCCCCTTCCGGAGCCGGCAAGACCAGCCTGGTGCGCGCGCTGCTCGAACGTAACGCGGCGATCGGCGTCGCCGTCTCCCACACCACCCGCGCCATGCGGCCCGGCGAGGCGGACGGCGTCAACTACCACTTCGTCACCGAGGAGACCTTCGAGGCGATGATCTCGCGCGGCGAGTTCTTCGAGCACGCCTGGGTCTTCGACCGCCACTACGGCACCTCCCGCGCCGAGGTGGAAAAGCGCCTGGCACTGGGCGAGGACGTGATCCTCGAGATCGACTGGCAGGGCGCGCGCCAGGTCCGCGAACTGGCTCCCGAGGCCGAATCGATCTTCATCCTGCCGCCCTCGAAGGAGGCGCTGCGCGAGCGTCTGGCCGGGCGCGGTACCGATGACGCCGAGGTCATCGACCGGCGCATGCGCGATGCGGTGAGCGAGATGTCGCACTTCGACGAGTACGAGCACGTGATCATCAACGACAGCTTCGAGCACGCCCTGCACGAGCTGGAGTGCATCGTGCACGCGCGCCGTTCGCGTCTCGACAAGGTGCGCACGCGCTACGCCAGCCTGCTCGCCGAGCTGCTCGATACCCCGCGCTGACCCTCATTCCGCGCCATGGCGAGCATCGCGCCGCCCCGCGCCAGCGGGCGGCACGCGGGCCTTTCACCTTGTCAGCTACGCCAAAGGTCCAGTAGACTGCACGGTCCCGCATGGCCCCGCTTCGGCTGGGGTGCGACCACTCATTTTCTGGCAGCAGGGTTACCACCATGGCACGCGTGACCGTCGAAGATTGTCTGGACCATATCGAGAACCGTTTCAAGCTGGTGATGATCTCCTCCCAGCGCGCCCGCCAGCTCTCGCGCGGCTCTCGCGACGCGCTGCTGCCGTGGGAGAACGACAAGCCCACCGTGATGGCGCTGCGCGAGATCGCCGCCGGCCAGATCGACGAGAGCGTGCTCGACGAGCCGGTCGAAGCCGCTCCGCCGCGTCCGCGCCCCGAACCGCACCAGGATTTCGAACTCTGAACGAGCTTTGCGAGCCCGCGGCCCGCGCCTCGGCGTGACGCCGGCACGACTCCTGGAATAGGCGCGCTGTATGTTCACCATCGATGACCTGGCCGATCGCCTCGGCGGCTATCTACCCTCTGAGGAGATTCAGCAGGTCAGGCGCGCCTTCTACTACGCCGAGCAGGCCCACGACGGCCAGACCCGCCGCTCCGGCGAGCCCTACGTCACCCACCCCCTCGCGGTCGCCAATATCCTCGCCAACATGCACATGGACCATCAGAGCCTGATGGCCGCCATGCTGCACGACGTGATCGAGGATACCGGAGTGACCAAGGATGCCCTCGCCGCCCAGTTCGGCGAAGCGGTGGCGGAGCTGGTCGACGGCGTCTCCAAGCTGACCCAGATCACCTTCGAGGACAAGGCGGTCGCCCAGGCCGAGAACTTCCAGAAGATGGTGATGGCGATGTCCCAGGACATCCGCGTGATCATCGTCAAGCTCGCCGACCGCCTGCACAACATGCGCACCCTGGGGGCGCTGCGACCCGACAAGAAGCGCCGTATCGCCCGCGAGACGCTGGAGATCTACGCCCGCATCGCCGGACGCCTGGGGATCAACACCATCCGCGTCGAGCTCGAGGATCTCTCGTTCCAGGCGATCCACCCGATGCGTGCCGAGCGCATCAAGCGCGCCGTGGCCCGGGCCCGTGGCAACCGCCGCACGACCATGCGCCAGATCCAGACCAGCCTGCAGCGTCGGCTGGACGAGGACGATCTCACCGGCAGCGTGGTCGGCCGCCAGAAGCATCTGCTGTCGATCTATCGCAAGATGCACGACCAGCGCAAGCCGTTCGCCGAGATCATGGATGTGTTCGGCTTCCGCATCATCACCGACGATGTCGACAACTGCTATCGCATCCTCGGCGCGGTGCACAACCTCTACAAGCCGGTCCCCGGGCGCTTCAAGGATTACATCGCGATCCCCAAGGCCAACGGCTACCAGAGTCTGCACACCACCCTGTTCGGGCCCAGCGGCATGCCGATCGAAGTACAGATCCGCACCCGCGAGATGGAGGCGATGGCCAACAACGGTATCGCCGCCCACTGGCTCTACAAGGCCGGCCAGACCGAGCGGCCGATCGCCGTCGGCAGCCACGCCCGGGCCCGCGAGTGGGTCCGCGGGCTGCTCGAGATGCAGCGCCATGCGGGTGACTCGCTGGAGTTCATCGAACACGTCAAGAACGACCTGTTCCCCGACGATGTCTACATCTTCACCCCCAAGGGCGACATCATGGAGCTGCCCCAGGGGGCCACGGCGGTCGACTTCGCCTATACCGTGCACACCGATATCGGCAACAGCTGTATCGCCTGTCGTATCGACCGCCACCTGGCGCCGCTCTCGACCCCGCTGGAGAGCGGCCAGACCCTGGAGATCATCACCGCGCCCGGCGCCCGGCCCAATCTTGCCTGGCTCAACTTCGTGATCACCGCCAAAGCGCGCTCGGCGATTCGTCACGCGCTCAAGAGCCAGCAGCGCAGCGAGGCGATCCAGCTCGGCCGGCGCCTGCTCAACCGTGCGCTGGGCAGTTTCGACACCAGCCTGGAGAAGCTGCCCGCGGAGCGTCTCACGGCGCTGCTGGCGGAGCTCGACCTGGCCAACGAAGATGACCTGCTCGAGACCATCGGCCTCGGTACCCGGCTGGCCCACGCCACCGCCAAGCGCCTTGCCGATGCCAGCCTGAGCGACGACGAGGACGCCCCAGGGTCGCCGGACACCTCGTCGAATACGGGCCCGCACACCGGACCGATCGTCATCAACGGCTCCGAGAGCATGGCGATCAGCTTTGCCCGCTGCTGCCACCCACTGCCCGGCGACCCGGTGATCGGCCATCTGTCGATCGGCAAGGGGATCGTCGTGCACCGCCACGATTGTGGTAATCTCGATGAGCTGCGCGATGACCCCGACAAGCTGGTCTCCTTGACGTGGTCTAACCAGATCGAGCAGGATTTCCCGGTGCCGCTGCGCATCGAGGTGGAGACCCGGCGCGGGCTGATCGCCGAACTGGCCAGCCTGATCACCGACGCCGATGCCAATATCGAGCGCATCGGCATCGAAGAGCGCGATGCCCGGCTATCGATCGTCAACCTGACCATTCTGGTCAAGGGGCGTGTCCACCTGGCCCGGATCATCAAGCGCCTGCGTAATCTGAATCACATCGGCCGCATCGTTCGCGCGAGAAGCTGATAGCAAGATCCCGACGCCCACCCGCGCCGGCCAGACAGACGAACACACGCTGCCCCGCCATGGCCAACCACGGCGGGGCGTCGTTTTTTACGTCGTTCCGGGACGCGATAAAACGTGAAGCGCAGCCCGATACGCAGAAAAAGATCGCGGTATCTCAATCGATAACACCTGGAGGGTACGCCATGAGCAACAAAGCCGTTATCAACACCGACAACGCCCCGGCCGCCATCGGCCCCTATTCCCAAGCCGTGAAGTCCGGCAACACCGTCTATCTCTCCGGCCAGATCCCGCTCGATCCGGCCACCATGGAGATGGTTTCCGACGACTTCGAAGCCCAGGCGCGTCAGGTATTCACCAACCTCTCCGCCGTCTGCAAGGAGGCCGCCGGCTCGCTGCAGGACATCGTCAAGCTCAACCTCTACCTCACCGACCTCGACAACTTCGGCGTGGTCAACAAGGTGATGGAGGAGTTCTTCAGCGCCCCGTTCCCTGCGCGCGCCGCGGTGGGCGTCAAGCAGCTGCCCAAGGGCAGCCTGGTCGAAGCCGAGGCGGTCATGGTGATCGGCGACTGAGCCCCGCACGCCGGCAACGGTGGCGGCGCCTCAGCGCCCCGCCGATGCCGGTGTCGCTGCCGGCAGATCGCCGCGCAGCTTGATCACGTCCGCCCGCGGCGGCACCCCGAACATGCGGCTGTATTCGCGGCTGAAGTGGGAAGGGCTGCTGTAGCCGACACGATAGCTGGCCGTGGCGGCTTCCATGCCCTCGGCCAGCATCAGCCGGCGCGCCTCGTGCAGACGCAGGCGCTTCTGGAACTGCAGCGGTGACATCCGCGTCACCTGCTTGAAGCTGTGGAACAGCGACGACTCGCTCATGCTCACCATGTCGGCGAGATCGCCCACCCGCAGCGGCTCGCGGAAGCGCGCCTGGAGCACCTCGATCACCCGGGCCATGCGGTGGGTCTGGCCATCGACCATGGCGAACTTGCGCATATAGGGTGCCAACTCCCCGACCAGCGCCCGATAGAGGATCTCCCGCCGCACCAGCGGCGCCAGGATCGCGATGTCCTGAGGCGTATCCAGCAGCCCGACCAGACGCGACAACGCTTCCAGCATCCCCTGATCGGCCAGGACATGGCCGAGCCCGCAGGCCCCCTCCGGGCACAACTCCTCCTCCGGCTGCCGTGCCACCGGCAGCCCCATCGCCAGGATCAGATCGGTGACCTCCTGGGGGTCGATCGTGAGCTTGATGCCCAGATACGGGGTCTGGGGCGAGGCCTGGGTCACCTTGCCCAGAATCGGCAGCGGCACCGCCGAGACCATGCAACTCAGCGGGCCATAGTCGATCTGGCGATCCCCCAGCCACACCGTCTTGGCGCCCTGGGCGATCAGACACAGCGCCGGCTCGTAGACCCGCGAGCCCATGCAGGCCGTGGTCGAATTGGCGCGCACCAGCTCCAGACCGGGAATGGCGCTGGCAGTGAACCCCTCCGCGTCGGCATGGGCGAGAATGCGCGCCACGAGAGTATTCATCAAGGCGTCGAACGACGACTCGGCGTGCCTCGGGATGGCCTGTGCGGCGGTCACGGCGTCACTCCCCTGCTGGACGGATGGAAAGGCATCAAGCGATAGAGCGCGAGTATAAGCCCACTTTCGGCGATATTGGGCGCGTCTGGCAGAGACTTGCAGAATCGGGCAAGTACTCTGAAGAATTCGGCAAGACGCCGTCCTTGCGCCAGCCCCTCGCCCAGGCGGTCCCGAAACCCCTTCCGTGGCTGACCGGTTTCTGCGGAGAATCGGGCAAGCAATCGACAGGAAGCCGATAACGCCCCACCACCGCCAGCCTTTAGATTGGCACTCCATGCCCCCGGGCGGTTTCCCCGCCACGCTTGACCTCAACTTAAGTTGAGCCAATAGCTTGCCCTCCTTCGGGGAATGTCACACGGAGCGAACCATGATGGAGAAGTTCAACCAGCCCCCCGCGCCTGGCGCGAGGTTGGCCGCCGTCACGCCGATCACGGGACGGCAGATCGCGTATCTGCGAACCACCTGGCTACGAATCACTTGGCTCACAACCACCTGGCTGCTGGCAGCGCTGCTGCTGGCCGGCTGCGATGCCCACGGCGAGCCCCAGGCCGCCGCCCCGCCACCGCCCGAGGTCGATGTCGCCACCGTCGCAGCCGAGCCGATCACGCTCACCGAGACCTTCACCGGACGCATCGAGGCGCCCGAGACCGTGGCACTACGCCCGCGGGTGAGCGGCTATGTCGATGAGATCGCCTTCACCGAGGGCCAGCTGGTCAAGGCCGGCGATCTGCTCTTGCGCATCGACCCGCGCCCCTATGCGGCGCGCGTCGATGCCGCCAAGGCGGCCCTGGCCCAGGCGCGTAGCCAGCGTCAGCTCGCCGATGTCGAAGCCAGCCGCTCGCGCCGGCTGATCGGCCGCCACATGATCTCCCAGGAGCAGCACGACCAGCGCCAGGCGGCGGCCCAGGATGCCCGTGCGCGTGAAGCGCAGGCCCGCGCCGCGCTCACCAGCGCCGAGCTCGACCTCGAGTACACCCGCGTCACCGCGCCGGTGGCCGGCCGCATCGGGCGAGCGCTGGTCACCCGCGGCAACCTGGCCAGCGCCGACCAGACGCTGTTGACCACGCTGGTCTCGGTCGACCCACTCTATGTCTATTTCGACAGCAACGAGAGCGGCGCCGAGAACACGCTGGCGAGCGTCGACCCCGACCACCCCGTGGCGGTGCGGGTCAGTCTCACCGGCGAGAGCGGCTTTCCCCATCGCGGTCGGCTCGACTTCGTCGATAACCGTATCGACCCCACCACCGGCACCCTGACCTACCGCGCCGTGCTCGACAATCCGGACGGGCGCATCCGCCCCGGCCAGTTCGCCCGCGTCGAGATGCCCGTCGCCTCGCTCACCGCGGCGCTGCTGATCGACCGCCAGGCGGTGCTGACCAACCAGGATCGGCGCTTCGTCTATCGGGTGGCCGATGACAACAGCGTCACGCCGCAACCGGTGGTGACCGGCGCCGCGGTCGGCGACCGGGTGGTGATCCGCGACGGCCTCGCCCCGGGAGACCGCATCGTGGTCAACGGCACCCAGAAGATCTACGCCCCCGGCATGACCATCTCACCGCATCCGGTCGATCCACGACCGACCGACCCGCAACCCACGGCCGAAGGCGCGCTCGCAACGCGCTCTTGAGCGGCGGCGGCGCCAGGTGCGCCGCCGGCCCCCCCATTCACGGGAACGACGACAAGCGGCGGGCATCGCATCCGCCGCGCAGGAGCCCCAAGGCATGAATGTTTCACGTTTCTTCGTCGACCGCCCGATCTTCGCTGCGGTGCTGTCGATAGTCATGCTCGCGCTCGGCGCGATCTCGATCCCCAACCTGCCGATCGGCGAGTATCCGGAGGTGGTGCCGCCCTCGGTACTGGTGCGCACGGTCTACCCCGGCGCCAACCCCAAGGAGATCGCCGACACCGTCGCTGCGCCGCTCGAGGAGGCGATCACCGGCGTCGAGGGGATGATGTACTACAAGTCGGTCGCCGGCTCCGACGGGGTGCTGCAGATGACCGTCACCTTCCGCCCCGGCACCGACGCCGAACAGGCCACGGTGCGGGTGCAGAACCGGGTCAGCCAGGCCCTGGCACGCCTGCCCGAGGCGGTGCGCCGCCAGGGCGTGACCACCCAGAAGCAGTCACCGACCTTTCTGATGGTGGTCCACCTGGTCTCGCCGGACGACCGCTACGACACCCTCTACCTGCGCAACTATGCCCGCCTTCACGTACGCGACCAGCTGGCGCGCATCCCCGGCGTGGGTGAGGCGCAGCTGTTCGGCGGCGGCGACTACGCCATGCGCGTGTGGCTCGACCCGGACCGGGTCGCCGCCCACGGCCTGACCGCCGGCGACGTGGTGGCGGCGATCCGCGACCAGAACGTGCAGGTCTCCGCCGGGCAGATCGGCGGCGAGCCGATGCCGGACAGCGACTTCCTGACCCTGATCAACGCCAAGGGGCGCCTGACCAGCGAGGCGGAGTTCGGCGACATCGTGCTCAAGACCGGCGCCGACGGCGACATTCTCAGGCTCAAGGATGTTGCCCGGCTGCAGCTCGGCGCCGGCGACTACACCCTGCGCGCCCGTCTGGATGGCAAGGACGCGGTGGCGATCGGCATCTTCCAGTCGCCCGGGGCCAACGCGCTGGAGATTCGCGACCAGGTGATCCACACCATGGACGAGCTGGCGACCCAGTTCCCCGCCGGGCTCGAGTATCGCAGCGTCTACGACACCACATTGTTCGTCACCGATTCGATCCACTCGGTGATCCAGACCCTGCTGGAAGCGGTGCTGCTGGTGGTGCTGGTGGTAACGCTGTTCCTGCAGACCTGGCGCGCCTCGCTGATCCCGCTGCTGGCGGTGCCGGTCTCGGTGGTGGGCACCTTCGCGGTGCTGCTGCTGCTCGGCTACTCGATCAACACCCTGACCCTGTTCGGGCTGGTGCTGGCGATCGGTATCGTCGTCGACGACGCCATCGTGGTGGTGGAGAACGTGGAGCGCAACATCGAGCAGGGGCTGGCGCCACGCGCCGCGGCGCATCAGGCAATGCGCGAGGTCTCGGGGCCGATCGTGGCCATCGGCCTGGTGCTGTGCGCGGTGTTCGTGCCGATGGCCTTTCTCTCCGGGGTGACCGGCCAGTTCTATCGCCAGTTCGCGGTGACCATCGCCATCTCCACGGTCATCTCGACGATCAACTCGCTGACGCTGTCGCCGGCCCTGGCGGCGATGCTGCTCAGGCCCCACGATGCGCCCAAGGATCGCCTGACGCGGGTGATCGACGCCCTGTTCGGTTGGCTGTTCCGGCCCTTCAATCGGCTCTTCAACGCCGGCTCCGAACGCTATCGGGGCGTGGTGTCGCGCAGCCTGAAACGCCGCGGCGCGGTGTTCGTGATCTATCTGATCCTGCTCGGGGCCACCGGCTATCTGTTCAAGACGGTGCCGCCCGGGTTCATTCCGGTGCAGGACAAGATGTACCTGATCGCCGGCGTCAAGCTGCCCGAGGGCGCCTCCCTCGAACGCACCGACGCCCTGCTGCGCCAGGTGGTGGATATCGCCATGCACACCGATGGGGTCGAGCATGCGATCTCGTTCCCGGGGCTCAATGCCCTGCAGTTCACTAACACCTCCAACACCGGTCTGGCGTTTCTGACCCTGACGCCGTTCACCGAGCGCACCCGCACGGCAGCGGAGATCAATGCCGAACTCGCCGGCAAGCTCGGCGCGCTCAAGGACGGCATCGCCTTCTCGTTCATGCCGCCGCCGATCCTGGGGCTCGGCAACGGCTCCGGCTATCAGCTGTTCCTCGAGGATCGCGGCGGCCTCGGCTACGGCCCGCTGCAGGAAGCGGTCAACGCCTTCCAGGGCGCGGTGATGCAGACCCCGGGGATGTCCTATCCGATCACCAGCTATCAGGCCAACGTGCCCCAGCTCGATGCCGACGTCGACCGCTTGAAGGCCAAGTCGCAGGGGGTGGCGGTGGCCGACCTCTTCGACACCCTGCAGACCTATCTGGGCTCGACCTACGTCAACGACTTCAACCAGTTCGGCCGCACCTGGCAGGTCATTGCCCAGGCCGACGCCCCCTACCGCGACAGCGTCGAGGACATCGCTCGCCTGCGCACCCGCAACGCCCAGGGCGAGATGGTGCCGATCGGCTCGATGATAAAGGTCCACCAGACCTTCGGCCCCGACCCGGTGCTGCGCTTCAACGGCTACCCCGCCGCCGATCTCGCCGGCGAGGCCGACCCGCGGGTGCTCTCCTCGCCCCAGGCGATGGCCGAGCTGACCCGGATCGGCGCCCAGGTGCTGCCGGCAGGGATCGACTTCGAGTGGACCGATCTCAGCTATCAGCAGGCGACCCAGGGCAACGCCGCGCTGATCGTGTTCCCGCTGGCGGTGATGCTGGTGTTCCTGGTGCTGGCCGCGCTCTACGAGAGCTGGACCCTGCCGCTGGCGGTGATTTTGATCGTGCCGATGTGCGTGCTCTCGGCGCTGATCGGGGTGCGCCTGGTGGGCGGCGATACCAATATCTTCGTCCAGGTGGGGCTGGTGGTGCTGATCGGGCTGGCGTGCAAGAACGCGATCCTGATCGTCGAGTTCGCCCGCGAGCTGGAGCTCGAGGGTCGCGAGACCGTGGCCGCGGCGCTGGAGGCCTGCCGTCTACGCCTGCGCCCGATCGTCATGACCTCGATCACCTTCACCGCGGCGGTGATACCGCTGGCGCTGGGCCACGGCGCGGGCGCCGAGGTACGCCAGGCGCTGGGGGTCGCGGTTTTCGCCGGCATGCTCGGGGTGACCCTGTTCGGCCTGCTGCTGACGCCGGTGTTCTATGTCGCGCTGCGCAAGCTGGCCGGGCCGCTGCGCCAGGATCACGGCTCGACGCTGGCAGGCGAGAGTACCGAGCGGATGGACGACGTCAGATAGGCCAGCTCGCACGAGGCGTGCCGAATAGGCGCTAGCCACTCGATAACCACTCGATAACCACCCAGTAACGACAGAGCGCCCGGCAATGGGCGCTCTGTCGTATCTCGCATTGACTGGCTATCTCTCGACTGGCTGAGCGTTGGCGGGCGGCATCATCGCCGCCCGACATCACGCCTTGGCGGTGTCGCGCAGAAAACCGCCCTGCTTGAGGATATCGGCGTAGCCTTCGCGGAAGGAGGGGTAGTGAAAGGTGTAGCCCGAGGCGCGCAGGCGAGCGTTGTTGCAGCGCTTGCTCGAGCGCCGGCGCAGCGGTGACTGGATCACCTCCGGCGTTTCCACCTTGAGCTGCTTGGCGATCCACGCCATCACTTCGTGGAGCGGCGCCGACTCGCCGTCGCTGGCGAGATAGATCGACTCCAGCGGCTCGTCGCGCTCGGCCATTCCGATCAGATGCGCCAGCACCCCGGCGCAGTCGTCGCGATGAATGCGGTTGGAGTACATCGGCGGGTTGGCGGCGGCGATCCGGCCCTCCTTCACCTGGCGGATCAGGCGGTCGCGGCCCGGGCCGTAGATGCCGGAGAGACGCACCACGGTGCCCGGCAGCGTATGGTCGAGCAACGCCTGCTCGGCTTCGCGCATCAGCGTGCCGGAGAAGCCGTTGGGCTCGGTGGGCGAGGTCTCGTCGACCTCCTCGCCGCCCTGCTGGGCGTAGACGCTGGTCGAGGAGACGAAGAACAGCCGCTTGGGCGGCGCCTCGCGCTGGGCGAACTGGGCGATCACCGCCTTGAGCCCTTCCGGATAGGCCGCGGCGTAGGCGCTCTCTTCGAAGCGGTCGGCGGTCACCGCGTAGACCACGAAATCGGCATCCGGTAGCGCGGCCAAGGCCGCGTCGTCGGTGACGTCCAGCGCCACCGGCTCGATCCCGGTGCCTTCCAGCGCGCCGGCGTTGCGCCGCGCGCCGATCACGCGATGCCCGGCGGCGATCAGCTGCTTGCCGAGCTGGGTGCCGATATCGCCGCAACCTAGAATTAATGTGGTTTTCTTCACCTTTCCCTGGCCTCTTGGTAAAACATCCTTGTTAATACATCCGTGAAGACACGAATGACCACGAGAGACGGTCTCAGGTCGCAGACGTGAGTGACGTCTACGGCCCTTTGCGATGATTCTCTTCTCTGCGAATTAAGGGAGCCTTTCGGTCCCACCTCATGACTCTAACAGAACTCCGTTACATCGTAACCTTGGCGCAGGAGCGTCACTTCGGTCGCGCTGCCGAACGCTGCTTCGTCTCGCAGCCGACGCTGTCGGTGGCGGTCAAGAAGCTCGAGGAAGAGCTGGGCATCGCGCTGTTCGAGCGCTCCAAGTCCACCGTACAGGTGACGCCGCTGGGCGAGCGTATCGTCGAGCAGGCGCACCGCGTGCTGGAGCAGGCGACGCTGATCAAGGAGATGGCCAGCGAGGGCAAGGACCAGCTGATCAGCCCGCTGCGCATCGGCGCCATCTACACCATCGGCCCCTATCTGTTCCCGCATCTGATTCCGGCGCTGTCGCGCATCGCCCCGCAGATGCCGTTGTACATCGAAGAGAGCTTCACCGGCGTGCTGCGGCGTAAGCTGCGTAGCGGCGAGCTGGATGCGATCTTCGTCGCGCTGCCGTTCAACGAGCCGGACGTGGTCACCAAGACGCTCTATCAGGAGCCATTCGAGATCCTGCTGCCGGCCGGTCACCCGTGGACCGAGCGCGCCGCGATCGACAAGGAGGATCTGCTCAAGGAGCGCCTGCTGCTGCTCGGCGAGGGCCACTGCTTCCGCGACCAGATTCTCGAGGCGTGCCCGGCGATCAGCGCCCAGCTCAACAACCCCGAGAACACCCTGATCGCCGAGGGCGGCTCGCTCGAGACGATCCGCCACATGGTCGCCTCGGGGCTCGGTATCACGGTGCTGCCCAAACTGGCCATCGGCACCAGCCACTACGAGGGTGGCCTGCTCGAGAGCCGGCCGTTCAAGGGTGACGCCCCCACCCGCAGCGTGGCCCTGGCCTGGCGTGCCAGCTTCCCGCGGCCGCGCGCGATCGATGCGCTGATCCAGGCGATCGATCAGGTTCACGGTAGCGACGTCGAGGCGGCATGAGCCTCGACGCACCGGTCACCGACCTCGCCGGCGTCGGCGAAGCACTCGCGCTCAAGCTGGCCCGGCTGCGGATCGTCCAGATCGCCGATCTGCTGTTCCATCTGCCGCTGCGCTACCAGGATCGTACCCGGATCACTCCGATCGGCACCCTGCGGGCAGGGACCGAGGCGGTGGTCGAGGGCGAGGTGAGCGCCGCCGACGTGATCCGCGGGCGCCGGCGCAGCCTGCTGGTGCGGCTCAAGGATGGCTCCGGCATTCTCAGCCTGCGCTTCTTCCACTTCTCGCCGGCCCAGCAGCAGCAGTTCGTAAAGGGCGTGCAGGTGCGCTGCTTCGGCGAAGCCCGCGCCGGCAGCACCGGGCTCGAGATCTACCACCCCGAGTACCGTCTGGTGCAGAGCGAAGCGCCGCCGGTGGACGAGCACCTGACCCCCATCTACCCGGCCACCGAAGGGCTCGCCCAGCCGCGCCTGCGGGCGCTGATCCAGCAGGCACTGAAGCGCCTGGCGGAGGCGCCGGACGCGCTGCCGGAGTGGATTCCCGCGACGCTGCGCCAGCGCTTTCGCCTGCCCGGCCTGCTCGAAGCGCTGCGCTATCTGCACGAGCCGCCGCCGGACGCCCCGCAGGAGGTGCTCGCCGCCGGGCGCCATCCGGCCCAGCGCCGGCTGGCGCTGGAGGAGCTGCTGGCGCACCAGTTGAGCCTGCGTCAGGTGCGCCTGCGCATCCAGACCGACGGCGCCCCCAAGCTCGCCGGCAGCGGCCATCTGCAGGCGCGCTTTCTGACCCAGCTACCGTTCTCGCTGACCCAGGCCCAGCGCCGCGTGCTCGACGAGATCGGGCGCGACCTGGAGCGCGAGGTACCGATGCTGCGTCTCGTCCAGGGCGATGTCGGCTCGGGCAAGACCGTGGTCGCCGCGATGGCGGTACTGGCCGCGGTCGCCGGCGGCTGCCAGGCCGCCGTGATGGCGCCGACGGAGATTCTCGCCGAGCAGCACTTCCGCCAGTTCCGCAGCTGGCTCGAACCGCTGGGCATCGAGGTGGGCTGGCTCGCCGGCAAGCTCAAGGGCAAGGCGCGCGGCGACACCAAGGCGGCGATCGCCGATGGCCGCGCCCAGGTGGTGGTGGGCACCCATGCGCTGTTCCAGGATGACGTCAGCTTCCAGCGCCTGGGGCTGGCGGTGATCGACGAGCAGCACCGCTTCGGTGTGCACCAGCGCCTGGCGCTGCGCCAGAAGGGCGAAAACGGCGGCCTGACCCCGCATCAGTTGATCATGACCGCCACGCCGATCCCGCGCACCCTGGCGATGAGCGCCTACGCCGATCTCGACCTCTCGGTGATCGACGAGCTGCCGCCGGGGCGCACCCCGGTGCATACCGTGGCGGTGCCCGACGAGCGCCGCCCGGAGGTGATCGAGCGCATCCGCAGCGCCTGCGCCGAGGGTCGCCAGGCCTACTGGGTGTGCACGCTGATCGAAGAGTCGGAGGCACTCACCTGTCAGGCTGCAGAAGTCACCCGCGACACCCTGACCGAGGCGCTGCCGGCACTCCAGATCGGGCTGGTCCACGGGCGCATGAAGGCCGCCGAGAAAGGTGAGGTGATGGACGCCTTCAAGCGTGGCGAGCTCGATCTGCTGGTGGCGACCACGGTGATCGAGGTGGGGGTCGACGTGCCCAACGCCAGCCTGATGATCATCGAGAACCCGGAGCGCCTGGGGCTCTCCCAGCTGCACCAGCTGCGTGGCCGGGTCGGCCGCGGGCGCGTCGACAGCTACTGCGTGCTGCTCTATCACCCGCCGCTGTCGCACCACTCCCGCGAGCGCCTGGGCATCCTGCGCGACACCACCGACGGCTTCAAGGTCGCCGAGAAGGATCTCGAACTGCGCGGCCCCGGCGAGGTGCTGGGCACCCGCCAGACCGGGCTGGCGCAGATGAAGATCGCCGACCTGGAGCGCGACCGCGACCTGCTCGATACCGTCACCGCGCTGGCGACGGCACTGCTCGAAGAGGCCCCCGACGTGGCCCCGGCGCTGATCCAGCGCTGGCTGGGCGACGAGGCGGGCAGGTACGGGCAGGTGTGAACGAACCTGCCACTCCCTCGCTGTAAGCCATTACCGTTCAACCGTGTAAGCCTTTTCCTTTTAACTATGTAAGCCATTTACGTTAGACGAAATAAACTGCCAACTCATGCACTTACCCGTTCTTTTATTTGGCAATTCTGCATTAGCAATTGCTATTTTTTCTATAGCGAGTCTTCCGGCGTGGAAGGCTGACGACCGCCAGTGGCCGCTCCGACTCGCCCCGTGGAGCGGTGCCGCCAACCCGGACTGCACCGCCGATAACAGCGAATGTGCACAGGGAGGTCGGCATGGCCGGTCACTACGAGATTCATCCACGTATCGGCGTGGCACGCCTGGGCAACAGCCCGGACGAATTCTATCTGGCGCCGGAGCGCGTCGGCGGCTTGCCGATCGCTTGCGACGCATCGGGCAATCCTATCGACACCGATGGCACACCGTCGCCCGTGCGGCAGTTCAAGGACAGCATCGGCAGAATCAAGCGCCAGGCGGCCAAGTTCCAGGTCTTCGCGCGCGATGCCGAAGGCACCCGTGCGGTCTCGCTGGCCGATGACGACATCGAGAAGATCGTCTGGACGGTGCACATCGCCAACAAGAAGCCGGTCTGGTACACCTTCTCCGAGCTGCAGGGCAATCTCGAGTTCGGGGCCGCCAACAGCTATGCCAACCAGCACATTCCGGTCAACAATCCCGGTGTCATCGGTGACAAGGCACGTCAGCGGCTGATCATCGACCCCGGCCCGCGCCATATCGAGCGCCCCGGCGACCAGGTCGCTTTCTCGCGCTACAACATTCCCGACGACTACCCGTGCGGCAGCTTCCCGCCGCTCGACGCCGGTGGTGAGCAGATCGACTCGCTCGGCGAGCTACGCCTCGATGACGCCGGCAACCTGATCGCCCTCAGCGGATTCGGCCAGGTCACCGGCACCGGCGATATCACCTCCTTCCGTGGCGCCGCCGGTTACTGGGATGACATCGCCGACGGTTACGTGCTCGCCACCGTGCATCTGACCAGCGGTGAGACGGTCGAGGCCGAGGCCGGCTGGCTATTGATCGGCAGTCCCAAGTACGCCCCCGAGCTGGTCAACATCACCACGCTGTACGATACCGCCTACGACGTCGCGATCCGCCATATGAACGCCGACCCGGCGATCTACCGCGAGAACTGCGACGCCGCCAGCGCCTTTCCGAGTCACGCCGGTTACACCCCATTGGCAGGCTACGACCCCGAGTACGAAGTCGACTACGAGACCCAGGTCAGGCCGATCATCGAACGGATGCAGGGCTATCGCTGGGTCGCCGACATCCCCTATCTCGACGACTTCGCCAACCCCGGCTTCGATCTGCGCGATGCCTCGTCCGCCAATGCCGAACATCGCTGGCGCTACTTCGGTTACTTCCGGGTGCCGGTTCTGCCGCTCGATTACGCCGAGTGGATCGACAAGGTGCCCAACGGCCCCAACCAGCTGTTCTCGAAAGACGGTATCCCGCTGATGCCGCTCAACTCCGGCGACAACTCGGTGACCAACCAGGGCCCCATCTACAAGTTCGAGACCCTCTCGCCGACCCAGTACTTCTTCCTGCACCAGTGGGCGGCCGGCAAGTTCCGCACCGGCGCCGCCAAATCACGCGACCTGGCCGAACGGCTCGACGAAGCCCACACCGGCAACTGCGTCGGCGCGCCCTTCTCACCCGGCATCGAAACCACCTGGATCGTGCGCAACGCCCCCATCTATCAGGCTCCCCTACAGCTCAAGCTGGCGCATCACCAACATGGCGACGCCCGCTTGCAGACGTACTACCGGGAACACGGCCTGAGCCCCACCGCCGACGAAGCCGAGGGTCAAGGCTGTGAACCGGGCGATCTGACCAAACGCATGGCGATCCCGTGGCAGGCCGACTTCCACGAGTGCACGGTGCAGACGCCCAACATCACCAATCCGAGCATCAACCAGTTCGCCGACGGTACCGGCATCCAGGTGCCACCGACGTTCTATGTCTACTGGTGGCCACCGCAGAGCCCCATGCACGTTGTCACCGGAGACATCGAGCCCGACGCTCAGGTGCTGGACGCGGTGGTCTCGCGCATCGACGACCAGACGGTGATCGCCGCCGGACAGCGCGTTCCCTACCAGCGCGGTATCGACTCGACCGCCGCGATCATCGCTAACTGGAGCCGGCTCGGTTTCATCGTCAACCAGGGCCCCGAGGGCTTCCCCTACTTCGTCGAGCGTGAACGTAACCATGCCGCCCTGGCGCAAGGCGTGATCCAGCGCGCCTCCGGCACATGAGCCGGTCATCGGCGGAGCGGCTCTGGGATGTGGTGATCCTGGGTGGCGGGCCGGCGGGTAGTGCCGCCGGCCTCACGCTGCTGCAGCGCGACGATCTCGCCATCGCCATGGTCGAGGCCGACGCCTATGACGGACCCCGTATCGGCGAGTCCCTGTCGCCGGGGGCCCGCCCCCTGCTCGACTACCTCGGTGTCTGGGAGCGCTTTCGCGCCACCCAGCCGCTGGCATCGTTCGGCAGTCTCGCCGCCTGGGGCGGCGAGACCCCTCAGGCGCTCGACTACCTGTTCACGCTGCACGGCAACGGCTGGAGTCTCGACCGAACCGGCTTCGATCGCCTGCTGGCCGAGACGTTCCAGGCGCGTGGCGGTCACCTGTGGCAACGGACCCGCTTACGGAGCGCGCAACGTCTAGCGTCGGGGGAGTGGCAACTGCAGCTGCAGGGGGAAGAGACGGGGCCGCGTTCGCTGCGTAGCCGATTTCTGATCGACGCCACCGGGCGCAGCGGACGGCTGGCGCGACACATCGGCACGGTACGCTGTCACGAGGACCGGCTCGTCGGTATCGCGCGTGTCGCACAGTTGCCGGCGCAAGCCACGATCCCTTCGGCCATCCACGTCGAGGCCTGCGACTACGGCTGGTGGTACGCGGCCCCCTTACCGGGACGCCGTCTGGTGGTGGTGGCGATGAGCGATGCCGATCTGGCCGGTGAACGGCGACTGACAGACGCTCAGTGCTGGCAGCAACGGCTGGCAGCGATGCCACTGATCGCGCCACTGACCGAAGGGGTGCGTTTCATCACGCCCCCACGCGGTTTTCCCGCGCATACCTCACGTCTCGTCGACCCCGGGGGCGACGGCTGGGTCGCCGTCGGCGACGCGGCCACGGCGCGCGACCCGCTGTCTTCCACGGGCATTCCCTATGCCCTGGGCAGCGGCATCCACGGCGCGCTGGTCGCGGTCAATGCGTTGACCCACAACGCCGACATGCTGCCCAGTTACGCGCAGAGTCTGCACGATGACTACCAGCAATATCTGAACTCACGCTGGAACATCTACCGCCGCGAAACGCGCTGGCCGGACCAGCGGTTCTGGCAACGCCGGCGCACCCGGGTCGAGCTGGACCCCATGACGCCACTGTCCGAGGTGGCGCCGGTAACCCGGCTCGATGCGGCCGCCTCTGTGCACCTGACGCCTGGCCAGGCACGGGCCCTGCTCGCCCACTGCCGATCGGGCGCCTCCTCCCACCAGGTGGTGCGTGATTTTGCCGAGCACCACCCGGAACTGCCCGATCAACGCATCATTCTCGGCCTGCAGGAGCTGGCCGCGGCGGGATTGGTCACGCTGGGTCACCGCGTGGCCTGATCCATCAACCCAGCGGCAGCCGGTTGGTCGACTTCACCTCGCGCAGCGACAGGCTGGAGCGGATATTGGTCACCCCCGGCAGCCGTCGCAGCTCGCGCTCCACGAACTGGCTGTAATCGTCCAGATCCTTGGCCACGATGATCAGCAGGAAGTCGTCGTCGCCGGTGGTGTTGTGGCAGGCGAGGATATTGGGGCTGGCGTTGATGATCCGCTCGAACGCCGCCACCGAGCCGGCATCGTGCTCCGAGCAGTTGAGCTGGACGAAGGCCAGCACCCCCAGCCCCAGCCGCTTGCGGTCCAGATTGGCCTGATAGCCGGTGATCAGCTTCTCCTCTTCCAGGCGCTTGAGCCGTCGCCAGCACGGCGTCTCGCTCAGCGCCAGGGCTTCGGCCAGCCTGGCGTTGGTCATGCGGCCATCCTGCTGCAACAGATCCAGCAGACGCAGGTTGATGTCATCCAGCGGCTTCAAGGGAAGATCCTTCTCTATTCTGGCGATTCGTTAAAACAAGCTTGCCATCCAGCCGCGATGAGGGGAAATAACGCAAAGCTATTTCGGCCATTCGCGGTAGCCTGTCTCTCAGGATCGGCCAGTCGTCACGCCGCGCTCTCCCACCCTCCAGCGTACGAGTCATCGCCATGAAAGCCGTGGTCTTCGAAAGCTTCCAGACACCTCCCAGTATCCAGACCGTGCCCGACCCCTCACCCGAGCCTCATGGTGTCGTGGTGCGGGTAGAGGCATCGGGGCTGTGCCGCAGCGACTGGCACGCCTGGATGGGGCACGACAGCGACATCGTGCTGCCCCACGTGCCCGGGCACGAGCTGGCCGGCACCATCGTCGCGGTGGGCAAGGAGGTGACCCGCTGGCAGCCGGGCGCGCGGGTCACCGTGCCCTTCGTCAGCGGCTGCGGCGCCTGCCACGAGTGCCGCAGCGGCCACCAGCAGGTGTGCCACAACCAGGTGCAGCCCGGTTTCACCCAGTGGGGTTCCTACGCCGAGTACACCAGTCTGCAGCAGGCCGATCTCAACCTGGTCGCACTACCCGAGAGCATGGACTTCGCCACCGCCGCGGGCCTCGGCTGCCGTTTCGCCACCGCTTTCCGGGCGGTGGTCGATCAGGGCCGGGTCAGCGGCGGGCAGTGGGTCAGCGTCTACGGCTGCGGCGGGGTCGGGCTGTCGGCGATCATGATCGCCAGCGCCCTGGGCGCCCAGGTGGTGGCGGTGGATATCGACGACGCCAAGCTGCACCTGGCGCGGGAACTCGGTGCCACGGCGACGCTGAATGCCACGCAGTGTGCGGATGTCGTCGCAGCGGTCCGCGAGCTGAGTCAGGGTGGCGCCCATGTCTCGCTGGACGCGCTGGGCAGCCGGCTCACCTGCCAGAACTCGATCCTGAGTCTGCGCACCCGCGGCAAGCACGTACAGGTGGGGCTGATGGCAGGGGACCAGCAGTCGCCGCCGCTGCCCATGCACCGGGTGATCGCCGAGGAGCTGGAGATTCTGGGCAGCCACGGCATGCAGGCGCACCGCTACGGCGCCATGCTCGACATGGTGCGCCACGGCCGGCTCGACCCGGCGCGGCTGGTCGGCCGGCGTATTGGCTTGGCCGAAGCGCCGGCGGCGCTGATGGCGATGGATTCGTTCCAGGGTGTGGGGGCCACGGTGATCACCGACTTTGCGTGTGCTACCTAGACGTAGACGGGTACCACCAACTGCCTGCGCCCGTCCGGCGCAGGCATGTCCTTCCTCCTCTTTTCCTTCTCTTCTACTTCCCCTGCTCAGCTCTCCCACTCGGCACCGAACACCTCCTTGAGCTCCTCGATCTGCGACCGGTTGAGTTCGCGGTAGGGCTTGTCGCGCAGCAGCAGGTAGAGCTTGGCGGTCTCCTCCAGCTCCTCGGCGGCGCTGACCGTGGCGTCGAGCGTCTTGCCGGTCACCACCGGGCCGTGATTGGCCAGCAGCACCGCGGCGTGCTTGGACGCGTAGCGGGCGATGTCGTCGCCCAGCCGCGCATCGCCGGGGCGGCGGTACGGCAGCAGCGGCAGGTTGCCGATGCGCATCACGAAGTAGGGGGTGATCGGCGGCAGCGCGTTGTGCGGGTCGAGATCGTCGAGACAGGCCACCGCGCTGGAGTAGCTCGAGTGCAGGTGGACGATCGCCTGCGCCGCCGGCCGATGGCGGTAGTAGGCCAGATGGAAGAAGTACTCCTTGCTCGGCGGCTCGCCGCCGAGATGGTTGCCCTCCCAGTCGAGCCGGCTGATCGCCTCCGGCTCGAGTTCGCCCATGCAGGAGTTGGTCGGCGTGCACAGCCAGCTCTGCTCGTCGAGACGCACGCTGATATTGCCGCTGGTACCCGGGCTCAGGCCGCGGGCATAGAGGCGCTGGCCCAGGGTAGCAATGCGCTGGCGTAGCTGGCGTTCGCTGGTGGCGTCGCTCATCGAATGATCTCCCAGGCGCTGGTGAACATCTCGGGGGCGCCGAAGTTGCCTGACTTCAGCGCCAGATGGATATCGCCGCTGGCGGTGGCGGCGTGGGTCCAGGGCACCCCCGGGGCGATCTCGGGGCCGATGCGCAGCGCCGCGATTCCCAGCGCCTGCACGATCGCCCCGGAGGTCTCGCCGCCGGCGACGATCCACTGGCGCACGCCCTGGGCGAGCAGACGCTCGGCCAGGGTCGCCAGGGCGCGCTCGATCAGCGCCCCGGCGGCCTCGACCCCGAGCTGCGCCTGGGCCGCCTCGACCGCCTCGGGTCGGGTGTCGCTGTGGATCAGCAGCGGCGTCTCGCCGAGCTGCGGCGTGGCCCAGACCATGACCGCCTCGAGGGTGGCGTCGAAATCATCAGCCAGGCGCTGCGGGTCGAGGGTATAGGTGGGCAGACGCGCAGTGGCGTGCTCGATCTGCTCGCGGGTGCGGCGCGAGGCGCTACCGGCCAGGATCACCGCACTGCCCTGGGCCGACGGCAGCTGGCCGGGGTCACTGACCGCCGGCTGGTAGAGCGCGCCGAGGCCGAGCGCCAACCCCGAGCCGCCGGTGACCAGCGGCAGATGGGCGCTGGCGCGGGCCAGGGTGGTGAGCTGAGCATCGTCCAGGGTGTCGGTGACGATCAGCGGCCGCCCCTCGGCGATCAGCTGATCGATGCGCTCGCGGGTGGCCGCCTCGCCGCGGCTCAGGCAAGCGTGGTCGACCAGGCCGGTGGCGGCCTGGGTCTGCTGCCCCAGCCAGCGCACCAGATCGGCGTCGCGCATCGGGTTGAGCGGATGCCGCTCCATGCCGCTGTCGTTGAGCAGGCGGTCGCCCACGAACAGATGCCCCTGATAGACCGTGCGCCCGGTGGCCGGAAAGGCCGGGCAGAACAGCGTGCCATCGACCCCCAGCGCAGTCATCAGCGCCTCGGCCACCGGCCCGATGTTGCCCTCGGGGGTGGAGTCGAAGGTGGAGCAGTACTTGAAGAAGAACTTCTCGCAGCCCTGGCGACGCAACCACTCGAGCGCCGCCAGCGACTGGGAGACGGCGTCCGCGGCAGGAATGCTGCGCGACTTCAGCGCGACCACGACGGCATCCACCGGCTCGTTTGGGCTGTCGCTGTCGGGCACGCCGATGACCTGGCGGGTACGAAACCCGCTCTTGACCAGATTGTTGGCGAGGTCGGTGCCACCGGTGAAATCGTCGGCGATACAGCCAATCAGAGGCATCGTGGGGCTCCTGGGCTAGCGGTTGAGAAGCGGGTCGGGGTGAGGGTGGCCAGCGCCTTCGGCGGCGGCGGGCTCGGTGACGGGCACGCAGCTCAGCGCGATGCCGCGCTCGGCCAGCGCCTGACGCGCCGGCGGCGGCAGCGCATCGTCGGTGACGATGAGATCGAATGCCTCCAGCGAGCAGGCGCGAAAGCGCCCGAAGCGGCCGTACTTGGCGCT
This sequence comes from Salinicola endophyticus, assembly GCF_040536835.1. Lineage (NCBI taxonomy): Bacteria > Pseudomonadati > Pseudomonadota > Gammaproteobacteria > Oceanospirillales > Halomonadaceae > Salinicola > Salinicola endophyticus. The sequence continues at coordinate 4,202,668 of NZ_CP159578.1, forward strand.
GTCGGCGAGCAGTACCCGCCGCGCGGCGCTGTGCAGCAGCTGCTGCTTGACCACCAGCTTGGCCTCGTCCGGCGTGGTCAGGCCGCGCTCTAGATGCCACGAGGACGAGCTGAAGAAGGCCAGATCCAGATTGACCCCGCTCAGATAGGCCGCCACCGCCGGCCCCACGGTAGCGTGGTTGTCGGGGTCGACCCGGCCGCCGGCGTGGTGCAGCTCGATCTGCGGGTAGTCGGCGAGCAGCGCGCTGACCTGGAAGCTGTTGGTGATCACGCACAGCTCGCGGTGGCCGGTGAGCAGCGCCGCCAGCTCGTAGAGAGTGGTCCCGGCATCCAGATAAATGGTCTGCCCCGGCTTGACCAGCGAGGCGGCATGGCGGGCGATGGCGCGCTTGGCCGCGATGTTGGTGGCGGCCTTGAGCGGCCAGGCGGGCTCGCGGTGGAGTGGTGCGATCCGGCGCACCCCGCCGCTGACCGAGAGCACCTGCCCGGCCTGCTCGAGACGCTGGATGTCGCGGCGCACGGTCATCTGCGAGACCGCCAGATAGGTGGCGAGCTCGGCGATACCGAGCACGCTGTGGGTATCGAGCAGATCGAGCAGCTGCTGGCGGCGCTGGCTGGGAATCACGAGTCACCCTCGAAAACGGATGATGCATTTTGTGAAAAATTCACAAAAATGCTCAAGACGAGCTCATGCTCGTCCCAGCGCCGTCGGAAGTCAAACGCCGGCGCCCTCGACGTTAGTCCAGGTTCAAGGCCAGGCCCAAGACCAGGCCGAGTGCAGTCGAGGGTGCCGGCGGGGGGGAGCCGACGCGGAAACACGCGGAACCTGCATGAAGAGCGCGTGGCGGGCGCTTGTCCTCAGGCCGGGGCGCTCTCGGCGGGCCGGGCGATCAGCCGTTCGGCGGCGTCGTGCAGCGGCGTCAGCTGGCGCGCGATATGCAGCAGCTGGCCCTGGATCAGGCGGCGCTCGTCGTCGGCGTCGTCCTGGGCGCTGGTCGGCTCGCGCTCGAACACCGCCATCAGCTCGGCCTGCACGGCCTTGGGGTCGGGGGGCGTCTCGCGGGCGGCCAGCCGCGCCGCCAGCGCGTCGAAGCGATCCGCCAGAGTGCGCGCGGCGGCGTAGAGCTCGGCGTCCTGGGCGCTGGCGCTGACGCTGCCGCGGTGGGCCCCCAGCGCCGAGAGGTAACCCAGCAGGGTGTGCGAGGCGACCAGGAAGCGGAATCCCTCGTCGGCATCCTTCTTCCGGTAGTGGCCCGGCTCCTGCAGCATGTTGGAGAGCACGGTGGAGAGCGCGGCGTCGGCGTTGTGGGCATTGCGCCGTGCCAGCCGATAGGCGAGATCGTCCTGCTTGCCGCTCTCGTACTGGTGAATGATCTCGCGCAGATAGGCGGTGCTGTTGGCGAGCGCCGCCGCGGCCACCTTGTGCAGCCGCCGCCCCTGCCAGTCGGGCAGAATCAAGAATACCGCCAGGCCGGAGATCAGCGCGCCGATCAGGGTATCGAACAGCCGCGGCAGGATCAGGTCGAAGCCGTCGCCGACCTGGTTGAAGCTCGCCAGCACCAGGGTGGTGATGGCGGCGGTGGCGATCACATAGTGCTTCTCGCGATTGGCGAAGAACACCACCCCGGCGGCGATCGCGATCAGCGACTGCATCAGCGGGTCGGTGAACAGGCTGATCAACGCCCAGCCGGCCACCAGCCCGAGCACGGTGCCGACGATACGCTGGTACAGAAAGCGCCGGGTGGCGCCGAAGTTGGGCCGGCACACGAACAGCGTGGTGAGCAGGATCCAGAACCCCTGGGTGGGATGGACCAGATGCAGCACGCCGTAGCCCACCAGCAGCGCGGTGGAGAGCCGCAGCGCGTGGCGGAACAGCGGCGAGCCCGGCGTCAGGTTGAGGCGCACCCGCTCCCAGGCGTCCTTGAGACTGCGCGGCGAGCGGTTGAACAGGCTGGCATCCTGCTGGTCGGCGACCATATCGGGGTTGTGGGCGCGCGAGAGCTGATCCTCCAGCGTCGCCAGATTGCGCCCCAGCGCCTGCAGCGAGCGCAGCAGCGGGGTCCAGGCGGGGTTGCGCTGGGCACGCAGATAGACGATCGAGGCGCGCAGGTCCTCCAGTGCCTGCTCGCTCAATCCGTGATCGAACGGCTGGCGCAGCAGCAGCGCCTTGGCCAGCCGCTTGCACGCCCGCCCCTGCTGGTCGAGCAGACGCTGGCAGCGGAACAGCACGTCGTGATGAAAGAAGGTCTCGGCCAGCGCCGAGTAGGGGTAGTGCGAGGCGCTGACGCGCTCGTGGATATCCTGGGCGATGAAGTAGAGACGCAGATAGCGATTGAGCTTGCGGCTGGTGCGCTGGCCTTCGAGACGCCGGAAGATCATCTCCTTGGCCTGATTGAGCGCGCTCACCACGCGCCCGTTCTGGCGTGCCAGCTCGACCCGGCGCGCCTCCACGTCGAGCCCGCGCAGCGGCTCGAACAGGGTAGCCTTGATGATCAGGTAGGTGCCCAGCTCGCGATAGAGCTGGGCCATGCTCTGCTTCACCGGCTGGCGCGAGAAGAGCGCACACCACACCACCGAGATGACCCCGTACCACGCGGCACCTGCCACCAGCAGCAGCGGCTGACGCCACACATCCTCGCTGGTTCCGCCGTGCTGCTCGATATTGATCATCGAGTAGACCGAGAGGATCAGAGTCGCGGAGGCGATGGTGGCGTAGCGCTGCTCCACCGCACCCAGCATGATCAGGACGAACGCCGACAGCGCCAGCCCCGGGGCGAATAGCCACGGCCACGGAAACAGTATCTCGACGCTGAGCGAGGCGACGAAGAAGCACGACAGGGTCACCAGCAGCGCCCTCACCCGCCCCTCCCAGCTATCGTCGGTCTCGGCCAGGGCGCTGGCGATGATGCCCAGAAACAGCGGGATGGCGAGTCCGATCTGGTCCTGCTGCCAGCTCAGCGCCATGGCGCCGCTGAAGGCCATGAATACGCGCAGGCTGTAGGCGAACTTGTCGAGGGTCCACAGGCGACGCAGGGAGTGGGAGAGCGAGTCGGAGATTGCGGCGGCTCCAGCAAAATGGTGATGATCACACGATAGTCTGTCGGGGCAGCGGACAGACCCAGATTAGACTTTAGTATAACGCCTCTCGCCCCGCCCTCGGCAACGCCCCACGCTTCCCTCCACGGCGGGACTCCGGCACCATCGTGGTGCGCCCGTCATGCCGGGCAGCCCCAGCAGAGGACCCCCACCCGCCCATGCCCAGACCGCCATCCCGCCATGCGACCGCCCCCGTCTCCCGCGCGCGCCGACTGCTGCGTGGTGTGGGTCATCTCCTGCGCGCCCTGGCGCTGGCGCTGGTCATCGCCTGGGGCGCCCTGGCGCTGCACTTCGCGCTGCCGGGGCCGCATCCGCTGGTGCTGGCGGTCATCGCCCTGTGGGTGACACTCGGCCTCGCCGCCCTGTTCGCCCCGGCCTGGCGCCGCTATCGGCCACACGGCAGCGCGGCTCGCCAGCCCCTCCACCGCGGCCTGCAGCATGCGAGTCTCGCCACCCGCCTCGCCTTCGCCCTGGCGCTGCTGGCGGTGGTGATCTGGTGGCAGCAGCTGACGCCACGCAACGACCGCGACTGGGCCCCGGACGTGGCGCGGCAGCTGGTGGTCGAGCGCCACGGCGACCGGGTACACCTGGACAACGTGCGCGACTTCGAGTGGCTCACCCCGGATCTCGCCCGAGTGCGCTGGGAGAGCCGCGACTACGATCTCTCGACGCTTGCGAGCGTGGACATGATCGTCTCCTACTGGATGGGCCCGGCGATCGCCCACACCCTGGTCAGCTTCGGCTTCGCCGATGGCCGCCACCTTACCTTCTCGGTGGAGATCCGCCGCGAGCGGAACGAGGCGTTCTCGATCGCCGGCGGCTTCTTCAAGCAGTTCGAGCTCAATCTGATCGCCGCCGACGAGAACGATATCCTGCGCCTGCGCAGCAATGTCCGCGGCGAAGACGTCTACCTCTACAGCGTGGGGCTGACGCCGCAGGCCCGGCGCGAGCTGTTCCTGGCCTATCTCGACGAGGCCGAGCGGCTGCGCGCCGAGCCCGCGTTCTACAACACCCTGACCAGCAACTGCACCACCATCGTCTTCGACATGGTCGCCCGGATCGTCGACGGCCTGCCACGCGACCCGCGGTTGATCCTCTCCGGCTATCTGCCCGGCTATGTCCACGATGTCGGCGGTCTGGCCCCGGGGGTGCCACTGGAGACGCTGCGCCAGCGCGGCTATATCGACCCGCGCGCCCGGGCGGTGCCCTACGCCGCGGGCAGTCTGGCCTTCTCCCGGGCCATCCGCGACGGCGTGCCGAGTGCCACGCCGCCCGCCGCCGACACCCCCGAGCGCTCCCCATGACCCAGCGTTTCACGCCGCTGCGCGATGCCATCGAGAAGCGCATCAGCCATCTGACCGGGCGCACCCTGGGCGGGGTCGATTACACCCAGCCCAAGGGCGACCCGGGGCTGTTCGGCCCGGACACCGTGGCCTGGCGGGTGCATGGCGACTTCACCTCGATGATGTGCGGCGGCATCAGCGCCCTGCTGCTGCAGATGCTGCACCCGCTGGCGCTGGCCGGAGTGTGGGACCACTCCAACTTCCGCCACGACATGATCGGCCGTCTGCGCCGCACCAGCCAGTTCATCGCGGTGACCACCTTCGGTTCCCACGACGACGCCGAACGCCTGCTCGAGCGGGTGCGCCGGGTGCATGCCGGGGTGGAGGGGACGACCGCGGATGGCCGCGCCTATGCCGCCAGCGACCCGGCGCTGCTCACCTGGGTCCATGTGGCCGAGATGAGCCGCTTTCTCGCTGCCCACCTGCGCTACCGCAATCCGCGCCTGTCGCTTGCCGAGCAGGACCGCTACTTCGCCGAGACCGCCCGCGTGGCCGAGGCGCTGGGCGCGACCCAGGTGCCCACCAGCCGGGCGGCGGTGGATGCCTACTTCGAGCACAAGCGCCGCTATCTGGTGTGCGATGCGCGCACCCGCGAGGTGACCGAGATCCTGCTTCACGCGCTGCCGCCGAGCCCGCTGGTCAAGCCGGTGGGGGCGCTGTTCATGCGCGCCGGCATCGACCTGCTGCCGCCCTGGGCCGCCACCCTGCTGAGTCTCGAGCTCGCCGCGCCCGAACGCCGCGCGGTACGCGGCGGCATCCGCACCCTCGCCCCGATGATGCGCTGGGCGGTGCGCAACGGCTCCTACCGCCGCGCCATGGAGCGCATGCAGGCCCGCGAGCAGGCGCGCCAGCCGCGCTGAGCGTCGTTGGCACGCGCCCCGGTGCGTCAGCCCGCTACCAGCTCCCTAGTCAGCCAGTTCGCCAGACTTTCGCCGCGGCTTCGTTCACGCCCCGGGGCGAGCCACAGCCCCAGTGCGGCATCGGTCTCCTGTGCCGGCCAGGGCGCCACCAGCCGCCCCTGGGCCAGATCGTTCGCCACCAGCAGCTCGGGGGCGATCGCCACCCCCAGCCCCGCCAGCGCCGCCTCCAGCAGATAGTAGAGATGCTCGAAGGTACGCCCGCGCTGACGTGCCGCGGCCAGCGTCGCCGGCTCGGCGCCCAGCGCCGCGGCCCACTGCGGCCACGCCTGCGGCCGTGAGGCGGTATCCAGCAGCGTGGCCTCTCCCAGCATCGCATCAGCCGTTGCGTGAGGCGTGTGCGCCCACACCGCCGGTGTGGCCACAGCGACGATACGCTCGGCCTGGAGCGGAAACACCGCGATATCCGCCGGCCACGGCGGTGCAGCGAAGCGCAGCGTGGCATCGATATCCTCGCGCCGCGGATCGAGCTCCCCTTCGCTGGAGACCACGCGCAGACGCAGCGCGGGCAGATCCGCGTTGAGCCGGTCGAGCCGCGGGATCAACCAGCGCGCCAGCAGGCTGCCGGGGCAGGCCAGGGTGAAGGGCTGGCTTGCGAGCTCGCGGGAGAGGGCAGCGCAGCCCTCGCCGAGCCGGGCGAACGCCTCACGGATCGACGGCTGCAGCAGGCGGCCATGGGCGGTGAGCGCGAGCCCGCGCCCCGACTTGTCGAACAGCGACGTGCCGAAGTGGGCTTCCAGCGTGCGCAGTTGGCGACTGACCGCACCGTGGGTGACATGCAGCTCTTCGGCGGCGGCGGTGACGCTGCCCAGCCGGGCCACGGCATCGAAGGCGCGCAGCGCATTGAGCGACGGGAGTGACGAGATTGGCGCCATGACGATCCTCGCGGTCGACGGGCTCGCCCACGAGGTTCTCGCAGGCACTCTATTGTGAGTTTTGCTCACAGGTTGGCGAGAGTTTATCGATTTTTTCCGTGCCCGCGCCAGGCTAACGTGGACGCCATGATGCCAACCGGAGCCCCCGCAATGACTGACTATCCCGATAGAAACGGCTTTTTCGGCGGTAGCGACGGCTACGGCGGGCGCTATGTCGCCGAAACGCTGATGCCGCTGATCGGTGAGATCGAAGCCGCCTACGACGACGCCCGTCAGGACCCCGACTTCAACGCCGAGCTGGCGGCGCTGCAGTGCGACTACGTCGGCCGCGCCACGCCCCTTTACCTGGCCGAGCGGCTGAGCGCCCACGCCGGCGGCGCACGCATCTATCTCAAGCGCGAGGATCTCAACCATACCGGCGCGCACAAGATCAACAACGCCCTCGGCCAGGCGCTGCTGGCCCGGCGCATGGGTCGCACCCGGCTGATCGCCGAGACCGGCGCCGGCATGCACGGGGTGGCGGTGGCCACGGTAGCGGCGCGTCTGGGCATGACCTGCACCATCTACATGGGCGCCAAGGATATCCACCGTCAGCAGCCCAACGTGCAGCGCATGCGCCTGCTCGGAGCCAGGATCGTGGCGGTGGAAAACGGCACCGCGACGCTCAAGGACGCCATGAACGAGGCCCTGCGCGCCTGGGTCGCCAGCGTCGATGACACCTTCTACGTGATCGGCACGGTGGCCGGGCCGGCGCCCTACCCGCGCATGGTGCGCGACTTCCAGTCGGTGATCGGCCGCGAGGCGCGGGCGCAGATCGTCGAGAAGACCGGGCGCCTGCCCCACAGCCTGATCGCCTGTGTCGGCGGCGGCTCCAACGCCATGGGGCTGTTCCACGCCTTCCTCGATGATCCGGTGGCGCTGATCGGCGTCGAGGCCGGCGGTGAAGGGATCGAGAGCGGGTGCCACGCCGCCAGCCTGAACGGGGGCAGCCCCGGGGTGCTCCACGGCAACCGCACCTATCTGCTGCAGAACGCCGACGGCCAGATTCAGGATGCCCACTCGATCTCCGCCGGGCTCGACTATCCCGGCATCGGCCCCGAGCACGCCTGGCTCCACGACAGCGGGCGTGCGCGCTATGTCAGCGTCACCGACAGCGAAGCGCTGGCCGCGGTCGCGCTGTGCTGCCGTCTGGAGGGCATCCTGCCGGCGCTGGAGTCGGCCCATGCGCTGGCCGAGGCGACCCGGGTCGCCGCCGAGCTGCCGCCGGAGGCCTCCGTAGTGGTCTGCCTGAGCGGCCGCGGCGACAAGGACATGGCCACCATCATCGAGCATCTACCCGCGCAGGAGGCAACCCCATGAGCCCGCACGATCTCACTCCGCCGTCGCGTCTCGCAGCGCGCTTCGCCACCTGCCAGGCAGAGCGGCGCGCCGCGCTGGTGACCTACGTCATGGCCGGCGATCCGAACCGCGCCAGCAGTCAGGCACTGCTGGCGGCGCTGCCCGCCGCCGGCGCCGATATCATCGAGCTGGGCATGCCGTTCAGCGACCCCATGGCCGACGGCGAGGCGATCCAGCGCGCCGGCCAGCGCGCGCTGGGCGACGGCCAGACCCTGGCCGGCACCCTCGACATGGTGCGCGAGTTCCGGCGCCAGAACACCACCACGCCGCTGGTCTTGATGGGCTATCTCAACCCGATCCAGTGCTACGGTGAGACGCGCTTTCTCAGCGACGCTGCGGCGGCGGGGGTGGATGGCCTGATCGTGGTCGACCTGCCGCCGGAGCACGGCGCCGGTTTCACCGCCCGGGCCCGCGATCTCGGTCTGGCGCGGATACCGCTGGTCGCCCCGACCACGCCGGCCGAGCGGCTGCCGGCGCTGCTCGCCCAGGGTGATGGCTTCGTCTACCGCATCGCCTACAACGGCATCACCGGGCGCGCCGGCAGCGCCCCCAGCGGCGATCTCGGGACGGCGCTGGCACAGCTGCGCGAGCACACTCCCTTGCCGCTGGCAGTGGGCTTCGGTATCCGCGATGGCGACGCCGCGGCCGCGGTCGCCGCGGTGGCCGATGCGGTGGTGGTGGGCAGCGCCCTGGTCGAGCGCCTGGAAACGCAGGGGCAGGCGGCCGCCCTGGCGCTGGTGCGCGAATTGGCGGCGAGCATGAAACGTAGCGTTGGCTGAGACTCTGTACGATAACTACCTGCACTCGCATCATCCATGTCGTTCGGCTCTCGCCGCAGCCATTCTATTGCTTAGGATGAAACAGGCGATAAAACGCGCTTTTATACCAAAAAATAGAATCTAGACTCTCTCCAACGGTGCCGACCCGGGTGTCGGCCCTCTTTCAGGAGAGACGCCATGTTGACGATCCGACGCAGCGACGAACGCGGCTATGCCGACCACGGCTGGCTCAAGAGCTTCCATTCGTTCTCCTTCGCGGGCTATCACGACCCGCAGCACGTCCACTTCAGCGTCCTGCGGGTGATCAACGAAGACCGCGTGGCGCCGGGTCAGGGCTTCGGCCAGCACGGCCACCGCGACATGGAGATCTTCTCCTACGTGCTCAGCGGCGAGCTGGCCCACCATGACACCCTGGGCAACGGCTCGGCGATCGGCCCTGGCCGGGTGCAGATCATGACCACCGGCACAGGGGTCGAGCACAGCGAATTCAACCACTCCGCCAGCGAGCCGGTGCATTTCCTGCAGATCTGGCTGTTCCCGCGCGCGCGCAACCTCGAACCGCGCTATGCCGAGAAGGATTTCGACGCCGCCGACAAGCGCGGCCGGCTGTGCCTGATCCTGTCGCCGGACGGCCGCGACGGCTCGCTCACCCTGCAGCAGGACGCCTTCATCTACGCCTCGCTGCTCGATGGCGACGAGCGCGCCGAACTGGCGCTGGGCGCACAGCGCCAGGCCTACGTGCACCTGGTGCGTGGCGCGCTGACGGTCAACGGCACCCGGCTCGCGGGCGGCGATGCGCTGATGCTGACCGACGAGCCGACGCTGACGCTGGAACAGGGCGAGGATGCCGAGGTGCTGGTATTCGACCTGCCGGTGATCCACGCGGCCTGAGAGTCGACGGCGGTCGGCGCGGCCGCGCCGACCGCCCGTGCGAAGTGCGCGCGCCTCGAGGCGCGTGCTACCCAAGATCTGACGTTCTTATCTCTACCCAGGAGTGACACGATGTTCTACCGCAACCTGCGCCAATCCCTGACCCTGACCGCTGCCCTGCTCGCTGGTGCCACCAGTGTCAGTGCCCTGGCAGACAGTGTGACCTACCAGATGGACCCGACCCACACCAGCGTGGTGGCCTCGTGGAGCCACTTCGGCTTCTCTCACCCCACGGCGAGCTTCTCCGACGTCAAGGGCACGATCCACTTCGACCGCGACGCTATCGCCGACTCCAGCGTGACGGTGAGCATCCCGGTCAAGACGGTGGATACGCGCGTGCCGGCGCTGAACGAGGAGTTCCTGGGAGAGGACTACTTCGACGTCGCGCAGTACCCCGAGGCGACCTTCGAGAGCACCCGCATCGAGGCCACCGGCGATGATCACTACGACGTGCACGGCAAGCTGACCATCAAGGGCGTGACGCACCCCGCGGTGCTCCACGCCACCCTCAACCAGGTCGGCGAGCACCCCATGGCCAAGGTGCCGGCGCTCGGCTTCGACGCCGAGACGACCATTCAGCGCAGCGACTACGGGCTCGACCAGTACGTACCCAACGTCAGCGACGCGATCCATATCCGCATCTCGAGCGAAGCCGAGGCCGGCGGCAGCGACAGCTGATACCCGCGCCTATCGGGTAACAAGCCTAGAACGCGAAAGGCCCCCGAGCGCGAAAGCGCCGGGGGCCTTGTGCAGGTCGGTCGGGCGTCTTGCAGACCCGGCCTGCTATAAATATTTGAGCAGACTCTGCAACCGCTCCAGATCACGCGAGTCGCCGACCAGGCGCAGACGTCCGTCGAACAGACCTTCGCGGAAGGCGCGCTGGGAAGGCTTGCGCAGGAAATGGGTAGCGCTGTCGGCATCGCGAAAGCGCAGTTCGAGATTGAGATCCACCGGCAGCCCGCTCTGGCTGTCGACCTGCTCAGGCGTCATCCGATAGTGGCGAGCAATCGCTCTATCCTCGGTCGCCACGCCCCAATCGAAGCGCTTCAGGCGCGTCAGGGCCTCACGAAATTCGGGCTTGCGCGCGCGCGTCCGCTTCAGCATCACGCCCAGCCACCACAGCATCAACTTGAGCTTCATGCGCCCTCGCAAGCCGTCAGGAAGGAAGAAATGCCGACCCGCCCGGTGCCGGCGGATCGGTCATCGATGGGTCACTCACGGTGGGCAGACGCCGCCAGGCGCCGAGCCCGTCACGGCAGCGATTACTTGCTGACCGCGTCCTTGAGCGCCTTGCCGGGCTTGAACGCCACGGTCTTGCTGGCAGGAATGTTCAGCGGTTTGCCGGTCTGCGGGTTCTTGCCGGTGCGGGCGGCACGCTCGCGTACGGTGAAAGAGCCGAAGCCGATCAGTGTGACGTCGCTGCCCTTGGATACCGTGCCGGTGATCTCATCGAGAATGACATTGAGTACCTGGCTGGCCTTGTCCTTGGAAAGGTCCGCACGCTCGGCAATCGCCGCCGCGAGTTCTGGCTTACGCATAAAGCCCTCCTTAGTTGGCTCTACTTGGGCGAAGGCGTCAGTCGCTACGCCTCGCAGTTCCTAAGCGCTATTGTTATCGGGGCACGTACATCGGATATGGGGACGCCCCCGAGCGCATAATAGGCAGCTCTCGACGCGGTTTGTAAAGCCTTATATGAGGATTTGCCGCTCGCGTCCGACCACTGCCGCTAGCCTAGCAACAGCGGTGCCGCCCGCGCCAGTTCGACTTTTCGCCGAACACAGGCACCGGTCAGCGCGAATCCGATCAGCCGCCCGGCGGCATCCTCGGCCACGGCGCTGAAATCCCCCGCCTCGCCGTCGATACGCCAGCGCGCCGGGGTCTCCCGCGGCGGCAGCGCGGCGATCGGTAGCAGCGAGGTCTTGACCATCACCGGCCAGGCGCCGTAACCGACCGCCGTCGGCGTGCCGGTGAGCGTGGCTGCCAGCGCCTTGGCGCTGGCCTGCAGCGGCTGTACGTACATGGCGTTGATGCCGTCGACGCAGGCCACGTCGCCGAGCGCATGAATGTGCGGGTCGCTGGTCTGCAGATAGCGGTCGGTGAGAATGCCCGCGGGGCCGCTCTGCAGCCCGGCAGCGGCGGCCAGTGCGGTGCGCGGACGCAGCCCGGTGGCCACCAGGACCAGATCGGCGGCCAGGCGCTCGCCGTCGTCGAGCGTCAGCGCCACGCCACCGTCACTGGCCTCGAGCGCGCTGACCTGGCGCTCGAAGTAACCGGCGATACCAGCGGCAGCGAACGCTTCGGCCAGCGCTCGCCCCAGCGGTGGCGGCAGCAGCCGCGGCAGCGGGGCCGGCTCCGGGGCGATCAACGCCACCCGGTGGCCACCGGCGTGGAGATCGTTGGCGAACTCGCAGCCCACCAGCCCGGCGCCGACGATGGCCACTCGGGCCGGTTGCCCGGGGTGGCGCTCGAGGGCGGCGCGAAAACGCCGGTAGTCATCGAGATCGTTGACCTGGAAGACCCGCTCGGCGAGCCCCTCGGGGGTTGCGAACGGCTGCCACGGCGCCGCACCGGTGGCCAGCACCAGCTGCTCGTAGGGCAGGCGCTCGGCGCCCAGCCAAAGCGTGCGCTGGCGCGGGTCGATCGCCTCGACCGGGGTATGGCAGCGCAGGGTGGCGCCAAGCGCATCGGCCACACCGATGGCGTCGCGCTGCGCCAGCGCCGCGGCGCTCTGTCCCTTGGTGAAGGCGCTCGAGAGCAGCGGCTTGGCGTACTCATCGCCGCTGTCGGCGGTGATCAGGGTCAGCGCGCGGTGGGGGTCGCGGCTGCGTATCGCACGGGCCAGGCCCAGGCCGGCCATGCCGGTGCCGATGATCGTCAGGGGCGCACTCATGCCATCCTCTCGGTCGCGGAATGGCCCCATGATACACTACGCCGCCCCGGGGCCGCCGCGCCCTAGCCCTCGCGGCCAGTCCTGTTCGGAGTCGTGCGTGCCCTCATCTTCATCCCTTCGTCTGCCCAGCAGCGCCCGCTCAAGGTCTACGGACACCGGTTCCTCGGCGCCTCCCTCCGGGGCTGCGAGCCATTGGCAGACTACGCCGACGCTACGGCGCTGGAGCCCGGCCGCCGCCTGGCGCCCAGCGATGGACCCGCGCTGGTGGCGCTGGGTCGCCTCGACCGATTCGCTCACCGCGCGTCTGATCGCCGCCTCGCCGCGGCCATTTCGCGTCCGCCTGCTCGATGAGGGCATCGGCGTACCGCGACGTGACGAGGCCCAGGCGCTGGGCCTGGCGCCGGGCCGCGTGGCCTGGATCCGCGAAGTGCTGCTGATGAGCGGCGAGCGCCCCTGGGTCGCGGCGCGCTCGGTGGCGCCGCTCACCCGCAGCGGCTGCCGCAGCCTGCGCGCCCTGGGCGAGCGCTCGCTGGGCAGTTGGCTGTTCGCCCAACCGGATCTCGAACGCGGACCGATCGAGCTGAGTGCGGACCACGCCGGCGTGTGGCTGCGCCGTTCGCGCTTTCGCCACGGCCGCATACAGCTGCTGGTGCAGGAGTGCTTCCTGGCGCAGATGGCCGCCGACCTGGCGCTGCCGCCGGCGGGGTGAGCCCGGCTTGCGGACTGTGTGAGCCCCCCGCTTGCCGCCTACAGCCGCCCGGCGAGGGCCGCCTCGAAGATGCCGCGGTAGGCCGCCGCATCGAAGGTGATCGGGTTGCCACCGGCGGAGGGGTCCTCCACCGCCATCTGCCCGACCCGTTCGGCATGGCTGTCGTCGATGCCCAGCGCACTCAGCGCATGGGGGATACCCAGACGCTCACGCAGATCCAGCACCCAGTCGATCACCGCGGCAACCCCCGGCTGTGGCAGGTCGAGATAACGCGCCAGGCGCACCATCGGCTCGCCGATCGCGCGGGTGTTGGCACGCAGCACGTAGGGCATCAGCACCGCATTGAGCATGCCGTGGTGGGCGTCGAACAGCGCGCCCAGCGGATGCGCCAGCGCATGCATCGCGCCCAGCCCACGCTGGAAGGCGGTCGCCCCCATCATCGACGCCACCAGCATGTCGGTGCGCGCGGCGAGATCGTCGCCGTGCTGGTAGGCCCGCGGCAGCGCATCGCGGATGCGCCGCATACCTTCCAAGGCGATACCCTCGGCCTGAGGGTGATAGCCGGGCGCGCACCACGCTTCGAGACAGTGGGAGAGCGCATCCATGCCGGTGGCGGCGGTGATCGTCGGCGGTAGCCCCTGGGTCAGCAACGGGTCGAGGATCACCGCGCCGGGCAGCATGCGCGGGTGGAAGATGATGCGCTTGACCTGGGCCTGAGAGTCAGTGATCACCGAGGCACGCCCGACCTCCGAGCCGGTACCCGCGGTGGTGGGCACCGCCACCACCGGCAGCACGGCGTCGGCATCGGCCTGGCGCCAGTTGTCGCCGCGATCCTCCAGCGCCCACAGCGACAGCGACTCGGGTTGGCGCGCCATCAGCGCCACCGCCTTGGCCGCGTCCAGTCCCGAACCGCCGCCGAAGGCGATCACGCCGTCGTGGCCACCGTCATGGAAGGCGCGCACCCCGGCCGCGACGTTGGCCCCGGTGGGGTTGCCCTGAATCTGACTGAACACCTCGACCGCCAGCCCTGCCTCACGGCAGCGCGTAAGCGCCTGCTCGACCATCGGCAGCGCCGCCAGCCCGGGGTCGGTGATCAGCAACGGCGCGCGCATGCCCAGCGCCTGGCAGGCATCGGGCAGCTCCGCGGCCCGCCCGGCGCCGACACGGATGGGTGCGGGATAGTTCCAGTTCGCGGTGTAACGGGCGCGATCGAAGTCACTCATGAAAACATCTCCTGTACGGGGTCGCCGCGTTTCAGGCGTGCTTCAGGTGGAAGGATTTCGGCCGTGTCAGCGTCTCGTAGCCGACCTGCGACAGCGAACAGCCGCGTCCGGACTGCTTGACCCCGGTCCAGGCCAGCGCCGGGTCGAGATAGTCACAGCGGTTGGTGAACACGGTACCCGCCTCGAGGCGGGCGGCGAGTGCCTCGCCCATGGCCAGATCGCGGGTGAACACGGCGGCGGTGAGGCCGAACTCGCTATCGTTCATCAGGCGTACCGCCTCGTCGTCGTCATCCACCGTCTTGATGCCCACCACCGGCCCGAAGCTCTCCTCGCGCATCACCGCCATATCGTGGGTCACCTGGGTGAGCACCTGGGGCGCCAGATAGGCGCTGCCCGGCACCGACAGCGGATAGTCAGCGGGGTCGATCCAAGCCTTGGCGCCGGCGGCAACCGCGGCCTCGATCTGCCCGCGTACGAAGTCGGCCGCTGCCGGCCGTACCAGCGGCCCCAGCGTGGTCTGCGGGTCGGTGGGGTTGCCCAGCCTGAGCTGGCGCACCCAGGCCACCGCGCGCTCGACGAAGGCCTCGGCGATATCGCGATGGACATAGATGCGCTCGATCCCGCAGCAGCTCTGCCCCGAGTTGAAGAAGGCGCCATCCATCACCGCCGGCACGGCGGCGTCGAGGTCGACGTCGACGTCGGCACGAATATAGGCCGGATCCTTGCCGCCCAGCTCCAGCCCGGTGGCGATGAAGCGCCCCGCCGCATTGCGCTCGACCATCTCGCCGCCGGCCACCGAGCCGGTGAAGGAGACGTGAGCGATGCGGGAATCGCGGATCAGCGCCTCGGTGTCGGCATGCGCCAGATGCAGGAACTGAAACACACCTTCGGGCAATCCGGCGGCCTGGAAGGCTTCATGGATACGCTCAGCGCATAGCGGGGTCTGCGCGGAGTGTTTGAGGATTACCGTATTGCCCGCCATGATCGCCGGCACCACCGCATTGACGGCGGTCATGAAAGGGAAATTCCAGGGCGCCACGATCAGCGACACGCCCAATGGCTCGCGGGTGATATAGCGGGTGAAGCCCGGCTTTTCCGGCAGCCGGATCGGCGCCAGCGCCGACTCGGCGAGCGCGATCATGCCGCGCGCACGCTCCTCGAAGCCGCCGATCTCACCGCCGGCGGCGGCGATCGGCCGCCCCATCTGCCAGGTCAGCTCCTCCGCCAGCTGATCGCGCCGCGCGACGAAGGCATCGACCATCGCCGAGCAGAATCGCGCGCGGGTCGCCAACGGCGTTTCGCGCCACGTTCGTTGCGCCGCCACGGCGCGGGCGATGCAGGCCTCGATCTGTGTCGCCTCGGCCAGCTCGCGTTCGACATAGACCCCGCCATCCACGGGGGAAATCGTACGTTGTCGTGCCATGCGCTGCTCCCACCCAGAAATTCCCGTTATCCCGGCCGTGCCCCGGGGGCTCAAATAATCTCGAAGTAACGTGCCAACTCCCAATCGGTGATATGGCGACGGAACTGGCGCTCCTCCCACTCGCGGGTGGCGGCGAAATGCTCGACGAAGGCGTCGCCGAACAGCTCGCGGGCAGCACGCGAGTCGCGCAGCCGGCCGGCGGCCTCCCCTAGCGTGCGCGGCAACGCCAGCGACGCCGGGTGTTCGAGTTCGTAGGCATTGCCGGTGATCGGGGCCTCCGGCTCTAGGCCCTGCTCGATGCCGTAGAGCCCGGAACCGATCGCTGCGGCCAGGGCCAGGTAGGGATTGGCGTCGGCGCTGCCGAGGCGATACTCGACCCGCTGAGACGTCTCAGAGCCGGGGATCACGCGCAGCGCACAGGTGCGGTTCTCGACCCCCCAGGTGGCATCGGTGGGCGCCCAGAAGCCGGGAATCAGTCGGGTATAGCTGTTGATCGTCGGCGCGAACATCGCCAGCAGCTCCGGCATCAGACGCTGCTGGCCGGCGACGAAGTGGCGCTGGATCTGGCTCATGCCATCGGCCGCGTCGGCATCGAAGAAAGCCGAACGGTCGCCGTCGCGATGGCGCAGCGAGAGATGGATATGCCCGCTCTGACCGGGGTAGTCCGGCGACCACTTGGCCATGAAGGTCGCCATCAGCCCGCGCCGCTGCGCCCACACCTTGGTGAAGGTCTTGAACAGCGCCCCCTTGTCGCCGGCGTTCAGGGCGTCGTCGACGCCGATCGCCGCCTCGAGCACGCCGGGCCCGGTCTCGGTATGCAGCCCCTCGATGGGGAAATCCATGGTCTCCGCCAGCGCCAGCAGGTCGTGGTAGAGCTCGCCATGCACCGAGCTGCGCAGCATCGAGTAGCCCATCATGTCCGGCGTCAGCGGCTTGAGGTCACGATAGCCCTTCTCGCGGATCGACTCCGGGGTCTCCTGGAACAGGAAGAACTCGTACTCCAGCGAACCGAGGACATCGAACCCCTGCGCCTCGGCGCGGGCCAGCACGCGCCTGAGCAGCCCGCGCGGGCAGAGCTGGCCGGCATCACCCTCGAACTCGGCCAGAAACAGCAGCATGTCGCCCTCGAACGGCACCTCGCGGCAGCTCTCGGGGACGATCCGCAGCGGCGCATCCGGATAGCCGGTATGCCAGCCGGTGAAAGCGACGTTGTCGTAGAGCTCGTCCTTGCTGTCCCAGCCCAGTACCACATCGCAGAAGGCGAACCCCTTCTTCAGCGCGGCGAAGAACTTGTCGCGCTGCATGTACTTACCGCGCATCACGCCGTCGATGTCGAACATGCCGACCTTGACGTGGGTCAATCCGCGCGCCTCGACGAGTTCACGCGCCTCGGCGGCGGTGCGCACGCTTCTGACTTGGCGATCACTCATGGCCGTTCCTCGCTCACGATGTCAGGGAGATCAGGAGCCCGCTGCACGGCTGTCGTCGTCCGCCTCGGCCTGCTCGCCTCGCTGCATGGCGAACTCCTCCTCCGGCGACAGGATCAGACGGTGCCGCCCGACGCAGGCGAAGTAGCCGATACCCACCGCCAGCCACAGGGCGACGCCGATCACGCCGATCCGATAGGTGCTGTCGCTGAGCTGGAAGTAGATCGTCATCAGCGCGATGACGATGGTCGCCACGGCACCGGGGATACCGAAGGGGCTGCGGTAGGGGCGCTCGATATGGGCGTGATGGCGGCGCAACAGGATGAAGGAGAGCGCCTGGGCGATGTAGGAGCACATGGCGCCGAATACCGCCATGTTGAGCAGCGTGCCCCCGATCACCGCCGAGCCCTCCTGGGTGCCGAGGCCGAAGAAGCAGATCAGCATGATGGTCATGCCCACCAGCGCACCGCCGATCATCGCCACGTACGGTGTCTTGCGCGTACCGTGGGTCACCGAGAGGAAGGTGGGAAAGTAGCCGGCGCGGGAGAGCGAGTAGATCTGCCGGCCCTGGGCAAAAATGATGGTATGGAAACTGGCGATCAGCCCGACCAGTGCCAGCAGCGCGAGGAACTTGGCGGTGCCGGCCCCGAAGATCGCCTGGAAACCATCCAGCAACGGCTCACCGGACTGGCTCAGGGCGTAGCTACCGACGCCCACTACCGCGGGGTTGAGCACCAGAATCAGGGTGGCGGAGATGATCAGGGTGGTGATGCCGAGCAGGATGCCGCGCGGCATGTCACGCCGCGGGTCGACCGACTCCTCGGCGGCCAGCGGCAGCTGCTCGATGGCCAGGAACAGCCACACCGCGAACGGCATCGCCGCCAGGGCGCCGCCGATACCCATCGGCAGCAGGGGTCCGTGGCCGCCTTCGAGCTCACCGCCGCCGGGTGCGATGTTCAGCGCCCAGGTCGAAAAGTCGAGATGGGTGAAGGCGCTGAACCAGAACACCACCAGAACCGCCAGCGCCAGCAGGGTCACCGCCAGCGTCACCCTGAACGACAGCTCGACCCCGACGATGTTGAGACCGACAAAGAGGAGATAGCCCAGCAGCCACCACACCGGCTGGAACGCCGCCGGCGTCTCGAAGATGCTGCCCAGATAAGCCCCGATGAAGAACACGATCACCGCCGGCGTGAGCACGTACTCGACGTTCTCGCACAGGCCGGTGACGAAACCGCCCCAGGGCCCCATGGAAGAGCGCGCGAAGGAGTAGGCAGCACCGGTGTGCGGCAGGGCCGGCGACATCTCGGCGATACAGAAGGTCAGGCCCAGGTACATCACCGCGATGATCGCGGTGGCGATCGCCATGCCGCCCCAACCGCCCGAGGCGAGCCCCAGGTTCCAGCCCGAGTAGTGGCCCGAGATCACCGCCCCCACGCCCAGTGCCCAGAGCGACCAGGGCCCGGCGTGGCGACGCAGGCCGCGTTTGTCGAAATAGCTGGCATCCTGCTGCTGGTAGTGGATGCCGGCGGCGGGTTTACCGTGGTTTGTCATTGTTCTACTCCCAAGGATCGAGCCACCCTGTCCCGCGATCCCAGTGCTGCCAGCGCCTATCGACACGCAGGAGCGACGCCGACATCCGCTGACCGCGCCCACCTTGAGTCTGAGCACGTCGGCGTGACAAAAGCAATATCTATCGCTACGTCCCGTACGCTATCGCTACCCCCTATCGTTACCCTCTATCGCTACCCCCTATTGCTACCCCTATCGCGGCACCCCATTGCCACGCCTCGCTGCCGGCGGGGTTGTGGTGTAAGGTCCAGCCAGTCGCGTCCCGCTCGCCGTTCTGGAGAATTCGATGTCCGCCGCCGGCCCCGATCCCGTCACCGCCGCCGACCCCACGCCACGCCCCCGCGGCCTGGCGCGAATCCCCGATTTCCTGCGCCTGACCCGGCTCGACAAGCCGATCGGCACCTGGCTGCTGATGTGGCCCACGCTGTGGGCGCTGTGGCTCGCCGCCGACGGCCTGCCGGATCGCGCCAACCTGATCATCTTCGTGCTCGGCGTCTATCTGATGCGCGCCGCCGGCTGCGTGGTCAACGACTACGCCGACCGCAGGATCGATGGCCACGTCAAGCGCACCCGCGAGCGCCCGCTGGCCACCGGGCGTATCCGCGAGCGCGAGGCCAAGATCCTGTTCGCGGTGCTGGTCGCGGCAGCCTTCGTGCTGGTCTGCTTCACCAACCTGCCCACGGTGCTGCTCTCCTTCGTCGGCGTGGCGCTGGCCGCGCTCTACCCCTTCATGAAGCGCTACACCCATCTGCCCCAGGTGGTGCTGGGGCTGGCGTTCTCGTGGAGCATCCCGATGGCGTTCATGGCGGTGAGCCGCAGCGTGCCGCTGGAAGCGTGGCTGCTGCTGCTGGCCAACCTGGCCTGGACCGTGGCCTACGACACCCAGTACGCCATGGTCGATCGCGACGACGACATCAAGATCGGAGTGAAATCCACCGCGCGCCTGTTCGGCCGCGCCGACAAGCTGATCATCGGTCTGCTGCAACTGGCCACGCTGGCGCTGCTGGCCTGGATCGGTGCACGCCTGGCGCTGGGCGGGTTCTTCTGGCTGGGGCTGGCAGCGATGGCGGCAACTTTCATCTATCAGCAGTGGCTGATCCGTGAGCGCGAGCGCGGCCCCTGCTTCCAGGCCTTCCTCAACAACTTCTGGTCGGGGCTGTTGCTGTTCGCCGGCGTGGTGCTGAGCCTGTGGCCGATGATATGAGCCGCTGCCCTCATCGATCGCCCCTTCGTCCCCATCGGCCGCCGGCCGTCGCCAGGGCCGATGGTCTCGATGAGAGATGTGAGGGATGATATCGATGTCACGCATTTGTCATATTTTCACGCTGTAATCGTCACCGTTCTGTCACGGCCGGAAGGTTGTCCGCTGCACGCGCGCCTCCTCCGGCGGCTCACTCGAGGCCTGTCATGAGCTCCAAGACCGTACTCATCGTTGACGACGAGCCCTCCATCCGCGAAATGATCGCCGTGGCACTGGAGATGGCCGACTACCGCGTGCTGGAGGCGGACAACGCTCAGAGCGCCCACGCCATGGCGCTGGACCACAAGCCGGATCTGATCCTGCTCGACTGGATGATGCCGGGCACCAGCGGGATCGAGCTGGCGCGCCGCCTCAAGCGCGAGGAAGCCACCGCCGAGATGCCGATCATCCTGCTCACCGCCAAGGGTGAGGAGGACAACAAGGTCCAGGGGCTCGAGGCGGGCGCCGACGACTACATCACCAAGCCGTTCTCGCCGCGCGAGCTGGTAGCCCGGCTCAAGGCGGTGCTGCGCCGGGCCACGCCACCGGGCATCGAGGAGGCGGTCGAGGTCGAGGGGCTCAAGCTCGACCCCGCCAGCCATCGCGTCACCTCACACGGCAGCGCGCTGGAGATCGGCCCCACCGAGTACCGCCTGCTGCAGTTCTTCATGACCCACCAGGAGCGCGCCTACACGCGTAGCCAGTTGCTCGATCAGGTCTGGGGTGGCAACGTCTACGTCGAGGAGCGCACCGTCGACGTGCATATCCGCCGGCTGCGCAAGTCGCTGGGCGAGACGCACCAGCATCTGATCCAGACGGTGCGCGGCACCGGTTACCGCTTTTCGATCAGGGAGTAAGTCGCAGCGTGCGCTACTGGATCAACGAACTGTGGCGCCTTGGCTACATGCTGTTCGGGCTCGGCGCGATGGGTACGCTGCTGGGCGAGCTGTTCGGCGCGCTGTTCGCTGGCCTCGGCTGGGGGCTGGCCGCGGGGCTCGGGCTCTATGTCTTCCTGCATCTACGCCATGTGCGCCTGCTCTATGTGTGGCTGCTGCGCCATCCGCGTGAGGCGCCGCCGCCCGGCACCGGCGTATGGGGCGATCTGTTCGACCGCCTCTACACTTACCAGAAAGCGCAGAGCCAGATGCAGCGCCGGCTGCGCGATATCCTGCGGCGCATCCAGGACTCCTGCGAGGCGATGCGCGACAGCGTGGTGATGCTGGATCCGCGCGGCGACCTGGAGTGGTGGAACAGCGCCGCCTCCGACATGCTCGGCCTGCAGCCCGACCATGACCGCGGCCAGCCGATCACCAACCTGCTGCGCGATCCGCGCTTCATCGACTACTTCGAGGCCCGCGACTACCGCGAGCCGCTGCTGATCCCCTCACCGATCGACGCCGCGCATACGCTGCAGTTCCATATCACCCTGTTCGGCGATGACGAACGCCTGCTGATGGTGCGCGACGTGACCCGGCTGCACCAGCTGGAGATGATGCGCCGCGACTTCGTCGCCAATGTCTCCCACGAGCTGCGCACCCCGCTGACCGTGCTGGCCGGCTATCTGGAGACCTACTCCGACCACGCCGACCAGCTGCCGACCCGCTGGCAGCGCGGTTTCTCGCAGATGCAGGCGCAGACCACGCGCATGCAGAACCTGGTCGAGGATCTGCTGCTGTTGTCGCGGCTCGAGATCGATAGCCCAGACAACGACCGCGATACCCTCGATATCCGCGCCCTGCTCGACAGTGTGCTCGACGACGCCCGCGGGCTCAGCGCGGGACGCCAGCAGCTCGCGCTGCAGGTCGACGAGCCGCGCCAGCTGCTCGGCAATACCAAGGAGATCCGCAGCGCCGTCTCCAACCTGGTCTTCAACGCCGTGCGCTACACCCCTGATGGTAGCTGTATCACGCTGCGCTGGAAGCCGTGGCACGATGGCGCCGCGATCGAGGTGGAGGACGATGGTGAGGGTTTCGACCCGGTGCACATCCCGCGCCTGACCGAGCGCTTCTACCGTGTCGACAAGGGCCGCAGCGCCGCCACCGGCGGTACCGGCCTCGGGCTGGCCATCGTCAAGCACGTGCTGCTGCGCCACGATGCCCAACTGGAGATCGTCAGCCGACCCGGCATGGGCGCCCGCTTTCGCTGTGTATTCCCTGCCACGCGTCTGGTCGAAGGCGACGAGGGCAATACGCTGGCCACCTCGGCGCTGCCATGAACGCTACGGGCGGCAACCGTGCCGCTCGCTTCTTCCCGCGCAGTTGCCCTGCTCTCGCCGCCCCTGGCGCTCGACCCGCTCGCTCTAGGCCCGCTCTCTCGGCCCGCGATTTATAGGCCCTCGCCCCATCGCCCCCTTGTCTCGTATCGGGCTGCCGCGCACGTCTCCGGCGGCAGCGGCTCGATGCGCAGCGAATCGTTATCTCAATCTTAAGTAGGTGCTGCCGATAAAGGGAGCTGACTAGTAATTCACTCCTCTATATGAGTCGGCAGACACCTCGGATAAGGACGGTTTTCGCGATGACGATGCGGCAAAAACTCTGGATCACGGTGGGATTGATGTGGCTCGGCATGCTGGTGCTGGTGGGCTGGATGGCCCTGGAGAAGCGCGACACCCTGATGGCCGAGCGGGTCAAGGGGCTCAAGAGCTTCGTCGCCAGCGCCCAGACAATGGTACAGCGCTACGCCGATCGCGCCGCCCAGGGTGAGTTCAGCATCGAAGCGGCGCAGGATCTGGCACGGCGCGACCTGTCGGCGCTCGATCTCGACGGCAGCTATGTCTACGCCTTCGATGGCAAGATTCACCTCGTCTATCACCCCAAGCGGGCGATCGGCACCGACATGAGCAACTTCCGTGACGACAACGGCGTCTACTTCTATCGCGAGCTGAAGGCGCTGGCCGACTCGCCCGACGACGGCACCCTGGAGTACACCTCGACCAACGCCGACGGCGACGACGTCTCGCGCATCAATTACGTGCGCCATGTCCCCGCCTGGGACTGGTATCTCGCCGCCAACGTCTATGTCAGCGACATCCAGCATGCGTTCTGGATGGGTGTGCTCAAGATGGGGCTGATCGCCGGCACGATCGGCATCGCGATCACCCTGGTGATGGCGTGGATCATCCGCAGCGTACTGAGCGACCTCGGCGGAGACCCACGTCACGCGCGTAACGCGGTGCAGGGCATCGCCGAGGGCGACCTGACCCGGGCGCTGACGCTCAAGCCCAACGACCGCCATAGCCTGCTGCACGCCATCGAGGGCATGCGCCTGCACCTGGCCGAGGCCCTGGGTGGCGTACGCCAGGCCTCCACCACCATCACCGTGGGTGTGGGGCAGATTCACAGCGGCAATCAGGATCTGGCGGCACGTACCGACCAGCAGGCCGCCTCGATCGGCGAGACCGCCTCGAGCATGGAGCAGTTGACCCAGACCGTACGTCAGAACGCCGAGAACGCGCGCCAGGCCAATGGGCTCGCCGGCCAGGCACGCAGCACCGCCAGCGAGGGCGGGGCGATGATGGATCAGGTCGTCTCCACCATGCAGGGCATCACCGACAGCTCGCGCCAGGTGACCGATATCGTCGGCGTGATCGACTCGATCGCCTTTCAGACCAATATCCTCGCCCTCAACGCCTCGGTGGAAGCGGCCCGTGCCGGCGAGCAAGGGCGTGGCTTCGCCGTGGTCGCCAACGAGGTACGCACCCTGGCCAGCCGCAGCGCAGACGCCTCGCGTCAGATCCGCGAGCTGATCGATGCCTCCAATCGCAAGATCGAAGCGGGGTCGGGGATCGTCGCCGAGGCCGGCGAGACCATCGGCCGGGTGGTCGAGTCGGTCTCGCGCATGACCGATCTGATCGAGGAGATCTCGGTCGCCTCCGCCGAGCAGTCCAACGGTATCGATCAGGTCAACGAAGCCGTGGTGCAGATGGATCAGGTCACCCAGCAGAATGCCTCGCTGGTGCAACAGGCGAGCAGCGCCGCGGCCAGTCTCAATGAACAGGTCCAGCGCCTGGAACAGGCCCTGGCCGGCTTCCAGATCGCCGGGGCCGAGTCGCGCCCGATGCCGGCGGCCACCTCCGCGCCCCAGGTGGCAGCGCCAGCCCCCCGTCTGAGCGCGACCCGCCGGCCGGCCATGGCGAGCACCGAGGACGACTGGGAGTCGTTCTGAGCCTGAGCGACAAGCTCCCACCCCAGCGGGGCCGGCATGCCGGCCCCGCTCTCTCTGACAATGCTTCACTCGACGTCGGCACGTTAAGATAGGCGCCTTTCTCTCTGCCGGAGCGCCGTACCCATGCTGCCGATCACCCGCCTGCGATCTCGCCCCGCTGGACGCCACCCGTATCGCGCTGCGAGCGCCTTGCTCCTGGTCGCGACGCTATGGCTGTGGGCCGCCGCTGGCGTGGCGGCACCGGTCGCGATCACCTTCCCCGCCAGCGTCGAACAGGGCTCGATGGTGATCGGGCGGGTGCCGCCGGGCAGCCAGGTACGGGTGGCGGGGCATACGCTGCGGGTCACTGGCTACGGCACGGTGGTGTTCGGCGTCGGCCGCGACGCCCAGGGCGCGCAGTCGATCGAGATCGTCACCCCGGATGGCCGGCAGCAGCAGGCGTCGGTGACGATCACCCCACGCGACTGGCCGATCGAACGTATCGATGGCGTGCCGCCGAAGACGGTCTCACCGCCGCCCAAGATCGCCGCCCGCATCGCCCGCGAGCAGGCCGCGGTGAGCGCCCAGCGCCGCCGCGACGACGACCGGGTCGGCTTCGCCGAGGCCTTCATCTGGCCGGTGAAGGGGCGCATCAGCGGGCGCTTCGGCAATCAGCGGGTCTACAACGGCACCCCCGGCTCGGCCCACTCGGGTATGGATATCGCCGCCGCCACCGGCACGCCGGTAAAGGCACCGGCCAGCGGCGTGATCACCTTCGCCGACGATCTCTATCTCACCGGCGGCACCGTGCTGCTCGACCACGGCTACGGCATCAGCTCCAACTTCCTGCATCTGTCGCGGATCGATGTCGCGGTGGGCCAGCACGTCACCCAGGGCGAGGTGATCGGCGCGGTGGGTGCCACCGGCCGGGCCACCGGGCCGCACCTGCACTGGGGCATGAACTGGTTCGATACGCGTATCGATCCGCTGCTGGTGCTCGATAGGGCTAAATGAGCCCGCGCTTCGTCTGAACCATCGGCGAGTGCAGACATTTTTCAGACGAAGCTCAGCGTTTCCAGTAACCCGTGACCAGATGCTGCCCCTTGGCCAGGGCGAACTCCTGCTTCAGGCGCTTGCGCAGGCGCTGGCTGACCTCGGCCTCGCCGGCGAACCACACGAAGCGGTCACTGTCCGCCGTCGGCAGCGCCGCGACCACCGCACTGGCGAGCTGTTCGCTGGGCGCGTGGCCCTGGCCGCGATAGCACCAGTGCAGGCGCGCACCGGGGTGAACCGGCAGCGTGAGCCGATCCGCCGGCGACTCGACCTCCAGCCACGCCTCGATGCGCGCCGCGGCCGGCAGCGTCTCGAGCAGGCGTGAGATCGCCGGCAGCGCGGTCTCGTCCCCCGCCAGCAGATAGTGCGCGGCGCTGGCGACACCGCGCCCGTAGGGCCCGGCCATGCCGCAGAGATCACCGGGCCGGGCGCGGCGGGCGAAGTCGCCGCCCGGCCCCGGCGCCGCATGCAGCAGGAAGTCGATCTCGACCTCACCACGCTCGCGATCCAGGCGCCGGATGGTGTAGTAGCGGATCGCCGCGCGCGCGTCTTCCGGCGGCCACAACGTGGCGCCCTCCGCCGTCGGTCGCGGCCACTGCGGCCGCGCCAGCCCCGGCGGCGGAAAGTGCAGCCGCACGTGCCACTCCTCGTCGTGGTCGAAACGCGCCAGGTCCTCACCGGCCAGGGTCAGCCGGCGCATGCTCGGCGACAGCGCCTCGCTCTTGACCACGCGCATCTCGCGAAAGTTGGCGAAGGTCGGCGCAGCGACGACATCGCCATGCCAGTGCAGCGGCACCGCGTTGTCGCCGGCGAACAGCGCCGCATAGTGCTCGATCACGCTGCGCAGCGTCTCCAGGCCGTCGCGGGTGGCGGCACACGCCTCCAGGCGCAGGCCGACCCGAATGGCGGTGAAGCTCGCCTCGCCGCCGGGCAGCTCGACCACGATGCTGGCGCCCTCGCTGCGATAGCCGACATCGTACTCATCCAGAAAGGCTCTCAGGCGCGATTGAAAATTATTTACATCAGTAAGCGTCAGTGTGGCATCGCAGCGAAGTGCAGTCATGATGTCGAACCGTCAGCGGGGTGGCGCGGGAAACGCGAGGGGGCGTTATAAGGCAGGCCGGCGAGCGCCAGCATCGAACGACAGACTAGCAGACATGGCGTCGGGATACAGGCCCCAGACGCAGCATGCCCCCGTCGAGACGGGGGCATGGCAGGATCACGCGACCCGGCTCGGCGCCGGGTGCGATGGACCGATCAGGCGGTCGCTTCGGCGTAGCGGCGGTTGACCTCATCCCAGTTGATGACGTCGAAGAAGGCCGCGATGTAGTCCGGGCGCTTGTTCTGATACTTCAGGTAGTAGGCGTGCTCCCACACGTCCAGACCCAGGATCGGCGTCAGGCCGTCCATCAGCGGGCTGTCCTGGTTGAGGGTGTTGATGACCTTGAGCTTCTTCTCCGGGGTCACCACCAGCCACGCCCAGCCGCTACCGAAACGACCGGTGGCCGCCTTCTTGAACTCCTCTTTGAAGTTCTCGTAGCCGCCGAGCTCGCTGTCGATCGCCTCGGCGACCTTGCCGGTCGGGGCACCGCCGCCATCCTTGGACATGACGGTCCAGAACAGCGAGTGGTTGGCGTGGCCGCCACCGTTGTTGATGACCGCCTGGCGCTTGTCCTGCGGCACCTTGTCGATGTCGGCCATCAGCTTGTCGACCGGCACGTCTTCCAGCCCGGTGCCTTCCAGCGCGGCATTCAGGTTGTTGACGTAGGTCTGATGGTGACGGGAGTGGTGGATCTCCATCGTCATCGCATCGATCTTGGGTTCCAGCGCGTCGTAGGCGTACGGCAGTGACGGTAAGCTATGAGCCATGATCAAACTCCCTTTCTCAAGAGGCCTGTGCCCGACGTGGGCGCCTCGCGGGTGAATAACAATAGTGAGCAGCGCGCGGCGGTGTCAAACCGATCGGCACCGTCTGGCGCCCTGCCTTTTGACGCTAACCTGCTGATCTTCAGTGCCTTTTACAAAGCCGCCCGACGCGGAGCGACTTGGCAAAAATCTCGTCTCACACCACCTACATGGCGTGCCACAGGGGCGCTTTCAACCCCGCGGGCAGGTTTTTTTCCGGGCACGCGCCCGCACCCGCCCCGCAACGCCGCCAGACGCCGCTCACAGCACCTGGGTGAACACGAACATCAGCATGAACCCCAGCAGCACGCCGGCGGTGGCGAAGCTCTCGTGGCCCTTGCGGTGCGACTCGGGAATCACCTCGTGGCTGATCACGAACAGCATGGCACCGGCAGCAAAGGCCAGCCCCACCGGCAGCAGCGCCGAAGCCAGATTGACCGCCAGCGCACCGACGATACCGCCGACCGGCTCCACCAGGCCGCTGATCAATGCCGCCAGCAGCGCCATGCCGCGCGAATAGCCGATGGCGATCAAGCCCAGCGCCACGATCAGCCCCTCGGGCAGGTTCTGGATGCCGATCCCCAGCGTCAGCGCCAGCCCGGCGGAGACGTCGCCGGTGCCGTAACCCACACCCACCGCCACCCCCTCGGGGAAGTTGTGGATGGTGATGGCGAGCACGAACAGCCAGATACGCCGAATCTGCAGCGCATCGGCACCGCTCTGCTTGCCCAGGGCGAAGTGCTCGTGGGGCAGCAGGCGCTCGATCGCCAGGATGGTGACCCCGCCCAGGGTCATGCCGGCGCAGACGATGGCCAGCGCCAGCCACTGGCTGCCGCTCAGCATCAGCGCCTCCTCGAACCCCGGCAGCATCAGCGAGTAGGCGGTGGCCGCCAGCATCACGCCGGCGCCGAAGCCCATCAGCGAATCCTCCAGCCGCTGGCTGATACGCCGCAGCAGCAGAATCGGTAGCGCCCCCACCGGGGTGAACAGCCCCGCGATCAGGCTCGCCAGAATCCCCGCCTGGACGTTGCCCAGCGCGGCGAAGCTCTCGTGCAGGCCGGAGAGAGAGACCGCCGCCAGCAGGATGGCGGCCACCAGCAGCAGCGCTCCGAGGCCGCGTTGCCAGCTCACAACATCACGCAGATCCGACATGGTGAGCTCAGCGCGCCGGCACGGGCAGGGAGCGGTAGTAGCGGTCCCACAGCATCACCCCGCCGGCGACGCCGCCCGGCAGCAGCACCAGATTGAGCAGCGGCACCCAGGTCGCCAGCGACATGCAGCCGCCGTAGGTGAGGGTCGGCCACCAGCGCGCGCGCAGCCGCCGGCGCATGTCGGTGAAGGCGACCTGGTTGTTGTCCATCGGGTAGTCGAGATACTGGATCGCCATCATCCAGGCGGAGAACGCCGCCCACAGGAAGGGGGTGATCAGGTTGAGGCCGGGCACGAAACCGAGCAGAAACAGCAGTGCCATGCGCGGCAGCAGGTAGCCCAACTTGACCAGTTCGCGCCCCAGGGCGTCGACGCCGGTCTTGATCCAGCCGCGCTCGTCGCTGGGCGGGCGCCCGGTCAGGCGGGTCTCCACCTTTTCGGCCAGAAAGCCGTAGAACGGTGCCGCGATGAGGTTGGACACCAGGGTGAAGGTGAAGAACACCATCAGCACCAGCGCAATCACCAGCAGCGGCCAGATCAACCACTCCAGCCACTCGAGCCAGCTGGGCACCTGGCGCATGCCGTAGTCGAGCCAGCCGCCGAAGTTGCCGATCAGATAGTAGATGGCGCCGCCGTAGAGCAGCAGGTTGACCACGATCGGGCCGATGACGAAGCGCCGCAGGCCCGGTTCGAGTACCAGCCGGGTCCCACGGACGATCGCTTGCAGGGAGTAGATCATTCGAATTCCGCCATCCGGACAGTGTGTTGCAAGATCGACAAGCTAACACAGTCCGCGCCCCCGGCAAGCTACCCTGGCGTCACCGCGGGGGCGATCGCCCGACTCAGCCCTGGGTGGGTTTGTCGTCGCGCTTGGCGCTGTTTTTGTCCGCCGGGCCGCTCTGGCCCAGCGAGGCGGCATCGAGCTTGTCGATCGAGGTATGGCGGATATCGCGACCCTTGACCAGGTAGACCACGTGCTCGGCCAGGTTGTCGGCATGGTCGCCGATCCGCTCGAGGGCACGCAGCACCGTCATCACGTTGAGAATGCCGCTGATCGAACGCGGGTCTTCCATCATGAAGGTGGAGAGCGAGCGCATGGCGGAGGTGTATTCGGTATCCACCGAGTCGTCTTCCTGCAGCACGCTCAGCGCCAGATCGGTATCGAAGCGCGCGAAGGAGGTCAGGGCGTCGCGCAGCATGCGGCGCACGTGCTCGCTGATGTGGCGGATCTCGACGCTACCCTGAGGGATGCGCCCGGCATCGATCAGATCGATGGCGTTGCGGGCGATCTTGTTGGCCTCGTCGCCCATGCGCTCGAGGTCGTTGGTGGCGCGGATCACCGCGATCACCAGACGCAGGTCGGAGGCCGCCGGCTGGCGCCGGGCCAGAATGCGCACGCACTCCTCATCGATCTTGAGCTGCAGGTCGTTGACGCTGGTGTCGTTGTCGCGCACGCGGGTGGCCAGCGTGCTGTCCCCTTCGAGCAGCGCCGTGATGGATTCCTGCAGCTGCTTTTCGACCAGGCCACCCATGGCCATCAGCTGGCTCTTGAGCGCTTCGAGATCCTGGTTGAACTGCTGCGAGATGTGCTGGCTGTGGGTATCGCTGGTGATATCCATCGAGGGCTCCGAAAGGACGAGACGTCAGGGCGATGGCCGTACGCGGACGGTGTGGGCGTATTACCACCTATCGCAGCATGGTGCCGCGGTTTTATTGCAAGCTTATGACACCGACCTGGCAATCACAGCGCTCTGGCGGTCACAGCGGCGTCAGCTTGGCAAAGCCCAGCACCAGCCACTTGTCGCCTTCGCCCTCGAAGCTGACATGGACCCGGGCGCGGGCGCCCTCGCCTTCGGCATCCAGAATCACCCCTTCGCCGAACAGCGGGTGGCTGACACGCTGCCCCAGGGCCAGCGAGGGCAGCTCGTCGCCACCCTCGACGCCCTGCTGGCGTGCCACGCCGACGCTCGGCCGCGAGGTCACCGGACGCGACACCTGGCCGCGCAGACGGACCTCCTCGAGCAGCGCCTCGGGGATCTCGCGCAGAAAGCGCGACGGCCGCGCCATCGTCTCGCGGCCGTGCAGGCGGCGAATCTCGGCGTAGGTGAGATAGAGCTTGCGCATCGCCCGGGTCAGGCCGACATAGCAGAGCCGGCGCTCTTCCTCGAGACGCCCCGGCTCCTCCAGCGACATCTTGTGTGGGAACAACCCCTCCTCGATGCCGGCGACGAACACCACCGGGAACTCCAGCCCCTTGGCCGAGTGCAGCGTCATCATCTGCACGCAGTCCTCGAACTCGTCGGCCTCGTGGTCACCGGCGTTGAGCGCCGCCTCGGCCAGGAACGGCTCCAGTGCTGCCGCGCCCTCGCCGGCCTCCTGCAGGTCGATCGGGTTGCCTTCGCTCTGCTGGAAGGCGCGCGCGGCGTTGACCAGCTCCTCCAGGTTCTCGACCCGCGCCTGGCCCTTCTCGCCCTTCTCGTTGCGGTGATGCTCGACCAGCCCGGTGAGCGTGATCACGTGATCGATGATCTCGTGCAGCGCCATCCCCGCGGTGTCGTTGTCGAGCCGTTCGATCAGCTCGGCGAAGGCGTTGACCGCGTTGCCGGCGCGCCCCTTGAGGGTGGCATCGCCCAGGCTGTCGTGGAGCGCCTGCCACAGCGAGACGCCGGTGTCGCGGGCGCGCATGCGCAGGATCTCGACCGTGCGCGTGCCGATGCCCCGCGCCGGCACGTTGATCACCCGCTCCAGCGAGGCATCGTCCTCGCGGTTGAGCAGCAGGCGCAGATAGGCCAGAGCATTCTTGATCTCGAGCCGCTCGTAGAAGCGCTGGCCGCCATAGATGCGATACGGCACGCCGCTGCGGATCAGCGCCTCCTCGATCACCCGCGACTGGGCGTTGGAGCGGTAGAGCACCGCCATCTCGCGCCGGGCGTGGCCGTTGCGGTGCTGCTCGTTGATGGTGTCGACGATGAAGCGCGCCTCGTCGAGATCGTTGAAACCGGCGTAGACCGAGATCTTGTCGCCGGCGTCGCCGTCGGTCCACAGCTCCTTGCCCATACGCCCGGTGTTGTGGCTGATCAGGGCGTTGGCGGCATCCAGAATGGCACTGGTGGAGCGGTAGTTCTGCTCCAGGCGCACCGTGCGCGTGTCACGGAACTCGCTCTCGAAACGACGGATGTTCTCGACCCGCGCGCCGCGCCAGCCGTAGATCGACTGGTCGTCGTCGCCGACCACCGTCATGCAGGCGCTCTCGCCGTCGCCTTCGGTGCCCGCGAGCAGCTTGAGCCAGGCGTACTGCAGGGTGTTGGTGTCCTGGAACTCGTCGACCAGGATGTGCCCGAAGCGCTCGCGGTAGTGCTTGAGCAGCGCCGCGTTGTCGCGCAGAAGCTCCAGGCTGCGCAGCAGCAGCTCGCCGAAATCGACCAGCCCGCCGCGCTCGCAGGTCAACTGATAGCGCTCGTAGAGATCGACCATCTGCGCCATGTAGGCGTCACCGTGGGTGGCGACCTGGGACGGACGCAGGCCCTCTTCCTTGCAGCCACTGATGAAGTACTGCACCTGCTTGGGCGGAAAGCGCTCGTCGTCGACGCCGTGGTCGCGCAGCAGGCGCTTGACCAGCCGCAGCTGATCGTCGCTGTCGATGATCTGGAAGTGCTGCGGCAGGCGCGCATCGTGCCAGTGGGTGCGCAGCAGACGGTGGGCGATGGAGTGGAAGGTGCCCACCCACAGGCTGCGCAGCGAGACGCCCTGCAGCGCCTCCAGACGGGTACGCATCTCGCGCGCCGCCTTGTTGGTGAAGGTCACCGCCAGGATGGCGTAGGGCGAGACGCCCTCGGCCTGCAACAGCCAGGCGATGCGATGCACCAGCACCCGGGTCTTGCCCGACCCGGCGCCGGCCAGCACCAGCATATTGCCCGGCGCGGCGGCCACGGCGTCGCGCTGGTTGGCGTTGAGGGAGTCGATGAGTGCCGAGACGTCGTCCATGGAGAGCTGCGAGACCTGCGGTTGGAGAAGCGGCCGGCGCGGCCACACGCAGGCCGGCGCGGCTCGAAGGCACGAGCCGGCCTGCTCCTGTGACGGCCGCGCAACGAACTACCAGTCTACCACAGCCGCCTCTTGCCCCGGCGCCCGCTGCGGGCGCCGAGCCACGCTCAGCGCTTGCTCGCGGCGTCCTCGGCGGCAGCGCGGATGGCGGCGTCCTGCGGGCGCTCGGTGGCCGAGGGCGTCGAAGAGCCCGGAGCCTGCTGCTTGGCATCCAGCGGCTTGCCGTGGTCGTGGGTGGTACCGGCGGGCCCGGCGCTGGCCTCGGCGGCAGCCTGGGTGGTCGGCGTGGCCGAGGCGCGGCGGGCGGCACCGGCGTCGCTCTCGCTGTCGGAGGCTGCGCGCTGGCGGGTGATGGCCTCGGGCTTGGGCGGCGGCTCGATCACGGTTTCATGGTGCATATCGGCGAGTTTCTCGGCCCCCTTGGCCACGTGGTGGTAAAGGTCGCGGTAGTCATCGACCATGCGCGTCATGGTGGCCGAGACCTGCTCGAAGTGCTCACGCACCTCGTCCTTGTAGGCCTTCTGCTCACGATGCAGTTCGCGCATCGGCTCGGTGTTGTGCCCCCCGAGCTTGGCCCCCAGCCAGTAACCCACCAGCACGCCCACGGCACCCACCGCCACGACGATCGCGATCCAGGGCCCTACGCCAATGCTCTCCATACTCCGCTGCCTCTCGGTTATCGATGAAATCGGGCGCTCGTGCCCCGGCCATAAGAGAAACGCTGAATAAATCGACGAGCGCGATGAAGCGCAAGCCGCATGGAACACAGAACACGAGACATAACATGGGGTTAAGCGAGTGTTCGACCGGGCTGGCGCACCAGTACCACGCAACGCAGCGATTCGCTAGCGCAGGCATTTATGCAGCGTTTCTCAAGAGACCGGAAACGAGCGCGTATGGTTCCTTACCTAAGCATAATCCAGCCGCCGGCGGCCAGCCCGACAGGTCTCGCCGTGGGCTTCGGTTCAGTGGCATCGGCCCAGTGACATCGACTCAATGAAAGTCGCGGCTGCGCGGGGCGAGCCCGTCGAGCAGTGCGCTGAGGTCGATCAGGCGCCGGGCGATGACGTGGCGCACGCCCTGATGACACTCGTGGCGCCCCACCACCCGCAGCAGGCGTGCCTCCAGCAGCACGCGGCGGTAGCGCTCGGCGAGCCGCTTCCACACCACCACGTTGACCAGCCCGAACTCATCCTCGAGGGTGAGAAAAGTCACACCCTTGGCCGAGCCGGGCCGCTGGCGCCCGACCACCAGCCCGGCCACGTTGACACCGATATCGCCGGGCAGCGTGGCCAGACGGCGCGAGTCCACCACCCCGCCGAGGCCGCGGGCCTGGCGCAGCAGCGCCAGCGGGTGCGGGCCCAGCGTCGTGCCGACGCTGGCGTAGTCGGCGCGCACCGCCTCGGCCACCGCCATGGCCGGCAACGCGAGCGCCTCCTCCTCCCCCTCCAGCTCGCCGAACAGCGGCAGCGTGGTCTCGATACCCGCCACCGCCCAGCGCGCCTGGTGACGGTCGCCGACGAGCGCCGCCAGGGCGCCGGCATCGGCCAGCCGCGACATCACCGCCGGCTTGACCCCGGCACGCGCGGCCAGCCGCGCCACGCTATCGCAGCCGGGCGTGTCGCGCGCCGCCAGCAGGCGCTCGGCATCGGCCTCGGCGAGCCCCTGGATCATGTGCAGGCCGAGGCGGATCGCCAGCTCGCCGGTGTCAGCGCCGGTGTATTCCTCCACCGGCTCCAGGGTGCTCTCCCACTGGCTCAGGCGAATATCGACCGGGCGCACCTCGACCCCGTGGCGGCGAGCGTCCTGCAGTACCTGATCGGGCGAGTAGAAGCCCATCGGCCAGCTGTTGATCAGCGCACAGGCGAAGATCGCCTGCTCATGGCACTTGAGCCAGCAGCTGGCGTAGGTGAGCAGGGCGAAGCTGGCGGCGTGGGATTCGGGG
Organism: Salinicola endophyticus; assembly: GCF_040536835.1. Classification (NCBI taxonomy): domain Bacteria; kingdom Pseudomonadati; phylum Pseudomonadota; class Gammaproteobacteria; order Oceanospirillales; family Halomonadaceae; genus Salinicola; species Salinicola endophyticus. Next base: position 4,236,728 of record NZ_CP159578.1, read on the forward strand.
AAGCCGTAGCTGCCGAAGCCCTTGATCTGCTCGAACAGACGCTCGGCGAACGCCTGCGTATAGCCCCGCGCCAGCATGCCCTCGACGATCCGCTGGCGGTGGTGTTCGAGCCCGCCGTGGCGCTTCCACGCCGCCATCGAGCGGCGCAGTTGGTCCGCCTCGCCGGGGGTGTAACCGGCCGCCGCCACCGCCAGTGCCATCACCTGCTCCTGGAACAGCGGCACGCCGAGGGTGCGCGCGAACACCGCTTCGACCTCCGCCGAGGGGTAGGTGATCGGCTCCTCGCCGCTGCGCCGCTTGAGATAGGGGTGCACCATGTCGCCCTGGATCGGCCCCGGGCGCACGATCGCCACCTCGATCACCAGATCGTAGAAGGTGGCCGGCTTCAGCCGCGGCAGCATCGCCATCTGCGCGCGGGACTCGATCTGGAACACACCCAGGGTATCGGCGCGCTGGATCATGGCGTAGGTCTCGGGGTCCTCCGCAGGCAGGTCCGCCAGGCCGTAGTCGAGGCCGCGGTGGCGGCGCAGCAGGTCGAAGCTGCGCCGCAGCACCGTGAGCATGCCCAGGGCGAGCACGTCGACCTTCATCAGCCCGACCAGATCGAGATCGTCCTTGTCCCACTGGATCACGGTGCGCTCGGCCATGGCCGCGTTCTCCACCGGCACCAGGGTGTCGAGCGGGGCGTCCGAGATGACGAAGCCGCCGGGGTGCTGGGACAGATGACGCGGAAAGCCGATCAGGCTCGCGGCCAGCACCAGCAGCCGCCGCAGCGGCGGCTCTTCGGGAACGAAGCCGTACTCGCGCAGGCGCGCCGCATCGGGGATTTCGTCGCTCCAGCGCCCGGCACAGCGCGCCAGCTGATCGATGCGCTCGGGGGCGAAGCCCAGCGCGCGGCCGATATCGCGGATCGCCCCGGCGGCGTGGTAGTGGCTGACCACCGCGGTCAACGCCGCACGCTGGCGGCCATAGCGGCGGAAGACGTACTGGATCACCTCCTCGCGGCGCGCGTGCTCGAAATCGACGTCGATGTCCGGCGGCTCGTTGCGCTCCGGCGAGATGAAGCGCTCGAACAGCAGCGCGCTATGAGCCGGGTCGATCGAGGTGATGCCGAGGGCGAAGCAGACCGCGGAGTTGGCCGCCGAGCCGCGCCCCTGGCACAGGATGCCCTCGCCGCGGGCAAAGGCGACGATGTCGTGCACGGTCAGGAAGTAGTGCTCGTAACCCAGCGCGGTGATCAGCGCGAGCTCGTGGTCGAGCTGGCGCTGCACCGTCTCCGGTACGCCATCGGGCCAGCGCCGCCGCGCGCCCTGGCAGGTCAGCTCGGCGAGCCACGCCGCCGGGGTCTGCCCCGCCGGCACCACTTCATGGGGATAGGTGTACTCGAGTTCGCCGAGATCGAAGTGGCAGCGTGCTGCCAGTGCCACGCTCTCCGCCAGCAGCTCGGCGGGGTAGATCGCCGCCAGCGCGGCACGCGTACGCAGATGGCGTTCACCGTTGGGGAACAGCGTATCGCCGGCCTCGAACACGCTCTGGTGCTGGCGGATCGCGGTCAGGCAGTCCTGCAGCGCGCGCCGCCCGCGGGCGTGCATGTGGACATCGCCCGCGGCCACCAGCGGCATCTTCAGCGTCGCCGCCAGGGCCTGCCAGCGGGCCAGCCGGGCAGCATCGTCGAGCCCCTGGGCGAAGCCGTAGTGCAGTTCTGCCGCCAGCCACAGCCGCCCGGGGAAGTAACCGGCCAGGCGCGCGCCTGCCGCGAACGTGGCGCTGTCGCCCGGCAGCCACAGCGCGAACAGGCCGGCACCGCCGTCGAGCGCGGCCAGGTCGCTGTCGTAGAGCCGGTACTCGCCCTTGGGCGCGCGGCCGCGAATCCGCGTCAGCAGCCCGCACAGCTGGGCATAGCCGTGGCGGTTCTCCACCAGCAGCACCAGCTTGAGGCCGCTGTCGCTGCGCAGCTCGGCACCCACGATCAGGCGCACCCCGTGGGCCCTGGCGGCCTGCCAGGCGCGCACGATACCGGCCAGGGTCGCCTCGTCGGTGATCGCCAGGGCGTGATAGCCGAGCCGCGCGGCGCGGGCGAACAGCTCGTCCGCGGTGGAGGCACCGCGCTGGAAGCTGAAGGCCGAGAGACAGTGCAGCTCGGCGTAGGCGTTGGCCTCGTGGCCCGGCGATTCGTGGGCGCCCGAAGCCGCGCCCGGGGGCGTTGCCCCGTCCTGGGCGCCCGCAGCCGCGCCGGGGGCCATTGTCTCGTCGCCGTGGGCGGCCGCGCCGGCATCGTTGGCGGCATCGCCGGGCGGCCAGGCAGGCGGGCGGCTCATCCGAACCACCCGTGCAGATGAAAGCCCTCACCGCCGGGCTCGCGCCAGACCCAGGCGTGGCGGCCGTCATGCCACTCGGCCAGATAGTAATCGCGACGCACGTCGTCACCATCCCACCAGCCGCTCTCGATCCGCTCGGGCCCGGCCAGCAGCCGGGCGATACCGGGCTCCGCCGGGGGCATCTCGGCGAGCAGCCAGCCGGGGCGCAGTCGGGCCTCGGGGGTGTCGGTGGCGCGCGGACCGGCGGCGGCGAACACGGCGGCCTCGGGGCGGTGCTCGCGATGCTCGACCAGCGGCTTCAGCGCCGCCTCGCCCAGCCGCGCCACCAGCCGCTGATGCAGCGCCGCCCAGGCCTGGGCCTGGCGCGCGGGGCCGGCCAGCAGCTCGCGGCGCACCGGGGCATAGGCAGTGAACCGCGAGGCCGCCAGGGTCACGCTCAGCACCGGCCCTTCGAGACGCACCCGCTCGAGCTGCGCGCGGGTCAGTTCGAGCAGCGTCTCGGCGTCGCGCTGGGGGGCCAGCAGGCCAACCTCGAAGCGCTGCGCCGGGCCACCCTCCAGCCCCAGCACCAGGCTGAAACGCTCGACCCCGGCATCCTGGCCGCGCAGGAAAGCGCTCAGCTCCTGCAGCAGGCGTTTGAGCGGAAAGGCCAGCCCGGCGATGGCGTGCACCGGGCGTTCGAACTCGAAGCTGCGCGAGAAGTGCATCGCCGGGCGATAGACCGCCAGCGCCAGCGGCCACTCCCCGCGCAGCTCGCCGAGATGGCGCATCACGCCGCCACCGAAGCGTCGCGCCAGCGCCGGGCGCGGCAGCGTGAACAGCTCACCGAGCCGCCGGAAGCCGCTGCGGTTCAGGGTCTGCACGCTCTCCGCCGTCAGCCCGCTGCGCGCCAGCGGTAGCCTCGCCAGCGCCGCTTCCAGCCCGGCATCGTCCACCGCCAGGCCATCGTGGGCGTTGGCCAGCACCCGCGCCGCCGCCGGATTGGGCGCCACCACCAGGCGGTGGGTAAATCCCAGCGCGGCGAGCTCACCGCGTAGCCGCGCCTCGAACGTCGGCCAGGGGCCGAACAGGGCCAGACTGCTGGCGACCTCGAATACCAGCGCATGCGGATAGTCGAGACTCACCTGACCACTGTAGGCGTAGGCCCAGGCGGCCAGACGCTGGCGCCAGCGCTCCACCGCCGTGGCCTCCAGCGGGGCGCATTTCAGCGCCGGGCAGAAGGCCTCGGCCAGCCCACGCGGCTGGCCGGGTTTGACCCCCTGGTCGCGCGCGGCCTGATTCGCGGCACGAATACGCTGGCGCGGCGGCGCGCCCTCCAGCAGCGCGAAAGGTGCCGTGGGGTCGTCGCGGCGACGCAGCGCCCCCTCCAGCGCCAGCCGCGGAAACAGCAGACAGGCCCAGCGCACGGCGTCACGTCCCCGCGCCGAAGGCGATGTGCGTGGCGCGCGGCCATCCGCCGCGACACTTGAGCAATTCCAGCGCCGGCGTGCGCCCGGTGCCCGGCGGGTGGAGGCGCAGTCGCAGCGCCGCCGGCGACGCCTCGCTGGCGCGCGCCAGCGGCCGATGCACGAAGCCCAGGGTATCGCCGCTCGCCGCGGCCACCTGCAGCCGGCGCAGCGCGCGCGCATCGGCCTGCGGCAGCCACGCCAGCACCGCCGCACAGCAGCCGGCCCGCAGGCACTGCTCGGTGGCCCAGAGCGCTTCGCGCCCGCTCACGTCGAGCCAGTGGCAGTGGTCGAGTTCGATCCCGGCGCGCCGCCAGGCCGCCGGATAGGGCAGCGCCGGCGGCGCCACCAGCACCACCGGCCGCTGCTCGCGGGTCAGACGCGCCAGCAGCGGCCACAGCAGCGCGAGCTCCCCGCTGCCGGCACCGCCACAGAGCAGCTCGCTGATCGCCCCGCGCGGCCAGCCGCCCGCCGGCAGCACCGCATCCAGCGCCGGGTGACCACTGGCGATCGCGCTGGCAGGGGCCTCGGCGGCGCTCTCCTGGGCGCGCCAGACGACGCGGCTATCGAGCAGCCGATCGAGCGCGCTCACCGCCCGCGGCTCCGGCAATGGCAACGCCAGGCACACCGGAGGCGGCAGCTCGCGTCACCGTGACGGCAAAGCTGACGATGACACTCAGACATGGGCGACATCCCCCTGGCCTTCGAAGGGGATAGTGTCGCTCACAAACCCAAATACTGTCTATATATACAGTATTAATGACATGACATCGCTCAGCAGCCCGGCTACCGCGCGGGCAGGCAACGTCTGATCGAACGAATCTTGAACGAACGCATGGACCGCACGGGCGCGCCCCGGCAAGCGCCGGGGAAAAGGAAGAGAGAAGACAGAGAGAGCGGGATTCGAGAGAACGGCGTCCGAGAGCGCGGAACCGAGAAGGCGTGTGCGTCAGGCCGAGGACGAGGGGGTATTGGGCACCCGTAGCGTGCCCAGGCTGCGCTTGATCGCCTTGAGCTGGTCGCTGATCTGCGGGCCGCGGTTCTTGGCCACGCCCACCGCCAGCACATCGATGGTCAATAGATGCGCGATACGCGAGGTCATGGGGATGTAGACCTCGGTATCCTCCTGCACGTCCACCGGCAGCACCAGACTCACCTCATGGGCCAGCGGCGAGTCGCTGGGACACAGCCCGATCACCGTGGCCCCCGCCTTGACCGCGGTCTTGGCGCTGGCCAGCAGCGCCCGGGTGCGTCCGGTCTGGGAGATCGCCACCACCACATCGCCGACCTTCAGCGTCGCCGCCGACATCGCCTGCATGTGCGGATCGGCGTAGGCCGAGGTCTGGATCTGCAGGCGGAAGAACTTGTGCTGGGCGTCGGCGGCGACCACGCCGGAGGCGCCATAGCCGTAGAACTCGACCCGATTGGCCACCGCCAGCGCGGCGATCGCGCGGCCCAGCGCCTCGTTGTCGAGGCTGTCGCGTACCTGCTCGAGGGTCTCGATGGTGGTATCGAAGATGCCGTGGGAGAACTCGGAGACGCTCTCGGCATCGGTCAGCGAGAACTGCGCGTACTGGCTGCCCTTGGCCATCATCTGGGCCAGCTTGAGCTTGAACTCCTGGAAGCCGGCCATGCCCATGGCGCGGCAGAAGCGCACCACCGTCGGCTCGCTCACCTGGGCTTCGCTGGCGAGATCGGTGATCCGCATCAGGATCACTTCTTCGGGGTGGCGCAGCACGAAACGGGCGACTTTCTGCTCGGAGCGCCGCAGGCGATCCATGTGCACACGCAGTTCGTCGAACAGCGAACGGCTCATGCCCATCCCTCGTATCGCAGCATTATCGGTCTCGCTTTAGCGTGGGGTGGCTAGGGTCTATACGAAAACTGCCTGCGCTCGGCAATACGGCGTTAAAAATCGGCTCAAAATGCTCATTTACACCCCGTAAACTCCGCTTTTTCGTCGATTTTTGCCTTGTCTTACCTTCGCTCGCCGACTTTTCGTACAAACCCTAAGTATGCCCCACTCGCCGGGCGGGAGCACGCGCCCACCGGGCGCCGAAAAAGGGAAAAAAGTCGGACGTCACGATCTTGTAAAGTTGGGTATAGTATGCATGTCGGGCACCCAACCCGATGACCTGAGGATGCCAGGAGATTCGATCAATGAAGGACATTGAAAATCTTCACGCCCTGAAGAGCGAAATTTTCGACATTTTCATGCATCTCGAAGTCGACGAGCACGAGCAGCGCAAGCGTCGCGCCGCGGTACGCTACCTGAAGGCGCGTCGCGGTATCGAACAGCGCGCGGAGAGGCGCCGTCTGCAGCAGCATATCGCCGAGCTGCCCGACTAGGGCGGTTCGTCCGGCACATCAGGCGCCCCGCTGAGGGGGTGTCTGGCCCTCGGGGCAGCGCCACGCGGCCGCTGCCCTGCCCCTTCTTTCGCGCCGATGCCGGCGCTAAAACGACACCGGGGCCCGGGAGCATCATGCTCCCGGGCCCCTGCCGTTTGCGTCTTTCAGCTTGTGAAAACAGGCGCTTTCGAAACTCAAGCGCTTCTGAGCATCAGAGGCTGTTGAAGAACACCACGATGACGCCGATGGGGGCGACGTAGCGCGACACGTAGTGCCACAGCATGCGCCCTTTCGGCCCCAGGCCCAGCTCCTGCTTGACGTCGTCGCTGTCCAGGAACCAGGCGGTGAAGACGATCACCGCGAGCCCGGTCAGCGGCAGCATCAGCTTGCTGGTGAGCGCATCGAGCAGATCGAAGACGTTGAAGCCGAACGGCTGGAAGCCGGACCAGAGGTTGAACGCCAGCAGCGCGGCGATCCCCAGGCTCCAGGTCGCCAGCGCGGCGACGAACGCCGAACCGAGGCGCGACAGCGGCGTGCGCTCTTCGAGGAACTCGGTGACCGGCTCCAGCAGCGAGATCGCCGAGGTCAGCGCGGCTACCGTGAGCAGGGCGAAGAAGATGGTGCCGAACGCCAGCCCCCAGGGCATGTCGATGAACGCCAGCGGCAGGGTGACGAAGAGCAGGCCCGGGCCGGCGCTGGGGTCGAGATTGTTGGCGAAGACCACCGGGAAGATCGCCATGCCGGCGCCGAGGGCGATCACCGTATCCAGGATCACCACGGTACGCGCGGTCTTGATCAGATCGACGTCCTGCCCCAGGTAGGAGCCGTAGGCCATCATGATGCCCATGCCCAGCGACAGGGTGAAGAAGGCGTGACCCAGCGCGGCGAGGATGACCCCTCCGTTGAGCTTGCTCCAGTCGGGGGAGAACATGAAGGTGGCCGCCTCGCCGAAGCCGGAAGTGGTCATGCCGAAGCCGATCAGCACGATCAGCGCCACGATCAGCAGCGGCATCAGCCACTTGGCGGCGCGTTCCAGGCCGCCCTTGACCCCGCCGGCGACGATGCCGAAGGTCAGCAGCATGAACAGCGTGTGCCACAGCAGCAGCGTACCCGGCTGGCCCAGCAGAGTGGTGAAGTAGTCACCCACGCTGACCCCGCTGGAGCGGCCGAGATCACCGCTCAGCGTGCTCCAGGTGTAGTTGAGCGACCAGCCGCCGACCACGCTGTAGAAAGAGAGAATCAGGAACGACCCGAGCACGCCGGCGATCCCCACCAGCACCCAGTCCGGCGATTTCTTCTCCTTGCGGCTGAGCGTCTGCATGGTGTTGATCGGGTTGGACTGGCCGCGGCGGCCGAGCAGCCACTCGGAGACCAGGATCGGCAGCCCGATCAGCGCGATACACACCAGGTAGACGAGCACGAACACGGCGCCGCCGCTGTCGCCCACCATGTAGGGGAATTTCCAGATATTGCCGAGCCCGACCGCCGAGCCGGTCGCCGCCAGGACGAAGGCCGTGCGAGAGGACCACTGCGCATGGGTGTGGGATTTGGCCATGAGTTCACCATCGACTGGATGTGTTGTTGGAAGTCCACCGGGCCAGCCGGGGCTTCTTATTTTCCGCGCGGATTATAGCGACTCGCGCATTGTTGATCCCGCCCTGCGCGGGAAAAGCGATAAAAAACGGGGCAAAAGCCCGGAATCTCCTCGCTAAGCGCGCTCTTCACAACCGCTGGACGACGTGAGCTGATCCGGCGGCAGGGCCCGAAGCGTCAGGCCATCGCGAGGGCGCTGTGAACCCCTCCCTGGGCGCTACCTTTGCCTTCCCTGGCAAAGGACCCTCGCTTTGCCCTGCCTCCGGCGCCCATCGTCAGAGGGTTTGTAAACACCCTCTAAAGCACCGTCTCAGCGTGGATGGAAGTGCTCCGGCAGATGCGCCCGATGGCCGAAGTGCCGGGCGTTCTTGTAGGGCATCTTCATGTAGCCGGAGATCCCCAGGCCGTCGATCTCCGGCACCGCCGCCAACAGCGTCTCCAGACACTGGCGAAACTCCCCCTCGCGGGCCGGGTCGAGCAGGCGGTAATGGCTGTGAATCTTGAGATGGTTCGGCAGCGCCTCGAAGATGATCATCCCGGTGTGGTGGATGGCGTTGAGGCGTGACAGCGCCTCGATCATCACCGGCGGCAGGCGCAGGAACTCTTCCGGGTCGGGGCCATCCTCGAAATAGGAGTGCTCACGGCTGGTGTCCTCCAGCTCCGGCGTGGGGCTGACCTCGTAGGGGATCGCCCAGCCGGGCTCGGGCACGAACGGCTGGGCAGGGTCGTCGCGGTCGATGTGCAGGGTGCGCCGGGCATTGAACAGACACGCCTTGAACACGCCCTCGGGGCGATGAATCGCCCGTGCCAGGGTGACCATGTTGTTGACCGCGGCGACGAAGGCGCTGCGCAGTTCGCTCTCGTGCAGGCTCAGCGAGGTGTCGACCTCCACCCCGGCATCACTCCAGCGCAGCGCCAGCCCGCCCACCACCGGATAGCGGCCGAGCCGCCCCACCGCGACCAGGAATGCCTTCTCGAGATCGCCCATGCCCTGCATGAAGTGCTTGTAGTAGCGGTCGAGCTGCACGTCGTTGACCGCCCGCAGGGCGTCCTCGTCGCGCCCTTCCTGGCGCGCGTCCTCGCGCAGGAAGGCCTTGCGCGAGCTGTAGACCACAGTCTCGATCTCCTGCTCCAGCGAGCGCACCCACACCGGCACCAGCGGTGTCTCCGCGGGAGAAGCGACCTCGGGCAGCCGGGTGCGGGCGATCCGCGGCATATGGGCGAGGAAATAGTCCCCGGCGCGGCGCGCCAGCCTGGGGTCGTCGGCGAGCATGGCATCCAGCAGGCGCGCGAACTCCACCGGCAGGCCCAGCGCGGTGGCCGGAATGGTGGCACGGCCGAAGCGGCTCGACTGCGCCGAGGCCAGGGCGTAGAGGGTCGCCGCAGCGCCCTGCTCGTCGAAGCGCGGCGACGACAGCGCGCCGTTGAGCTGGGCCTCGCCGATATAGTAGACGTCGCCCATGCGTGCATTGGTGTGCTGCAGGTCGTCGGACATCAGCGCCATCACATGGCGCGACAGGAACTGGCCCTCGGCATCGAGCTGGGCGAAGACCGAGGAGCCCCAGTCGATCAACGCGATGTGCCCGCTCTGCGGGTCGAACATCAGGTTGGAGGGCTTGATGTCACCGTGGACCACGATGCGCCCCTGCTCGGCATCGCGCCGCAGCGCGCGCAGGATGTCGGCGAGCTGGGCGGCAATGGCGATGATCAGCCGCGCCGGCAGGCGCCCGTGGCGCAGCGAGTACTCCTCCAGATTGACCCCGGGGGCACGCTGCATCACCAGCATCGCCTGATGGCGCAGGGTGCGATAGGCGATCAGCCGCGGCACCCGTGGATGCTCGACCTGCTCGAGCATGAACGCCTCCTCCTCGAGGCGCTCGTGGAACGCCTGGGGCAGATTCTGGCGGGTGAACTTGAACACGTGGCTGGCGCCACCCGCCTCGACGCCGGCGAAGACGAAGCCGTAGGCGCCCTTGCCGATCAGCTCGACGTCGCGATAGCCGATCTGGGTCAGCTGGCGGCAGCAGCGGGCGATCCAGGCGCGCAGCTGGCGCGCCTGGCTCTGGCTGAGCAGGTAGACCGACTGCTCCTCGGGGATATAGAACTGCTGCAGTCCCGTCGGCTCGGAGGTCATGGGATCGACTCAGCGCAGCTCGGCGAGCATGCTCTCCGGCGCTTCGAGGTAGCCCTTCCAGCGGTTGCAGAAGCGCGCCATGGTGCCGCCATCGAGCACGCGGTGGTCGCCGGACCAGGTCACGGTCATGATCGAGCGCGCCACCACCCGCCCCTCGGCATCGAAGCGCGGCAGCCGCTGCACCCGGCCGAGGGCGACGATCGCCACTTCCGGCGCGTTGATGATCGGCATGGCGTAGGTGCCGCCGAGCGCGCCGATGTTGGAGATGCTGATGGTGCCGCCCTTGAGATCCGCCGGCGCCACCCGGCCATCCCGCGCGGCGCGGGTCAGGCGCTCGACCTCGGCCGCCACCTGGCGCAGGCTCAGCGTCTCCACATGCTTGACGTTGGGCACCAGCAGGCCGCTCTGGCTATCCACCGCCATGCCGATATGGCACCCGGGCTGATAGTGGATCGCCTCGGCGTCAGCATCGAAGCGGCAGTTGAGTAGCGGGAACTCGCTCACCGCCAGCGCCAGCGCCTTCATCAGCAGCGGCATCAGGGTAAGCCGCTCGTCGCGCTCGGCGAAACTGGCCTTGAGCCGCTCGCGCAGGGCCAGCAGCTCGGTGACATCGAACTCGTCGCCGTAGGCGAAGTGGGGAATGCTCGCCGCGGCCTCGCTCATGCGCCGCGCCATCACCGCGCGGATGCCCTTGAGCGGCTCGATCCGATCCGCCGCCGCCGTCTCGCCAGCGGTGGTGGTCGGGCTCTGGCTCCGGGCCTGGGTCTGATTCTGGGCGCCGCGCTCGGCCGTAGGCTGTGCTGTCTCGGCGGCACTGTCACGGCGCTGCTGGAACGCCAGCACGTCCTCCTTGAGCACGCGGCCATCCTTGCCGCTGCCGGGGATCTCATCGAGCGTCAGCCCCAGCTCGCGCACCCGCCGGCGCACCGCCGGGCTGGCGGGGATACGCCGCCGCCCAGTCGGCGATGCCGCGGGCGCCGAGGTTCCACGTGAAACACTCGCCAACGGGGTCGACTGCGGGGCGTCGGCTGCCGCGCCAGGGGCCGTGTCGGTTGTCGTGCCGGAAGCGGTGGACGTTTCGCTCGTCGCGGGGTGATAGGTAAACAGCGGCGTATGCACCCGGGCGCTCTCGCCGACCTGACAGTGGTGCTGTGCCAGGCGCCCCGCCTCCGGCGCGGTGATCTCCATCACCGCCTTGTCGGTACTCACCTCGACCACCGGCTGGTCCTCGGCGATCTCCTCGCCTTCCGCGACCCGCCACGCCACCACCTCGCACTCGACGATGCCCTCGCCGAGATCGGGCAGCAGGAACGGCTTGGCCGCGGCGGTCGCCGGCTCGTCCTGCGGCGTCGGTTCGTCCTGTGGCGTCTGTTCGTCCTGCGGCGCCGGCGGCTGCGGAATTTCCGTCTCGGGGGTGGCCGCCTCGGGCGCGGGCGCGCGGGCTGCCGGGCCGGCGGCGGCGCTATCGGTGTCAGTCGACACGACATAGGCGAACAGCGGCGCGTGCACGCGGGCGGTCTCCCCCTCGCCGCAGTAGAGCCGGGTCACCCGCCCGGCGTCGGGCGCGGTGATCTCCATCACCGCCTTGTCGGTGCTCACTTCGACCACCGGCTGATCCTCGGCGATGCTGTCGCCCTCGGCGACCAGCCACTTGACCACTTCGCACTCGACGATGCCTTCACCGAGATCGGGTAGCAGGAAATCGCTCATCGTCGCCCCCTCAAAAGTCCATCGTCTGCTGGATCGCTTCGAACACCTTCAGGGGCCCGGGCATGTACTCCTTCTCCAGGGTCAGCGGAAACGGCGTATCGAGCCCGGTGACCCGCGCGATCGGCGACTCCAGGTAGAGGAAGCAGCGGCTCTGGATGGTGGCCGCGATCTCGGCGGCGAAACCGCCGGTCAGCGGCGCCTCGTGGCTCACCACCAGCCGCCCGGTCTTCAGCACCGAGCTGGCCACGGTCTCCACGTCCCACGGCACGATGGTGCGCAGGTCGATGATTTCACACGAGATACCCGCCTCCTCGGCCATCTCCGCCGCCTGCTCGACCACCTCGACCTGGGCGCCCCAGGCGAGCAGGGTGATATCTTCGCCGGCCTTGATCACCTCGGCCTGGCGCAGCGGCAGCTGGTAGTCCTCGTCCGGCACCTCGCCCACGGCGGCGCGGTAGAGGCGCTTGGGCTCGAAGAAGATGACCGGGTCCGGCGAGCGGATCGCGGCCAGCAGCAGCCCCTTGGCCTGATGCGGATTGCGCGGCACGACCACGGTCAGCCCCGGGGTGTGGGCGAAATAGGCCTCCGGCGACTGCGAGTGGTAGTGGCCGCCAGCGATACCGCCGCCGTAGGGAGCGCGGATGGTGAGCCCGCCGACATCGAACAGGCTGCCGGAGCGGTAGCGGAACTTGGCGCTCTCGTTGACGATCTGGTCGAACGCCGGAAAGATGTAGTCGGCGAACTGGATCTCGGCCACCGGCACCGAACCCTGGGCCGCCAGCCCGTTGGCGAAGCCGACGATGCCCTGCTCCACCAGCGGGGTGTTGAAGCAGCGCTCGCGGCCGTACTTCTCCTGTAGATGGCTGGTGGCGCGGAACACACCACCGAACACGCCCACGTCCTCACCGAAGCAGAGTACCCGCGGGTCCGCCGCCATGGCGGTATCCAGCGCGTTATTGATCGCCTGGAGCAGATTCATGCGGCTCATGGGCGCGCCTCCCCGGCATGGGCCGAAGTGTCATCCCGCAGTGCATCATCGGCCTGGTCGGCATCGAGCCAGGGTGCGCTGCGCGGGTAGGCCTCCGGGTGGCGCCGCACATGCGCCACCAATTCATCGAACTGCTCACGCAGCGCCGGCGGCACCTCGGCGTAGACGTCGGTGACCAGCGTCTCCAGCGCCGGCGGGCGGCGCTTCTCGGCGCGCTTCATGGTGTCGAGCACCTCGCGACGCAGCGACTCCACCAGCTCGCGCTCTTCGTCTTCCTCCCACCAGCCGCGATCGAGCAGCCAGCGCTGCAGGCGGCGCAGCGGGTCCTTCTTGCGCCACGCCTCCTCCTCCTTCTTGCTGCGGTAGCCGGAGGGGTCGTCGGAGGAGGAGTGCGCCGCCAGGCGGTAGGTCATCGCCTCGATCAGCACCGGCTCGTTCTCCTCCACCGCCAGCCGCCGGGCCTCGCGGGTCGCCTCGTAGACCGCCAGGGCATCGTTGCCATCGACCCGGATCGACTGCATGCGATAGCCGAACGCGCGCGCGGCGACGCCGTCGCCGGCGAACTGCTCGGTGACCGGGGTGGAGATGGCGTAGCCGTTGTTACGGCACAGGAAGATCACCGGCACCTTGTGCACCGAGGCCATGTTGAGCGCGGCGTGGAAATCCCCCTCCGAGGCCGCCCCCTCGCCGAAGATCGCCAGCGTGCAGTGGCCCTGGCCAGCCAGCTTCTGACCGTAGGCGTAGCCGGTGGCCTGGGGAATCTGGGTCGCCAGCGGCGACGAGATGGTGAGGTAGTAAAGCTCACGCGAGCCGTAGTGGATCGGCATCTGGCGGCCGTGGGCGGGGTCCCCCTGGTTGCCGAACAGCTGATCCATGAAGTCCTCGGTGGTGAAGCCGCGGTAGGCCAGCGCCCCCTGTTCGCGGTACTGCGCCATGATCATGTCGGCATCGTCGAGTGCCGCGGTGGCGCCGACCACCGCGGCCTCCTCGCCGGTGCACTGCATGTAGAAGCTGAGCCGCCCCTGGCGCTGGGCCGCCATCATGCGCTCGTCGAGCACCCGGGTGTAGAGCATGGCGCGGTAGAGGCGCCGCGCCGTGTCGCGTTCCAGGCTCGACTGGCCCGCACCGGCGTAGAGGGTGCCATCGGGCTTGAGCAGCGTGAATACGGGGATCTGGATATCGTCGCCATTGGCGAAGACGGGCTTGTGGACCGGCTTCGCCGTGGATCGGGTCGTCTTCATCTGACGCTTCCTGAAATCGAGATGGCCGAGAGGGCGATGCGCTTTGTGAGCGACTTTCGACATATGACCTTGACGTTAATGTCAACTCGCCGCCATCCGACCTTGGTCTTTCAGCACTAGGTCCTATTGTCCTGCGCGACGCAGCGTCGCTAGAACAGTGCGACGCGCCCGATCTACCCGGTCAGGCACGTGCGTCCTCTCATCATGAGGCTATTTCCAGACGGGCTATTCCCGGACGGGCTGCTCCAGACGGATGCGTTCCAGACGGGATTTTCCAAGACGAGGAGTGTCGACTGCTCATGGACTTCGAACTCGACGCCGACCAGCAGGCCTATCGGGAGGCGGCACGTCAGTTCGCCCAGCGCGAAATGGCACCCAACGCCGCCGAATGGGACGCCAACAGCGTCTTTCCGGTGGATGTCCTGCGTCAGGCCGGAGACCTCGGCTTCTGCGGCCTGTACACCCCGGAAGCCGCCGGCGGGCTGGGGCTGAGCCGCCTCGATGCGACCCTGATCATCGAGGAGCTGGCCCAGGGCTGCACCTCCACCACCGCCTTTCTGACCATCCACAACATGGTCAACTGGATTCTCGCCAGCTATGCCACTGAGGCCGTGCGCGAGGCCTGGCTGCCGTCGATGCTCACCGGTGAGAAGCTCGGCTCCTACTGCCTCACCGAACCCAACGCCGGCTCCGATGCCGCCTCGCTGCGCACCCGGGCGCGCCGCGACGGCGACGCCTACGTGATCGACGGCAACAAGATGTTCATCTCCGGCGCCGGGGATACCCAGCTGCTGGTGGTGATGGCCCGCACCGGTGCCCCCGATAGCGGCGCCGGCGGCATCTCCGCCTTCGCCGTGCCGGCGGACACCCCGGGCATCGACTACGGCAAGAAAGAGACCAAGATGGGCTGGAACAGCCAGCCTACCCGGGCGATCAGCTTCGACGGCGTGCGCGTGCCGGCGGACCATCGCCTCGGCGACGAGGGCGAAGGCTTCCGTATCGCCATGCGCGCCCTCGACGGCGGGCGTATCAATATCGCCACCTGTTCGGTGGGCACCGCCCAGGCTGCGCTCACCACCGCCCACCGCTACCTGAACGAGCGCGAACAGTTCGGCCGGGCGCTGGCCAGCTTCCAGGCGCTGCAGTTCAAGCTCGCCGACATGGCCACCCAGCTCGTCGCCGCGCGCCAGATGGTGCGCCTGGCGGCGAGCAAGCTCGACCGCGGCGACCCCGACGCCACGCTCTACTGCGCCATGGCCAAGCGCTTCGCCACCGACCAGGGCTTCGCCATCTGCAACGAGGCCCTGCAGCTCCATGGCGGCTACGGCTACCTGCGCGACTACCCGCTGGAGCGTCACGTGCGCGACTGCCGGGTGCACCAGATTCTCGAAGGCACCAACGAGATCATGCGCCTGGTGATCGCCCGCCGCCTGCTCGACAAGGACGACCTGGAGACCCTGATATGACCGACCACGCCGCCGACGGCCTGCGCCTGGAACGCCGTGGCGCTATCGCCGTGCTGACCATCGACAACCCACCCGCCAACACCTGGCACGAAGGCTCGCTGACGGCGCTCGCCGAGCATCTCGACGCGCTGGCCGCCGAGCCCCAGCCGCCGGCGCTGGTGATCACCGGCGCCGGCGACAAGTTCTTCTCCGCCGGGGCCGACCTCAAGCGCTTCTCCGAAGGCAAGGCCACCGCGCTGGAGATGGCGACCCGCTTCGGCCGCGCTTTCGAGACCCTGAGCGCCTACCCCGGGGTCACCATCGCCGCGATCAACGGCTACGCCATGGGCGGCGGGCTGGAGTGCGCGCTGGCCTGTGACATCCGGATCGCCGAGCGCCAGGCGAAGCTGGCGCTGCCCGAAGCCAAGGTGGGGCTGCTGCCCTGCGCCGGCGGCACCCAGCACCTGCCGTGGCTGGTCGGCGAAGGCTGGGCCAAGCGCATCATCCTGTGCGGCGAGCGTATCGATGCCGAGCGCGCGCTGAGCATCGGTCTGGTCGAGGAGCTGGTCGACGCCGGCCAGGCGCTGCCCACCGCGCTGGCCCTGGCCGAGCAGAGCGGCGGCCAGAGCCCGGACGCGCTGATACGCTGCAAGCGCCTGATCATGAATGCCCGCGACCACGGCATGCCCCACGGCTACCGCATGGAGCGCGAGCTGTTCATGGAACTGTTCGACACCGCCGCCCCGGGGGAAGGCATCGGCGCCTTCCTCGACAAGCGCCCGCCGCGCTGGCGCGAGGCCCCGACTTCGGGCGCTGCCGACGACACCGGCGAAGGAGATCAGGCATGAGCGCGCCGGTGCAATTCGACACCCTGGCCACCGCCGACGGCCACCGTCTCGGGCGCATCGTCCTTGATGCCCCCAAGAGTCTCAATGCGCTGTCGCTGGAGATGATCGAGGCCATCCAGGCGCAGATCGACGCCTGGGCCGCGGACCCCGAGATAGTCGCGCTGTGGCTGGAGGGCGCCGGCGACAAGGCGTTCTGCGCCGGCGGCGACGTGGTCGCGCTCTATCACGCCATCGCCGAGGGCCGCACCGGCCGCGATCCCGAGGCCGCGGATGGCGCCGTGGCGCGCTACTTCACCCACGAGTATCGCCTCGACCACGCCCTCCATACCTATCCCAAGCCGATCGTCGCCTGGGGCGACGGTATCGTCATGGGCGGCGGCATGGGGCTGCTGGCCGGGGCCTCGCATCGGGTGGTGACGCCGCGCTCGATGCTGGCGATGCCGGAGATCACCATCGGCCTCTACCCGGACGTGGGCGCGAGCTGGTTCCTGAACCGTATGCCGGGAGCCAGCGGCACCTTCCTCGGCCTGACCGGCGCCCGCCTCAACGCCAGCGACGCCCTGTTCGTCGGTCTCGCCGACCGCTTGATCGCCGCCGAACGCCGCGATGCGGTGATCGACGACCTGCTCGAGGCCGACTGGTCGCGGCCGCGCCCGGCACTCGACCGGGTGCTGCGCACGCACGCCGCCGCGAGCCGCGAGCTCGCCCCGCCCGCCGAGGTCGCCCCGCGCCAGGAGGCGATCGCCGCACTGACCGACGCCGACTGCGACGAAGACCTGATCGCCGCGGTCATCGCCGCCAGCGACAGCGACGACGCCTGGATCGCCCGCGCCGCGCGCAGCCTGGCCGCCGGCTCACCGCTCTCGGCACGGTTGATCCTGCGCCAGCTGGCGCGCTGCCGGCGGGTCTCGCTGGCCGAGGCGCTGCGCAGCGAGCTCGACCTGTCGCTGGCCTGCGCCAATCACGGCGATATCGCCGAGGGCGTGCGTGCGCTGCTGATCGACAAGGATCACGCGCCGGCCTGGCGCCACGCCCACGGCGCGGTGCCGGCGGCCGACCTCGAGGCCTGCCTTGCCCCGGCGTGGCCGCGGCAGGCGCATCCGCTGCGCGACCTGCACGACCACGTCATCGGGTAAGCGTAGTCCGCGCCACCAACGCCACCAGGAGAGCCGATCGTCATGTCCGCCACCGCCGAGTTCTTCGCCGCCCGCGATTTCCTGCTCGCCCAGCGCGAGGACTACACCCGTGCCTACCAGGATTTCCGCTGGCCACGCCTGACCCACTTCAACTGGGCCCTGGATGTCTTCGACGTTCAAGCCGCGGGCAATACCCGCACCGCGCTGTGGCTGGTGGACGAAGACGGCGGTGAGCTCAAGCGCTCGTTCGACGACATGCGCCGGCGCTCCAACCAGCTCGCCAACCATCTGCGCGCCCAGGGGGTGAAGCGCGGCGACGCCCTGCTGCTGATGCTGGATAACGTGGTCGAGCTGTGGGAGACCCTGCTCGCGGCGATCAAGCTCGGCGCGGTGATCGTGCCGGCGACCACGCTGCTGGCGGCGCAGGACCTGCCCGACCGCCTGCAGCGCGGCAATATCCGCCATCTGGTGGTAGGTCAGGCGCACACGGCCAAGTTCGACGGGCTCGACCCCGGCCTGACACGAATCGCCGTGGGCGACACGGTGCCCGGCTGGCAGGCCTACGACGACGCCTTCGACGCCGATGACAGCTTCACCCCGGACGCCCCGACCCGGGCCGACGAGCCGCTGCTGCTCTACTTCACCTCCGGCACCACCTCGCGGCCCAAGCTGGTGGTACACACCCATCAGAGCTATCCGCTGGGGTCGCTCTCGACCCTCTACTGGATCGGCCTGCGCCCGGACGACATCCACTACAACATCAGCTCGCCGGGCTGGGCCAAGCACGCCTGGTCCAACGTCTTCGCGCCCTGGAACGCCGGCTGCACCATCTTCGTCTATCGCGCCGCGCGCTTCTCCGCCGCGGCGACCCTGGACGCCATCGCGCGCTACGGGGTCACCACCCTGTGCGCCCCGCCGACGGTGTGGCGGCATCTGATCCAGGAGGATCTGGCCAGCTACCGAACCCAGCTGCGCGCGCTGGTCGGCGCCGGCGAACCGCTCAACCCCGAAGTGATCGAGCGAGTGCGCCGGGCCTGGAAGCTGGAGATTCGCGACGGCTACGGCCAGACCGAGACCACCGCCCAGATCGGCAACCCGCCGGGGCAGCCGATGCGCGCCGGTTCGATGGGGCGGCCGCTGCCGGGGTATCGCATCGCGCTGCTCGACGCCGATGGCCAGGAGCGCGACGAGGGCGAGATCGCGATCCGCCTCGACGAGCGCCCGGTGGGCCTGATGCAGGAGTACCGCGACGACGCCGCGCGCATGCGCCAGGTGCTCGACGAGGGCTACTACCGCACCGGCGATGTCGCCCGCCGCGACGCCGACGGCTACTACTGGTACATCGGCCGCGCCGACGACGTGTTCAAGAGCTCCGACTACCGCATCAGCCCGTTCGAGCTGGAGTCGCTGCTGATCGAGCATGAAGCAGTCGCCGAGGCCGCCGTGGTGCCCGCCCCCGACGAGCTGCGTCTCAACGTGCCCAAGGCGTATCTGACCCTGCGCCAGGGCTTCGAACCCGACCGCGATACCGCGCTCTCGATCCTGCGCTTCGCCGCCGCGCGGCTGGCCCCCTACCAGCGTATCCGCCGGCTCGAATTCTTCGAACTGCCCAAGACCATCTCCGGCAAGATTCGCCGGGTCGAGCTGCGCGCCCATGCAGCGACGGCCGCCGCCGACCCGAATGGCACCCACGACGAGTACCGCGAGAGCGACTTTCCCGAACTGCGCCAGCCGCCCGGCACCCCCTGACCCTGCACCGCGGCGCGTCCACCGCCACGCTAGGGTTTGAAAACGCTAAGGTTTGAAAACACTAGGGTTTGAAAAAAAGTCAGCGCGCGCAGGTCGTTTTTTACACAGCCCAAGGAGCTTTACGCATGCAACTGGCCGACCACACCTTCATCGTCACCGGCGGCGGCTCCGGCCTGGGCGCCGCCACCGCCCAGCGGCTGGTGGCGGCCGGCGCCCGCGTGACCCTGGCCGACCATGACGAGGCAGCGGCGCAGGCCCACGCCGAGTCGCTGGGGGCGAACGCCCTGGCGGTGACCGCCGATGTCACCCAGGCGGCGGATGCCGAGCGGGTGATCGCCGCCACCCGCGACCACTTCGGTGCTCTCCACGGGCTGATCAACTGCGCCGGGGTGGCGCCGGCAGAGAAGATACACGGCAAGCGCGGCGTGCACGATCTCGAACGCTTCCGCCGGGTGGTCGACATCAATCTGATCGGCACCTTCAACATGCTGCGCCTGGCGGTGGCGGCGATGCAGGAGAACCCGGCGACGGAGGACGACGGCGAGCGCGGGGTGGTGATCAACACCGCCTCGGTGGCGGCCTACGAAGGCCAGATCGGCCAGGCCGCCTACGCCGCCTCCAAGGCCGGCGTGGTCGGGCTGACCCTGCCCGCCGCCCGCGAGCTGGCCAGCTCGGGCATCCGGGTGATGGCGATCGCCCCCGGCATCTTCGACACCGCCATGATGCAGGGCATGCCGGAGGAGGTGCGCGAGAGCCTCAACGCCAAGGTGCCGTTCCCGCCGCGCATGGGCCACGCCGAGGAGTACGCCGCGCTCGCCTGCCAGATCCTCGAAAACCGCTATCTCAATGGCGAGGTGATTCGTCTGGATGGCGGCATTCGCATGAGTGCGCGGTGAAAAACGACTGAGAGGGTGTTTACAAATTCGACGAGCGAAGACAAGACAAGGCGAAATCGGCCGAAAAAGCGGAGTTTACAAGGGGTAAATGAGTATTTTACTCGCTCCGCTCGCCCTTCGGGCCGTCCTTCGGACGTTCTGAACTTAGTTCAGTGAGGTCGATTTCAACGCCGTATTGTCGAGCGCAGGCATTTTGTAAGCACCCTCTGAGCATCGATCCCTCACCTGTATGGGAGAGCAGCCTATGAACACCCCGGACCCGATCGTCATCGTCGGCGCCAAGCGCACGCCGATGGGCGCTTTCCAGGGCGCCCTGGGCGGGCTTAACTGCCCGCAGCTGGGCGCGGCGGCGATTCGCGGCGCCCTCGAACAGGCCCGGCTGGGCCCCGACAGCCTCGACGAGCTGATCATGGGCTGCGTGCTCCCCGCCGGGCAGGGCCAGGCGCCGGCGCGCCAGGCGGCACTCGGCGCGGGCCTGGCCGAGTCGACGCCCTGCACCACCGTCAACAAGATGTGCGGCTCCGGCATGAAGGCGGTGATGCAGGCGTTCGACACGCTGTCGCTGGGTCACGCCGCCCACGCCATCGCCGGCGGCATGGAGAGCATGAGCAACGCCCCCTACCTGCTGCCCAAGGCGCGCGCCGGGCTGCGCATGGGGCATGCCCAGGTGCTCGATCACATGTTCCTCGACGGGCTCGAGGACGCCTACGAGCCGGGGCGGCTGATGGGCACCTATGCCGAGGATTGCGCCCAGGCCTTCGGCTTCGGCCGCGAGGCCCAGGACGCCTACGCCATCGCCTCGCTGACCCGCGCGCGCCAGGCGATCGAGAGCGGTGTCTTTCGGGATGAGATCGTCGCCCTCGACGCCCCCACCGGCCGCGACACCCGCCGGGTCGACCAGGACGAACAGCCGCACAAGGCCAATCTCGAACGTATCCCCCAGCTCAAGCCCGCCTTTCGCGAGGGCGGCAGCGTCACCGCGGCCAACGCCAGCTCGATCTCGGATGGTGCCGCGGCGCTGGTGCTGATGCGCCAGCGCGAGGCCGAGCGCCAGGGGCTGACCCCGCTGGCGCGCCTGCACGGCCACGCCAGCCACGCCATGCGCCCGGGCGATTTCCCGGTGGCGCCGATCCACGCGGTGCGCAAGCTGTACGAGCGGCTCGGCTGGTCGCGGGAGAGCGTCGAGCTCTACGAGATCAACGAAGCCTTCGCGGTGGTGGCGATGGCGGCCATGCGTGAGCTCGATCTCGACCACGAACGGATCAATGTGCACGGCGGCGCCTGCGCCCTGGGCCACCCGATCGGCGCCTCCGGCGCGCGCATTGTGGTCACGCTGCTCAACGCGCTCGCCCATCACGACCTGACCCGGGGCGTGGCGGCGATCTGCATCGGCGGCGGCGAGGCCACGGCGGTAGGTATCGAACGGCTGCGCTAGGCGCGGCCTGAAAAGCGCGGCCGTTCAGGACAACGACAAGAAGAGAGGAAGAGAGATGCACAGCCACGACCCGGGCGCCTCGGCGCATGCTCAAGCCCCAGCGCCCAGCTACGTCAGCGGCACCAGCGAGCAGCCGCTGCTGGGCCTGACCATCGGCGACTGTCTCGACGCCGCCGCCAGCGACTGCCCCGACCGCGAGGCGCTGGTGAGCTGCCATCAGAATCTGCGCTACACCTACGCAGAGCTGCGCGACGAGGCGGACCGCATCGCCCGCGCCCTGCTGGCGCTGGGGGTCGAGCGCGGCGACCGGGTGGGTATCTGGTCACTCAACTGTGCGGAGTGGGCGCTCACCCAGCTGGCAAGCGCCAAGCTCGGCGCGATCCTGGTCAACCTCAACCCGGCCTATCGGGCGCGCGAGCTGGAGCACGCGCTGCTGCAGTCAGGGCTCTCGGTACTGGTGCTGCAGGGCGCCCATCGGGCCGGCGGCGAGATCCGCTCCCACTACGTCGACATCCTCTGCCAGCTCGCCCCGGAGCTGCGCGACGCCCCCGCTCCTAACGAAGAGCAGCGCCGACTCGACTGCGCCAGCCTGCCCCAACTCAAGCAGGTGGTGTGTCTCGACCCCGAGCTCGCCACCCCGGGCATGTGGCGCTGGGACGAGCTGCACGCCCTCGCCGAGGCGGTGCCCGCCGAGCGGCTGGCAGCGCTGCAGGGCGAGCTGCAGTTCGACGACCCGATCAACATCCAGTACACCTCCGGCACCACCGGTGCGCCCAAGGGGGTGACGCTGACCCACCACAACATTCTCAACAACGGCTACTTCGTCGGCGCCGGGATGAACCTGCAGCCGGCACAACGCGTGGTGATCCCGGTGCCGCTCTACCACTGCTTCGGCATGGTGATGGGCAACCTGGCATGTCTCACCCACCGCGCCACCATGATCTACCCCAACGCCGCCTTCGACCCGGCGGCCACCCTGCGTGCGGTGGAAGCCGAGCGCGCCGACGCCCTCTACGGCGTGCCCACCATGTTTATCGCCGAGCTCGAACACCCCGAGTTCGCCAACTTCGATCTCTCCAGCCTGCGCACCGGCATCATGGCCGGCTCCAACTGCCCGGTGGAGGTGATGAAACGGGTGATCGAGCGCATGCACATGGAAGCGGTCACCATCGCCTACGGCATGACCGAAACCAGCCCGGTGAGTCTGCAGACGCGCACCGACGCGCCGCTGGAGAAGCGCGTCTCCACCGTCGGCACCATTCATCCGCACCTGGAGGTGAAGATCATCGACCCGGCCAGCGGCCAGGTGCTCCCGCGCGGCACCAGCGGCGAACTCTGCACCCGCGGCTACAGCGTAATGCAGGGCTACTGGGACAACGACACCGCCACCCGCCAGGCGATCGACACCCACGGCTGGATGCACAGCGGCGACCTGGCGATGATGGACGACGACGGCTATGTGGCGATCACCGGGCGCATCAAGGACATGATCATCCGCGGCGGCGAGAACCTCTACCCGCGCGAGATCGAGGAGTTTCTCTACACCCACCCGGCAATCTCCGACGCCCAGGTGTTCGGCGTACCGGATGCCCGCTACGGCGAGGCGGTGGCGGTGTGGATACGCCTGGTGGAGGGCGCCGAACTCGACGCCGAAGGCGTGCGCGCCTACTGCCGCGAGCGCATCGCCCACCACAAGATTCCGCGCTACGTGAAGTTCGTCGACGACTTCCCGATGACCGTCAGCGGCAAGGTGCAGAAGTTCCGCATGCGCCAGGCGATGAGCGACGAACTGGAGCACTGAAAGCCGAGGCGGCCTCTGTCAGGCCGCCTTGACCACCGCCATGGTCAACCGCGACACGCACACCAGCCGGCCACGCTCGTCCTCGATACGGATCTCCCACAGCTGGGTGGTACTACCCAGATGTAGCGGCCGGGCACACCCTTCGACCCAGCCTTCACGCACCGCGCGCACGTGGTTGGCGTTGATCTCCATGCCCACCGCCATCTTGCTCTCGTCGGCCAGACACAGGTTCGCCGCGATGCTACCCAGCGTCTCCGCCAGCACCACCGAGGCGCCGCCGTGGAGCAGGCCATAGGGCTGGTGGGTGCGCGCATCCACCGGCATGCGCCCGCGCAGGCAGTCGTCACCCAGCTCGGTGAACTCGATCCCGATATGCGCGACCAGCGTCTGCTGGCACTGGGTGGCGAGGTCTTCCAGGGAAGCGGAACGTTTCCAGATCGACATCGATGGTCTCCTTGATCGACAGATAGGGGCAGCGGGGAGTCTCCCCCTTTCGGCTAGTTGGCGCGACACCACGTTGACGTTAACGTTAATCGATCTCTATGGTCATGTCGTCCCGTGCGGCATCGCGCCACGCGCGTCTCCCGCAGCGCTGACAACGTTCACAACCACAACAACGAGGCTCCGGCGTGCCTGCGCCATGAGCCCCCGACACAAGGGCCTGGCACCATGAGTACCCTGGCTATCGTCGTCTCGCTGATCCTGCTGATCGTCCTCGCCTATCGCGGTATCACCGTGCTGCTGCTGGCGCCGCTGATGGCGTCACTGGCGGTGCTGCTCTCCGGTGATGGCGGGCTGCTGCTGCCGATCTACACCGATACCTTCATGAAGGCGCTCGGCGGCTATCTGATCAAGTTCTTCCCGCTGTTCATCCTGGGCGCGCTGTTCGGCCAGCTGATGGCCGACTCCGGCGCCGCGCACGCCATCGCGCGCTGGATCATCAAGCGCCTCGGCACCCGCCATGTGGTGCTGACCGTGGTGCTGGCCTGCGCCATTCTCACCTATGGCGGCGTGTCGCTGTTCGTAGTGGCGTTCGCGGTCTTCCCCATCGGGGCGGCGCTGTTCCGCGAGACCGACACGCCCAAGCGGCTGATCCCCGGCGCCATCGCCCTGGGCTCGTTCACCTTCACCATGACCGCGCTCCCCGGCACGCCGGCGATCCAGAACGCGATCCCGATTCCGTTCTTCCACACCACCAGCTTCGCCGCACCCGGGCTCGGCATCATCGCCGGGGCGATGATGCTGGGGCTGGGTACCTGGTGGCTGCAGTCTCGGGCGAGCCGGGCGACGCGCCGGGGCGAGGGCTACGGCCAGCACCCCGACGAGCAGATCGAGCCCCTCGAGGCCGCGGCCGGCGTACCCGAGATCGGTACCCTGGCCGCCTTCACCCCGTTGGTGATGGTGATCGGCCTCAACGCCCTGTTGACCTACGCCATTCTGCCGGGTCTCGACTTCTCCGGGCTGCCGGAGGCGCGCTTCGGCACCCTCGACCCCGGCGCCATGCTCGGGCTGTGGGCGATCATCATCGCGCTGCTGGTGTCGTGCGCCTGGCTGGTCGTCAGCCGCTGGCGCCACTGGGCGGATCTCAAGGGCACCATCAACAAGGGCTGCTTCGGCTCGATGCTGCCGGTGTTCAACACCGCCTCCGAGGTCGGCTACGGCGCGGTGATCGCCAGCCTCGCCGGCTTCGTGGTCATCCGCGATGCGGTGCTGAGCCTGGCGCCGGGCAATCCACTGATCTCCGAGGCGGTGTCGATGAACGTGCTGGCGGCGGTCACCGGCTCCTCCTCCGGCGGCATGAGCATCGCCCTCAGCGTGCTCGGTGACGACTATCTGCGCATGGCCAATGCGGTCGGTCTCAACCCCGAGCTGATGCACCGGGTCGCCACCATCGCCGCCGGCGGCATGGATACCCTGCCCCACTCCGGCGCGGTGATCACGCTGCTGGCGATCTGCGGCCTCACCCATCGCCAGGCCTATCCCAACATCGCCATGGTCACCATCGTGGTGCCGATGATCACGCTGGTCGCGGTGATCACCCTGGGCACCCTATTCGGGAGTTTCTGAGCCGATGAATACCCCCGACGCCAGCGCCCTGCTGCCGCCAGAGAGCGATTACGACCGCCTCCACGCCAACTTCGCATGGACGGTGCCGGCGCGCTTCAACATCGCCAGCGTCTGCTGCGACCGCTGGGCGGAGGACACCGAGCGCCTGGCGATGATCGAGATCGGTGACGACGGCAGCGCCCGCGAGATCACCTTCGCCGAGCTCCAGCGCGGTGCCAACCGGCTGGCCAACAGCCTGGTCGCCCAGGGCGTTCAGCCCGGCGACCGGGTCGGGGTGCTGCTGCCCCAGCGCCATGAGACCGTGCTGGTGCATCTGGCCTGCTTCAAGCTGGGGGCGATTTCGGTGCCGCTGTTCAGCCTGTTCGGCCCCGAGGCGCTGCTCCACCGGCTTGCCGACTGCGGCATGCGCGCCATCGTCAGCGATGCCCGCGGCCTGGCGACGCTCGACGAGATCCGCCACCAGCTACCCACGCTGCAGGCGATCTACACCGTCGATGGCGTGCCCGAAGCGGGTAGGCCCACCTCTGACGCGCTCGACTTCCACGCCGAGCTGGCCGCTGCCAGCGAGGCCTTCGTCACCCGCGATACCCATCCCGACGACCCGGCGCTGATCATCTACACCTCCGGCACCACCGGCAGCCCCAAGGGCGCGGTGCACGGCCACCGCGTGCTGCTGGGGCATCTGCCGGGGGTGGAGATGTCCCACAACCTGCTGCCGCAGCCCGGCGACCGCCTGTGGACGCCGGCCGACTGGGCCTGGATCGGCGGCCTGCTCGACGTGCTGCTGCCGGCGCTCTACCACGCGGTGCCGATCGTCGCCCACCGCATGCTCAAGTTCTCGCCGGAGGCGGCGTTCGCGCTGATCGAGCGCCACCGCGTGCGTAACCTGTTCCTGCCGCCGACCGCGCTCAAGCTGATGCGTCGAGTCGAGCAGCCGCAACGCCGCTGGCAGCTCGACGTGCGCAGCGTCGCCAGCGGTGGCGAGTCGCTGGGGGAGGCGCTGCTGGCGTGGGGGCAGGAGACCTTCGGGCTCACCATCAACGAGTTCTACGGCCAGACCGAGTGCAACATGGTGCTCTCGGCCTGCGCGGCGCTCGGCGTGCACCGCCCGGGGGCGATCGGCAAGGCGGTGCCGGGGCACGAGCTGGCGATCGTCGACGCCGAGGGCCGGCGGCTCGCCGATGGCGAGACCGGGCATATCGCGGTGCGCGCACCGGACCCGGTGATGTTTCTGCACTACTGGCAGAAGCCGGAGGCGACCGCGGCCAAGTTCGCCGGCGAGTGGCTGCTGACCGGCGACATGGGCCGGCGCGATGCCGAGGGCTACTTCAGCTTTCTCAGCCGCGATGACGACGTCATCACCAGTGCCGGCTACCGCATCGGCCCCGCGCCGATCGAGAACTGCCTGCTGGGCCATCCGGCGGTGCGCATGGCCGCCGTGGTAGGCAAGCCTGACGAGCTGCGCACCGAGATCGTCGCTGCCTACGTGGTGCTCGCCGAAGGCTGGGACGCTTCCCCGGCGCTGGTGGAGACGCTGCAGCAGCACGTGCGCTCGCGCCTGGCGGCCCATGAGTACCCGCGCGAGATCCACTTCGTCGACGAATTCCCGATGACCGCCACCGGCAAGATCGTGCGCAAGGCGCTGCGAACGCTGGATCGCGACGAGACCCCATGAACACGCCCCTTGCGAGCCCTGGAGTGATCGCATGAATTTTGTCGGCAACGCCTTCGACGAGATCGCCGTCGATGACACCTTCGGCCAGACCCTGACCATCACCGAGGCGCATATCGTCCAGGCCTGTGGCCTGTTCGGCGACTTCAACCCGCTGCACAGCAACGACGCCTTCGCCCAGCAGACACGCTTCGGCCAGCGCATCCTGCACGGGCCGATGACCTCGGCCTACATGACCGCCTCCATCGGCATGTACTTCTATGCCACCGCAGTCGCCTATCTGGCGCAAGACTGCCGCTTTCTGGCCCCGGTCTTCGCCGGTGACACCCTGACCACCGAGTGGCGCATCGCCGAGCTGATCGCCAAGCCCCACCATCAGGGCGGCATCGCGGTGCTGGCGGGGCACTGCCGCAACCAGCGCGACGAGATCGTCGCCGAGGCCGACGGCAAGATCCTGCTGCTGGATCGGGCGGCGGTCCCGGAGAAGGCTGGGCGGGCCTAGATCTTTCTCGAAGAGCCTAGGTGCTGTCTGAAAAGTCGACGAGCGAAGGCAAGGCCGGGGCGCGCAGCTAAGGCAAAAATCGGCGAAAACGGACCGGGCTGGCGTTCCAGCCGATTTTTAACGACGCATGGGCGAGCGCAGTACTTTTCAGACAGTGCCTAAGACCATGGTCGAGGGGCTCTGGCCCTATCCAAAATTTGACGTTAACGTCAACGTATAAAGCCGAGAGCGCCTGCGAGCCATGTCCCGCGACCCCGCGTTCTTGCCTATCGACAGCGGAGGATCATCCGATGCACGCCCCCTACACCGAGCTCGATTTCGGCCTCGACGACGAGTTGAACATGCTGCGCGAACAGGTCAACGCCTTCGCCCGCGACGAGATCGCTCCGCGCGCGGCCCAGATCGACCACGACAACGCCTTCCCCGCGGACCTGTGGCAGAAGTTCGGCGACATGGGGCTGCTCGGCATCACCGTCAGCGAAGAAGACGGCGGCAGCGGCATGGGCTACCTGGCGCACTGCATCGCCATGGAGGAGATCTCCCGGGCCAGCGCCTCGGTGGGGCTCTCCTACGGCGCCCACGCCAATCTCTGCGTCAATCAGATCAAGCTCAACGCCACGGCCGAGCAGAAGGCCAAGTACCTGCCCAAGCTGATCAGCGGCGAGCACGTGGGGGCGCTGGCGATGTCCGAACCCGGCGCCGGCTCGGATGTGGTCTCGATGAGCCTGCGCGCCGACAGGCATGGCGACCACTACGTGCTCAACGGCAACAAGATGTGGATCACCAACGGCCCCGACGCCGACGTGCTGGTGGTCTACGCCAAGACCGACCCCGAAGCCGGCGCCAAGGGCATCACCGCCTTTCTGATCGAGAAGGGGTTCGCCGGTTTCTCCACCGCGCAGAAGCTCGACAAGCTGGGCATGCGCGGCTCCAACACCTGCGAGCTGGTGTTCGAGGATTGCCAGGTACCGGCGGAGAACGTGCTGGGCGAGGAGAACCGCGGCGTGCGCGTGCTGATGAGCGGGCTCGACTACGAGCGCACGGTGCTCGCCGCCGGCCCGATCGGGATCATGCAGGCGTGTCTGGACGTGGTGGTGCCCTACGTCCACGAGCGCAAGCAGTTCGGCCAGGCGATCGGCGAGTTCCAGCTGATCCAGGGCAAGCTCGCCGACATGTACACCACGCTCAACGCCTGCCGCGCCTATCTCTACGCCGTGGCCGGCGCCTGCGACCGCGGCCGGGTCAGCCGCAAGGACGCCGCCGGGGTGATCCTCTACTGCGCCGAAAAGGCGACCCAGATGGCGCTGGATGCCATCCAGCTGCTCGGCGGCAACGGCTATATCAACGAGTACCCCACCGGGCGGCTGCTGCGTGACGCCAAGCTCTACGAGATCGGCGCCGGCACCAGCGAGATTCGGCGGATGCTGATTGGCCGAGAATTGTTCTCCGAATCGGCATAGGAGGGTCGCATGGCCATACTGAGTAGCCAGATAAACCCCCGCGCCGAGGCCTTCCAGGCCAACGCCCAGGCGCTGCGGGCGGAGGTCGACAAGCTCCACGCGCTGAGCGCCGAGATCGCCCGGGGCGGCGGCGACAAGGCCCGCGCCCGGCACGAGTCCCGCGGCAAGCTGTTCGTGCGCGAGCGCATCGACCAGCTGCTCGACGAGGGCGCGGCCTTTCTCGAGATCGGCGCGCTGGCGGCCCACGAGGTCTACGACACCCCGGTGCCCGCCGCCGGCGTGGTCGCCGGCATCGGCCGGGTCAGCGGCGTGGAGTGCGTGATCGTCGCCAACGACGCCACGGTCAAGGGCGGCACCTACTTCCCGCTGACGGTGAAGAAGCACCTGCGCGCCCAGGAGATCGCCCGCAAGCACCGCCTGCCCTGCCTCTACCTGGTCGACTCCGGCGGCGCCTACCTGCCGGAGCAGGACGAGGTCTTTCCCGACCACGACGACTTCGGCCGCATCTTCTACAACCAGGCCACGCTCTCCGCCGCCGGCATCCCGCAGATCGCGGTGGTGATGGGCTCGTGCACCGCCGGCGGCGCCTACGTGCCGGCGATGGCCGATGAATCGATCATCGTGCGCAACCAGGGCACCATCTTTCTCGGCGGCCCGCCGCTGGTGAAAGCCGCCACCGGTGAGACCATCAGCGCCGAGGATCTCGGCGGCGCGGACGTGCACGCACGGATCAGCGGCGTGGTCGACCACTATGCCGAGAACGACGCCCATGCGCTGCAGCTCGCCCGCCGCGCGGTCTCCCGGCTCAACTGGCGCAAGCGCGGCGAACTGGCGCTGCGCGAATCCCGCCCGCCGCGGCTCGACCCTTCGGAGCTCTACGGCATCGTCGGCACCGACCTGCGCAAGCCGTATGACGTGCGCGAGGTGATCGGGCGGCTAGTGGACGACTCCGACTTCGACGAGTTCAAGCGCTATTACGGCGACACCCTGGTCACCGGCTTCGCCCACTGGTGCGGCCATCCGGTGGGTATCGTCGCCAACAACGGTGTGCTGTTCTCGGAGTCCGCACAGAAGGGCGCGCACTTCATCGAACTCTGCGCCCAGCGCCAGATCCCGCTGATTTTCCTACAGAACATCACCGGCTTCATGGTCGGCTCCAAGTACGAGCAAGAGGGCATCGCCAAGCACGGCGCCAAGCTGGTCACCGCCGTGGCCTGCGCCAAGGTGCCCAAGTTCACCGTGTTGATCGGCGGCAGCTTCGGCGCCGGCAACTACGGCATGTGCGGCCGCGCCTATGACCCCAACCTGCTGTTCATGTGGCCCAACGCGCGCATCTCGGTGATGGGCGGCGAACAGGCGGCCAACGTGCTGGCGCAGGTGAAACGGGAGCAGATGGAGCGCGACGGCAGCGACTGGCCGGAAGACGAGGAAGCCGCCTTCAAGGCGCCGATTCGCGAACAGTATGAGCGCCAGGGGCACCCGTACTACGCCAGCGCCCGGCTGTGGGACGACGGCGTGATCGACCCGTTGCAGACCCGCGATGTGATCGGCCTGGCACTCTCCGCCGCAATGAACGCAGAGATACAAGAGACGCGTTTCGGCGTCTTCAGGATGTAATCCTAAAGGGGCTGCGCTCGCTCATGCTTTGTTAAAAATCGGCTCAAAGTACTCATTTACACGCCCGTAAACTCCGTCTTTTCGCCGATTTTTGCCTCGCCTGAGCATCGCTCGCCACCTTTAGCGGATAGAGGGAAACGGCTAAATGAGCACCCATCACTGCCAACTGGACATCGACTCTCGCGGCGTCGCGCGGCTGACGCTGGACCGCCCCGCGGTACACAACGCCTTCGACGACGCCTTGATCGCCGCACTCAACGCCCATCTCGAGCGCCTCCACGCCCTGGCTGCGAGCGGAGAGGTGCGGGTAGTGGTGCTCGGCTCCCACGGCAAGCACTTCTCCGCCGGGGCGGATCTCGTCTGGATGAAGCGCATGGTCGACTACAGCGTCGACGACAACCTGGTCGACTCGCGCCAGCTCTCGCGCCTGATGCACGGGCTCGACACCCTGCCCTGCCCCACGCTCTGCCGAGTGCAGGGCGCGGCCTACGGCGGCGCGGTGGGGCTGGCCGCCTGCTGCGATCTGGTCATCGCCTCGGATGCGGCGCGCTTCTGTCTTTCCGAGGTCAAGATCGGCCTCTCGCCGGCGGTGGTCGGGCCCTATGTCCAGCGCGCCATCGGCGCCCGCCAGATGCGCCGCTACGCGTTGACCGCCGAGGTGATCGACGCCGCCACCGCCCGCGAGCTGGGGCTGGTGCATCAGGTGGTGGCTGGCGACGCGCTGGATGAAGAGATCAACCGCCAGATCGACACCCTGCTCGCCGCCTCCCCCCAGGCCCAGCGCGCCACCAAGGCGCTGCTCGCGCAGATCGCCCGCGAACCGGAGAGCGACGCCACCCGCGAGGCCGCGTGCCGCACCATCAGCGAGCTACGGGTCAGCGCCGAAGGCCAGGAGGGGCTGGCCGCCTTCTTCGACAAACGCCCGCCCGCCTGGCTCGCGGCCAGCGGGGGCGACAAGGAGCCGCGCTCATGAGTCTCGCCACTGCGCCCCGCCCGCTCCGCGCCGTCCTGATCGCCAATCGTGGCGAGATCGCCTGCCGGGTGATCCGCACCGCGCGGCGCCTCGGCCTGCGTACCATCGCGGTCTATTCGGATGCCGACGCCCGCGCCCGCCACGTGCGCGAGGCCGACGAAGCGATCCGCCTCGGCCCGGCGGCGGCCGGCGAAAGCTATCTCGCCATCGACAAGGTCATCGCCGCCGCCCAGCGCAGCGGCGCCGACGCCATCCATCCGGGCTACGGCTTTCTCTCCGAGAACGCCGAGTTCGTCGCCGCCTGCGACGCCGCCGGGCTCGTCTTCATCGGCCCGCCGGCCAGCGCCATCGCCGCCATGGGCGACAAGGCCGCGGCCAAGGCACGCATGGCCAGCGCCGGCGTACCACTGGTGCCCGGCTATCACGGCGAAGCGCAGGACGACGCCCTGCTGCGGCAAGAAGCCGGCAAGATCGGCTACCCGGTGCTGCTCAAGGCCAGCGCCGGGGGCGGCGGCAAGGGCATGCGGGTGGTCGAGTCCGAGCGCGAGTTCCAGGCGGCGCTGGATGGCTGCCGCCGCGAATCCCGCGCCGCCTTCGGCGATGAGCGCATGCTGATCGAGAAGTATCTGACCCAGCCGCGCCATGTCGAAGTACAGGTGTTCTGCGACAGCCTCGGCGCCGGCGTCTACCTGTTCGAGCGCGACTGCAGCGTGCAGCGACGCCACCAAAAGGTGCTCGAAGAGGCCCCCGCACCGCACCTGCCCGAAGCGCTGCGCCGCGAGATGGGTGAGGCCGCGGTGCGCGCCGCCCAGGAGATCGGCTATGTCGGCGCCGGCACGGTGGAGTTCCTGCTGGATGCCGCCGCCGAGACCACGCAGGAGCACGGCTCACCGTTCTACTTCATGGAGATGAACACCCGGCTGCAGGTCGAGCACCCGGTCACCGAGATGATCAGCGGCGAGGATCTGGTCGAGTGGCAGCTACGGGTCGCCGCTGGCCTGGCGCTGCCCAAGGCGCAGAGCGAACTGACGCTCACCGGCCACGCCGTCGAAGCGCGGCTCTATGCCGAAGACCCGGACAACGACTTCCTCCCCGCCACCGGCAAGCTCCTGCGTTTCGCGCTGCCGCTGGCGAGCGCCGATTCGCACGGGCGAATCCGCCTGGATAGCGGCGTCGAGGCCGGTGACACGGTGACCATGCACTACGACCCGATGCTGGCCAAGCTGATCGTCCACGGCGAGGATCGCGGCCAGGCCTTGGCCGAAATGGCCCGCGCCCTGGCCGCGCTGGATATCAGCGGCGTGACCACCAATCGCCGCTTTCTGCAGCGGCTGGTGACCCACCCGGACTTCATCGCCGCCGAGCTGAATACCCGTTTCATCGAGCATCATCACGACGATCTGTTCGCCGCGCTCCACGCCACCGACGCCGATATCGCGCGCGCGGCCCTGGTTGCTATCGATCAGCTTGCCAGGAACCATACCGACGGAACATCGCGCGCCGACGACCCCTGGCAGCGCCGCGACGGCTGGCGGCTCAACGCACCACACCGAGTACGTCTCGCCTTCCAGGAGACCGACGGCAGCGGCACGTACGAGGTGATCGCCACCCAGGGACTAACACAGGGTCTGACACAAGAACCAGCACAAGAGACCTGGCAGCTTCAGGTACAGCGCGACGGCGAGGAGACAAGCCGGGTCGCCGGGCAGTGCCAGCGTCTCGACAACGACACCCTGGCGCTCACCCTGGATGGCCATCGCCAGCGCCTCTTCGCCCGGCTCGACCCGGCCAGCGAAGGCGACGCCATCGTGCTCACCGCCGCAGGTCAAGAGTCGCGCCTGATCTGGCGCCGCGCCGACCGTGCCGACCATCTACCGCAAGAGACCGAAGCCAAGCTGACCGCGCCGATGCACGGCACCGTGGTGGCGCTGCTGGTCGAACCTAGCCAGACGGTGGAGAAAGGCACCCCGCTGGTGGTGGTGGAAGCGATGAAGATGGAGCACACCCTGAGCGCCCCCGCCGACGGAGCGGTGGAAGCCTTCCATGTCGCGGTGGGTGACGCCGTGGCGCAGGGGGATGAGCTGCTCGCGTTCACCAATGCCGAGGCGATGACCAACGCCGGCGCCGACACGAACGGGGACAGCTGACATGGCAATGCCGAAGCACGTCAGTATCGTCGAAGTCGGCCCGCGCGACGGGCTACAGAACGAAGCCGAGCCCATCGCCACCGCCGCCAAGCTGGAACTGATCGAGCGGCTCGGTGCGGCGGGGCTCAAGCGGATCGAAGTGGCGAGTTTCGTCTCGCCCAAATGGGTGCCGCAGATGGCGGATCACCGCGAGGTGATGACCGGCATTCGCCGCCGGCCGGGCGTGGTCTACTCCGCGCTCACGCCCAATCTCAAAGGGCTGGAAGCCGCGCTGGAGTGCGGCGTCGAGGAGGTCGCCGTCTTCGCGGCGGCCAGCGAAGCCTTCTCGCACAAGAACATCAACTGCTCGATTGCCGAATCGCTGGCGCGCTTCGAACCGGTGATCGAACGCGCCCGGGAAGCCGGCGTGCGCGTGCGCGGCTATGTCTCCTGCGTGCTCGGCTGCCCCTACGAAGGCAACATCGCCCCCCAACGGGTCGCCGAGGTCTCTCGGGCGCTTTATCAGATGGGCTGTTATGAAATCTCGCTGGGCGACACCATCGGCGTCGGCACCCCGCTCGCGGCCAAGCGCCTGCTCGACGCCGTGAGCCGGGATATCCCCAGGGACAAACTCGCCGCCCACTTCCACGACACCTACGGCCAGGCGCTGGCCAACCTCTACGCCGTGCTCGAAGAGGGCATCAGCGTGATCGACAGCGCCGTCGCCGGACTCGGCGGCTGCCCCTACGCCAAGGGCGCCACCGGCAACGTTGCCACGGAAGACGTGATCTACCTGCTCAACGGCCTCGGCATCGACAGTGGCGTGGATCTGGATAACTTGGCAGAGACAGGGGTGTGGATAACACAGACGATCGGCAAGCCGAATCGGTCGAGGGTCGGCGTAGCGCTGGCGGCGCGCTAGGGTTTGTACGAAAAGTCATCGAGCGAAGGCAAGACAAGGCAAAAATCGGCGAAAACGCGGAGTTTACGGGGTGTAAATGAGCATTTTGAGCCGATTTTTAACGCCGTATTGCCGAGCGCAGGTAGTTTTCGTAAAAAGCCTGGTCATTCATGGATCAACCGCTCCAGGCCCCGCGATCTAGCTGAGACTGCAGCGCTAGAGACAACTCGACATAGGTGCGTGCCGCCTCTTTCGCCGGTTCCAGATCGCGAGCCACCTCACGACGCAAACGCCGCAGCTCGTGATACAACGTCACCTGTGGCTGATCGATCAGCCCTTCCCGCACCAGTAGTTCCGGCAGCCGAGCCGCTGATATCTCGCCCGGGCCACTATCTTCGCTTTCCCGTGGCGATAGCGACGCTCGGGCCGCGCGCTCCAATCGAGTCCACGCCTCCAATATCGCCGTACGGGGATGGCGCTCGGCCAGCTCGGTGAGAAACGTCTCCTCCTCACCGCCACGCACACCGACGACGTTATCCCGACCTGGCGATAGCGAGCGCAACTGCTCAAGGTCGTGCTCGAACTCAGCCTCGATAGGCCCGGCCCGCAGCTTCTTGATGAAGGACCCAAACTGCAGGATCTGGTCGCGGAAGAGAAGCGCGAGAATCAGAGCGAACACCGGCCAGGCCAGCGACCGGACGAGGCTCGAAATGAACGTCAGCCAATCCATCGTCAGTACTCGGTTGGTTCCACGTGCATGAGTCTAGGCACTAGCTGCCACGTCATACATTCACCGAATATTGTAGATCACGTGCTTCATCTCCGGTCATGCCACGAAATCCCCAGCAGTGAGCGGGCTGCTCCTTGAGCGTGATCTCGATATCGATGGGCGATATGCCGATCTCGGCTTCTATCTGGCGGAAAAGCGCCTTGATTAGCGCCTTTTGTGTCTCCTTGGACCGCCCCTGCATCATGTTGATTTCGATAACCGTGTAAGCCGACGTTCTATCGTCAGGGAAATAGAAATCCTCTGAGTCCAGCGGTACGAACCGTTGAGCTCGCTTGCCCGCCGGCATCCCGAGAACATCCTGCATGCAGCCATGAATGACATTCGAAAGCTGCGCCTTGATAGGATTCAAGTACTCTTTGATGCCATAAACGACGACCATGTGAGCCCCCAAAGAATGTGTGTTTAATAAATCGACCTGCAAATATATCAATTAGTAGAACCACTGACGAGCTAACATTTTGCACAGCGGCGCGAGGAACGAGCGTCTGGCGCCGCAGGCGTGAACTGATGCAACTAGCTATGCATTTACAACGCCCTGGACAAATAAGCACGCTCCTATTCCGTAAGCTATAATTTGCAGCCAAAAGCAGCCCCACGTGACCGAACCACAACATTTAGCCATGAGAGCATTAAAGCAACCTCCATCTTTGATCTTCCTCGCGGTGTATCGATAGTCAATGAGCCGCGATACGGTAGCAACACAACCAAGCCCTGCCGAAACTGACCAAACAATAATCACACAATTCAGAGGCAATGCCTGCTGAGCAACTTTTCCCAACTTTATATTTATAGCATAGGCTAGTGATGCAACAGCGAATCCAAGAAACAAGTTGATTGAAAATGACAATTGGGTAATGCGATAGTTTTGCCACCGTATGTACCGCTCTTTCTGATCTTGATCCATGGGCTTCCTATTCATAACGCCGCATTCACCGGCTTGACCGGCATAATGCTTTATTATGCACCTTATCTATATAGAAGGCACCTGAATTATAGGCCACCCCTATTGCACTTGCTTCGGAGTACTTTGCCTTATCAAAATAAACAGACTCACCATCTACGCATATTTTAATCATCGCATCGCCTTTATAATTTTCGCTCCTGACGTAGGCCGCCACCCGATTTTGGAAATGTATTACTCCTTGATTATCTAGCACAGCAGTCGGAGAAAAGGACTTTATCGGTACTGTTTCGGATATCCATTTTGCTTGCTCTGGATAAAACATTATCTTTACGTTTACCGGCGAGCCGTCAGTAGGAACATCCAGGTACTTTTCAAAAACAAATGACGCTTCATTGTTATTATGAAATTCGAACCCCATTTTTTTCCAAAAAGGAATGGACGATTCGGGTTTACACTCGATGGAAACAGCAATTCTGCCACTGCTAATGGCACGTTGCATTGCATATTCTACTAGCTGCTTTCCAACGCCCTTCTTTCTAAGATCTTCACGAACCTCCAGTATGCCAAAATCGCCCCAGATGTAGGCGACCGGCTCATCCTCGAGAGTGGCCACGAAAAGCTGATGTTCGTCATGAACGCGCTGCGTTAAATTCCAATTGCATAAAAATGATCCATACACCTCCCGGCGATCATGCTCTAAAAGCCATGAATATATTGTTGCGACATCATGGTCAGTAGCCAATCCAAATGACAAATTTGATTCTCTCATCTTCAGCCCTCGATGGTTCTGACATACACTGCATAACGCCCGTGGTAATGGGTACCAACGGAGCGCAGCGTAGTTGGCGTCCCGTTGACCACTTTGCTACTGAGAGCCTTCGGGCTCTATTTTAATTGTTGCCTCAAAGTCCCGGAACGCTTGCCGAGTTGCAGAAGCATCAGAGATCACGCCAAGTTAATGAAGCAGCTCCACATTGCGAACCATTACTTTTACAGCGAGGATAGCCATTAAAGATGCTGAATTTTTCAAGTCGTTCCGGATTTGGGTAACTCGCTTGAAAAATCGCGCGCAAAACAGCTACTGGTGCTCCATGAGCATGCATAGACGCCAGATGGTAGACCAATGTATATTCATATTCTCAAGGCTCACCAAGCTCAGTCGCCCTATCGTGAATCCTGGCCACTGCGAAATTGCCATACGACCGATTACACCCCCTTTTATCTTGATATCTGAAACGTTCTTGAAAACGCTTGGTAGCCTTATCGAAGTCGTCAATCTGGTGGCTGGCATCTGCTTTACTGAGTAACTTCCGGCATTCCATGACCGTATAGTTGCAGAAATCCCTTGACCGTTTTTCAGCGTCTATTCCGACGCCATGAAGATTGAGTGATACCTCCCAGAGTTGGCGCACGACAGCGGCTGCCGCTTCATGATAAAACTGAGGCAGAAGAAAGCTGATTGCTTTGTAAAAATTAAAAGCATAGATAAAAGATTGATTGACCAGAAGATCAGGCAAATCTTCGGGCACAATGTGCTCTGTGGTAGCGATAGCATCTCGAATAATCGCATAGTGCTCCAGGATCCGGTCCAAGGGCAGCTCCACAGAAATTTTTGGACTCCCTATAAACAGCGTTTCTTCCAAAGACATTGCCCGACCTACCTTCTCAGTAATGCCTGCCGTCACCGAAGGAAAAACTGAAGAGAAGCGCTGATATTGGCATCAGGTGTACGGCCTGGTTATATGTTCTATCGGTCATCACCGGACTCACTTTCATCTATTTTTTCGACCAAGCCCTGTAGCTCTTTAGCAACATCACCACAACCTCGGATAGTAATTCGGTGTCCTTTATAGTCAACCGTGATCTCTTTCTGAGGGCGAGTCTTGAGTTATTCGATTATCAGTGGGGCGCAATGTTTAGAAGGAATCCGGCAAAAGTGATGGCCGCAGGTATAAAAACCCCAAGATCAAGTCACTGGCAATCTGAGCGGAAGAGCTATTAGCACGAAATCCCGAGGTCATGAGTTTTGACTTTTTCTCATCATGAAATTCGCACTCGTGCATCAGTTGATTGACAACTTCTGCTTGCCCCTTTTCATCGGTTAGCTTCCATCGATCAACGTCATACAGCGAGACCGCAAATCTGTTCTCCATGGCCATTTCTCACTCATATAACGCTTGCAGCATGCGCGCCCATGAAATGGAGCCGGAGGCGCAATGTAATGGACGTCACCGTGCATGCACTGGTTAGGCAAACCCAGGCTCATTGAAGACACGAAAGCGATAAACATGCACAGGCCCTTGAGTCTTTCCACCCCAGAGGAGCAAGCCACCGATTTTCTGATTAGGTGATACAAAAGACCCTAGTTTCTCATTAATATCCTTTGCCAAGTCCAAATACTCTTCAGCAGTTAATGCGACAGCATCTTGGCCAGGCAAAGATAGCATTAGAAGCTCTTTGTTCTGACGAGAGTAGGCCAACGCTGACGGGGGGGAATTGCCCCACTCAAAAACTTCATATCTCCCAGCCTCGGATCTACCAAGGCCATCCCTTAAAGCATGCTTTATTTCGTCGATTAAATCCACGAGTCCTCCATCATTTTGCCTAACGCCCGCAGCATGCGCGACTTTATAATAAGGCGCAGCCGCAATGGAAAAGACGTCGCCATGTCAGCGATTTTTAGCGACTTGGTTCACGCCACACATTTGGCATGCGTTTCCCCGCTAGCCAATCCTCGTAGGAAAGCATTCGCTCCCATGACTCTTCATTACTCATTCTGACAATATTCCTGTCATTTTCATCTTGCTGCTTCGCGAACAGCCGCGATCTCTGAGTAAAGCCTTTCCTGATTTTTATCGGTCGATCTTCATACTCTTTTGAAGCATTAGAATCTGGTAAGAAGAGCACCTTTTTCTCACCATCTGTATTGAAGGTTGGATCGATTAGAGCGCCGTCTTTCTTCCAAATGACGTGGCGCTCGGCTTCAATATATTTGTTTTTCTTATACCAAATTTTATAGCCAATAACTTTCTTCCCTCCATCTTTCTCAATAAGTCGACCCACATTCATTTCGCAGCAACTTTGCCGGCACCATGGCTCAGGGTGAACTTCAACATATACCGGAGTCTCACTGCTCAGGCTCCTACAAAATGAAGCTACTTTCTGGTCTATTGATTCAGGTGTAGTAAGAGATTTTCCATCAAGTTGCACGAAGCTATTCCTCTCGCTAACGCTGCCATCACCGGTGACAAAACCAGCACGAAACAGAGGTTTTGGCATCTGATGCATGGCCTGGTTAATTATGTTCGTTTTTGATGACAAGGATTACAACACGGTTGCGCTCTTGTAGGAATAGGAGCTGGGCGCGAGAACACCTTGTTGCAATGTACGCATGAATAGACGTTACACCCTTCCAATATCTCTTCCGCTTTTCGCTCTAAGAAGAACGGCTCAATAGAATAATCAAAATCTGCAAGTGCGTAGGATGTTTGCCTTGATTCTGACTTAAGTTGATCCGGATGAGTTGTTGCAACAAAAACATTATTTGAATATTCAGGATACGCAACCCTGATTGCAGGGAGTATGTCAGCATCACCGGTGATGATTACATGTACATTCTCTGGTTGCGTGATAGCCGACTTCACAAGCAAAGCAACAACGGTGGTGTCTACTTGTTTTTCCTGAAATTTATGTCCTTTGAGATTCTCAATCATCCAGCCCTTCAGCCGAGGACGGAAGATAGCATCCTCAAGAAAACCGGCATCGATAGCCCTTTGGGTGAAGACATCCCTTGCTCCGGTGCTTCTCCGAACATTATCGATATCGGCGGGTGAGATATTGTCGCGCTCATTTGGCCATTCGTCTAAGTCATCGGGAAGATCAAAAATGCTGGTAGAAAAAAAGAGATTCCCGAGCTCTGCACACCCGCCTTCCGCATGTTTATTTGCATGCTTCAGCATGCGAGTCGACAAGCTTTTTAAAATCAAGTTTGAACAAACGGTCCGGGTATTCGAGCCGGTATGCTAGCGCCCTCTCTGGGGCACAAGCCTTAAAAAGCCATGATCCATCTACAAATACGTTTAATTTTGACAAAACATACTCCTTTTCAATTAACAGGTGTCAGATAGCCCGCTCGCTTTGCAACTTGAAAAAGCTCACACGTTTTGCTCGCTCCGATATAACTGTGCATAGACACAGTCGTGTGGCGTTGGGTCGTCCGGTTAGCTATTGAGGAAGGCCGCCACGCTACCGCCAGCCATGGAGGATGACGATGGTTACCATCATCCCAGCGCGGCTGTCCCTTGTGAGCTTGTGACGCTGTAAGCCATCTCTTGTGCTGTTCTACGCACAGTAACCAAGCATTACATTAGAGACAACGCCACGAAAGGATTAATCAATCGTGGCGTCAGAGGGAGAGGCGCTGGTGCGTTGGAAACCGAAGATTATTTAGGAGACGGGGGCACTTTACGCTTGGCATAACGAGAGCGGCCAGGTTCAAGAACGCTCGGATGCCTTCAATTCACCTAGTGCACTCTGGCACCGCGCTTCGACCTGATCGAGTTCGCGCTGCATGGCGCGGATGTCTTCCAGCTGGCGTTCGAGGTTGGCGCGCTTGTCGGCGAGGATTTCGAGCATGCGTTCGAGCTGGCGCACGCTGCCGTGGTTGCGGTCGTCGTAGAGATCGAGCACTTCGCGTATCTCGATCAACGAGAAGCCGAGCCGTTTGCCACGCAGGGCGAGTTTGAGGCGCACGCGGTCCTTGTCGCGGTAGACGCGGGTCTTGCCCCGGCGCTCGGGGGAGAGCAGGCCTTCCTGCTCGTAGAAGCGGATGGTGCGGGTGGTAACGTCGAACTGCTGCGCGAGTTCGCCAATGGCGTAGGTTGGGCCGGACACGGGCATTGCCTGTTGTTAACTTTTCTTCACCCTACCGGGATTTGACCTTAACGTGAAGATCAACCAAGGCAGGGTGTGCCGCCGGTGTTTCTAGCGGGGGGATACCACTCAGAACAGGGATTCCTGCCGGTCACCGGCAAACTCGGCCAGCGGGGGTAGCGCAACCCGCTCGGCGAGCCGGCTGTAGCACTGGCGCGCCAGCTCCGGCGCCTGGCGATTATCCGGCGTATGCACAAAGAGAAAAGGGGTTTTCCCCTGTTTTATCCACAGGCTAAGCCGTTCTATCCACGGCGCGAAGCGCGCTGCGTTGATCGCTTCATCGAAGTGTCCGATGAAGCGCACGACAGGGTTGACCGCCGTGGAGAGCACGTGTAGTGGGACTTTCGGCTTTTCGCCTTGAGCGGCTGCGAGCTTTTTGTCAAGCCCCGCGGGTGTGGCAAATAGCGCGCGAACGTCGAGCATCACGCGATCCACGTCTTGACTTATCAACAAGCGGTTGAGTGACTGTTCCGCCAACCCCTTGTGGAAAAATTCAAGCTCCCGCACTTCCACTGCGCAGGGCAGGCCCGGCGGCCAGCGCGAGAGTAGCTGCGCCAGCGCCGGCAGCTCGGCGTGGCCGAAATCCCGCGGTAGTTGCACCATCAGCGGGCCGAGCCGATCCGCCAGCGGGCCGAGGCCCTCTACGAAGCGGGCGAACTCGTCGTCGATCTCTCGCAGGCGCTTGGCGTGGGTAAGCTGGCCCGGCAGCTTGAAGCAGAAGCGAAAGGTCGAAGGCGCCTGCGCGGCCCAGGCGGCGATGGTCTCCGCCTTGGGCAGGCCGCTGTAGAAGGTGGTGTTGCCCTCCACCGCGTTGAACACTCGGGCGTAGTCGGCCAGGCCGGCGTCACCGTGGGCCGGCAGCAGGCTGCCGCGCCAGTCGTTGTTGGCCCACATCGCCATGCCCAGGTAGAGCGGCGGCTGGGGTGTCTCCGCAAGGGTCATCGGTCAGCGCAGGCGCTCGGCGTGCAGGGTCACCCTCGGCGAGACGATATCGTGCTGGGCGCTGATCATCGCCAGTTCGCGGGTGCCGGCGCGGCGGGTGTGTTCGAATAGCATCTGCACCGCGGCGGCGGTCTGCTCCAGCGCCCGCGCCGGGCCTTCGTCGCCGAGCCCGGCGCGCAGGCTCTGAGCCAGGAACATGGCGGCGGTGAAGTCACCCGCACCGTTGGGCGGAATGGCGAAGTCTACCTTGGGCGTGGCGATGCGCCAGCTGCCGCCGGCGGCATCCACCAGCATGCCGATATGGCCGGCGTCGTCGTCCGCCACCTCGAGCGAGGTGACCAGCACCACCCGCGGGCCCTGGGCCCGCAGCGCCGCGGTGGCGGCGAGGGCGTCTTTCAGGGTGTGAATCTCGCGCCCGGAGAGGAAGCCGAGTTCGAACTGGTTGGGGGTGACGATATCGGCGCGGCGGATGGCGTGGTCGCGCATCCACTCGGGGATACCTTCGCGCACGAAGAAGCCGCGGCCGACATCGCCCATCACCGGGTCGCAGCAGTAGAGCGCCTCGGGGTTGGCCTGCTTGACCCGGTCGACGCTGTCGAGCACCGCACGGCCGATGCCTTCGTCGCCCATGTAGCCGGAGAGCACCGCATCCACGCCGCCCAGACCGACCAGCGATTCGACCCCGTCGAGCACATTCCGCAGGTGAGCGGGCGAGAACACCTCGCCGGTGAAGGCGCCGTAGCCGGTGTGGTTGGAGAACTGGACCGTGTTGATGGCGGTGACTTCCAGCCCCAGCCGCTGCAGCGGGAAGACCGCGGCGCGGTTGCCGACATAGCCGTAGGCGACGTGGCTCTGGATGGAGATGACATGGGTCATGGGGCGTTCCTG
The DNA here is from genome assembly GCF_040536835.1 of Salinicola endophyticus. Lineage (NCBI taxonomy): Bacteria > Pseudomonadati > Pseudomonadota > Gammaproteobacteria > Oceanospirillales > Halomonadaceae > Salinicola > Salinicola endophyticus. The sequence continues at coordinate 4,279,590 of NZ_CP159578.1, forward strand.
CCGCGGGAAAAAGCACAGTGTAATGCCGCAGCCGAGCAAGGGGCAGGGTCATGCCTGGGCACGGCGGCGTCTCGACGCTGGCAGGCGGTGGCGATATGCTCGCGGGTTGGCGACTTAGGCACTGTCTGAAAAGTACTGCGCTCGCCCATGCGGTGTTAAAAATCGGCTCAGAATGCTCATTTACACCCTGTAAACTCCGCGTTTTCGCCGCTTTTTGCCTTGCCTGGCCTTCGCTCGTCGACTTTTCAAACAGCACCTAGGCCCCGCCGCGCCGCCACCTTACCGTGTTCAAGGATCGAAACCGTATGCTGTCAGCCGAGCGCGCCGCCGCTTATCCTTCCGCGTTGTCTTTACCCGCGTCGTCTTCCCCCGCGCTGTCTTTTTCCGCGTCGTCTTGCCCGCTATCGGCGTCTCTTTCGGCGCCGCGCTCGCGCCGCCGCCCGATGGCGGCGCTGCGCCGGCATGCGGCACTGCTGGGGAGCCTGCTGCTGGCGCTGGTAGTGGCCGGCTGCAGCAGCGCGCCGATCACCAGCGTGGCGCCGAGCGGTGATGCCGAGACCCGGGTCGAGCGCCAGGATCGCGCCACCAGTTGGCAGCACCTCCCCGGTTGGAGCCGGGATCAGCCGATGGCGGCGTGGAGCGCCTTTCGTGAAAGCTGCACCCGGCTGGCGCGCAAGCCGCTGTGGCGCGGGGTGTGTGCCGATGCGAAATCGGTCGACCCGCTCAATGCCCAGGCGATTCAGCAATTCTTCGAGACCCGCTTCACGCCCTACCGGGTGACCAACAGCGACGGCAGTTCCACCGGGCTGATCACCGGCTACTACGAACCCATCCTGCGCGGCTCGCGGGTGCGCGGCGGCCCCTACCAGACGCCGCTCTACGAGTATCCGAAGTACTGGAAGAAGCACACCCACGTCGGCCCGACCCGCCGCGAGCTGATGCGCAGCGGCGATCTGAAGGGTACCGAGCTGGTATGGGTCGATGACCCGGTAGAGGCAGCCTATCTACAGATCCAGGGCTCGGGGCGCATCGAGATGACCGATGGCACCACCATGCGCGTGGCCTATGCCGGCACCAACAATCAGCCGTTTCGCTCCTTCGCCAAGCGGCTGATCGACCGCGGCGAGATCACCCCCGCCGAGGCCACGCTGCCCGGCGTGCGCGCCTGGGCCCGGCGCCACCCGAGCCAGGTGGAAGAGATGCTCAACGTCAATCCGCGCATGGTGTTCTTCCGCGAGCTGACCGGCGACCAGGCGCTCTCCGACAGCAGCGGCCCGGTGGGCGCGCTGGGGGTGCCGCTCACCTCGGAGCGCAGTATCGCAGTGGACCCCAGCGAGATCCCGCTCGGCGCGCCGGTGTTTCTCTCCACCACCCAGCCGCTTTCGCAGCAGCCGCTGCAACGCCTAATGGTGGCGCAGGACACCGGCAGCGCGGTGAAGGGCGCGGTGCGCGCGGACTTCTACTGGGGCCACGGCGACGCCGCCGGCGAGGCCGCCAGCCGCATGAAGCAGCGGGGCGAGATGTGGGTGCTGATGCCCAAGTGAGCGGAAACATGCTCGACCCTGCCGTGCCGGGCGTTCCGCGACCCGGCGACGGAGGGGCTCCCCTCAAAGGCCGGAAAACGCCTTACGCACGCGCAGCGCGGCGATGATCTGGATCACCCCGTAGATCAGCGCGACGACGCCGATCCACAGCGCGGTGGCCACCAGGCCGCTCAGCGGGCTGGCGATCAGCAGGATACCCAGCAGCAGCGCCAGCACCCCACTGAGCACGGTCCAGCCCTCGCCGGGGGCGGTCCAGCCCTGGCCCGGCACCGGGCGGCGAATGCGCAGTGCGAGCAGCAGGCGGAACACCCCGGCGATCACCAGCCAGATACCCACCAGCACCAGCAGTGCACTGGCCATGGAGAGCGGGTCGAAGATCGCGAGCAGGCCGAACAGCACCGAGAACAGCGCATAACCGATCAGCCAGCCCTTGCCGGCGCCACGATAGGCGGTGGCCGTGGTCACCAGCGTGGTGATGCCTTCCGCCAGCGCCAGGATGCCCATGATCCAGGTCAGCGCGGCGATCGCCCCCAGCGGCTTGAAGATCGCGATCGCGCCGAAGATCACGGCGACCACGCCGAACGCCATCAGGATGATCCAGCTACGCCCGATCAGACTTCTCGTTGCCATCTTTCACTCCCCTCGTGACTACTGAAACAGGGTATCCCTGAGTATCAAGGCTTGCTGATATGTCCGCCTGCCGCCACGCTAAAGGTGCCGCGATAGGCGGTCTCAATGGCCAAGCCTGCAGGCTGACACTCAAAAGATAGTCCGATACCGGAGCCAGCTCGATGATCGCCAAGACTCACACCGCCGACGCGCCACTCGCCGTGGTCACCGGCGCCACCGCCGGGCTCGGGCTGGAGACCGCCAAGGGCCTGGCGGCAGCGGGCTATCGCGTGGTGATCGCCGCGCGCAGCGAAGAGCGCGGGCGCCTCGCCTGCCACGCCGTACGGTCGCAGCATCCGCACGCACAGGTGCGCTTCGAGCTGCTCGATCTCGACTCGCTGGACTCCGTACGCGCCTTCGCCGAGCTGCTGCGCCAGCAGGAAAAGTCGCTGGCCCGGTTGATCAACAACGCCGGTCTGCTCGCCCCGCCCAGCCGTGAGACCACCCGTGACGGCTTCGAGCGTCAGTTCGGGGTCAACTACCTGGGTCACTTCCTGCTCACTAGCCTGCTGCTGCCGCTGCTGCTGGCCGCTGGCCCGGCCACCCCGGCCCGCGTGGTCCAGCTTTCCAGCCTGGCCCACCGCAGCGGCCGGATCGACTTCGACAATCTCGACGCCGCGCGTGACTACGACCCCTGGCGCGGCTATCGCCAGTCCAAGCTGGCCATGCTGCTGTTCGCCCAGGCGCTGGCGCGGCGCAGCGAGGCCGATAGCTGGCCGCTGGTGAGTGTCGCCGCGCACCCGGGGCTCTCGCGTACCGCGCTGTTCGACAGCGGCGTGAAGAGCCGCCCGCTGCTGGGGCGCACCTTCAAGCTGCTGCTGCCGCTGATCAGCCAGTCCGCCGCCGACGGCGCCCGGCCCACGCTGCATGCGGCCCTCGCCGAGGATGTCCACAACGGCGACTACTTCGGCCCCAATGGGCTCGGCGAGACCCGCGGCGCGCCCAAACCCGCCCACCGCAGCGAGGCCGCCCGCGACCGCGCGGTGGAAGAGCGGCTGTGGCAGGTCTCCTGCGAGCTGACCGGGGCGAGCTGGGGTTAGCGCGAAGGGGTGAGCGGCCAGCGCAACACGAAGCGAGTACCGCCTTGGGCGGACGGCTGACAGTACGCCTGCCCGCCGTGCGCCTCGATGATCGCCTTGACCACCGCCAACCCCAGGCCGCTGCCGCCACTCTGGCGCGAGCGCGAGGGCTCGCCACGGCGGAAGGCCTCGAAGAGGTCGGCAGCCAGGGCGCTGTCGAGACCGGGGCCATCGTCTTCCACGCTCAGCAGGCAGTCGTCGTCGACCCGTGCCAGGAGCACGTGCAGGGCGCCCGGGTCGGCATGGCGCAGGGCGTTTTCCAGCAGCGCCATCAGCGCCTGGCGGAGCCGCACGGCATCGCACGCCACCTCCAGCTCGGTATCCAGCTGCGCATCCAGCCGAAAGCCCTTGTCCGCCAGCGGCGTGGCGAAGGCCTGCAGGACGGCGCGCAGTTCATCGGCCAGCCTCACGCGGATCCGCTGCACGTCCAGATGGCCGCTGTCGTTGAGGCTCACCACGCGTAGGTCCTCGACCAGCCGGCCAAGGCCATCCACCTGGCGCAGCAGCCCCTCGAACAGCTCGCTGCTGGGAGTGAACACGCCCTCCGCCAGGCCCTGCAGGCGGCCGCGCAGCACGGTCAACGGGGTGCGCAGTTCGTGGGCGATGGCGGCATTCCAGAACTCGCGCTCGCGGGTCATGCCCTGCAGACGTTCGGCCATGGCGTTGAAGTCGCGCACCAGTTGCGCGGTCTCGCCCATGGCCTGGTCGTCCAGCGGGGCGCGGGCATCGAGCTTGCCCTCGGCCACGTCACGCAGGCTGTGCGCCACCGCGTTCAGCGGCGAGATCAGGCGTCGCGACAGCCGAATGGCGACGACTACCGCCAGCGCCAGGGCGGCGATGATGGTGCAGACGATCCAGACCAGCTCCACCCGGGAGGGCACCAGAGAGTCTGAGATGCTGCCCGGCAGGTAGGTCAGCGCAAAGCCATAGAACACGTAGCTGCCGATCACCGAGAGGCCGATGATGCCCAGCGCCATCACCGCCAGGGACTGGATGATCTGCCGGCGCAGCCCCGGTGTCGGCTTCATGGCGCCACACCGAAGCGATAGCCCACGCCCCAGACGCTGGCCGGCACGCCCTGGATATCGAAGGCTTCGAGTTTCTTGCGCAGCTTGCTCACGTGGCTGTCCACGGTGCGCTCCAGCGTGTCGCCTTCGGGCAGGCAGCTCACCAGCAGTTCGGTGCGGCTGAATGCCCGCTGAGGCGTTCGCATCAGGCACGCCAGCAGCTTGAACTCGGTCAGGGTCAGCGCCAGCGCCTGCCGCTGGCCGTCGATCTCCACGCTGGCCTCATGGCTCTCCAGGTCAACCTGGAACGGGCCTACGCGTAGCACCTGCGTGGCGGCGGGGATACTCGCCCGGGTGCGCCGCAGCACCGCCTGCACCCGCGCCACCACCTCGGCCGCGTTGAAGGGTTTGACCACGTAGTCGTCGGCGCCCAGGCGCAGGCCCATCAGCTTATCGATGTCCTGATCGAGCGCGGTGAGCATGATCACCGGCGTCTCGCCGCGGGCGCGGATCTCGCTGAGCACCTTCCAGCCATCGACAACGGGCATCTGCACGTCGAGCAGCAACAAATCCGGTTTGAGCGATTGGTGCAGGGCCAATGCCTGCTGGCCATCGGTGGCGTGGCGGGTACGCAGGCCGCTGCGCTGCAGATAGGCGGCGAGAATCTCGGCGATCTCGGTTTCGTCTTCGGCGATCAGCACCAGCCCCTGAGCGGGTGTACCAGGTTGCGCTGCAGTATCAGACATGGGCGGGCTCGATAACGGCGGCGCTCGATGGTAACGCGCCCTCCACACTTTCTCCATCAGGCCTCGACACCCTCTCGACATCGCCAGGCCAGACTGCCGCCACGGCTGTCGCCCGACGCGGCGGCCGGATCGCACAGCGCGTTCAACGAGGTGGGAAATGGCAGGCCGGAGAGTGAATCGAAGAGCGTACCAGCCGCGTGGCGGCATATCCGAGGCGCATGCGGCGCCTGGTTTGCGTCTGCGCCAGGGGCGGGCCGGGTTACGGGCGGCGTTGGTCGCGCTGGCCCCGACCCGGCCGATGATCGCCCGAATGATCATCGTCGGGCTGATGATCGCCGGGCTGGCCAGCTGCGACTCCCGGTCCGCCGCCACCGACGCGGCCCCAGCCGCACCGACCCCGGTCTCGGTGATGACACTGACCGCCCACCAGCTGTGGGTGCATGAAGCGCTGCCCGGGCGCGTGGCCGCCGTACGCAGCGCCGAGGTGCGGGCCCAGGTCTCCGGCATCGTCAAGCGGCGTCTGTTCGAGGAGGGCAGCCAGGTCGAAGCCGGCACCACGCTCTTCCAGATCGACCCGGCAACCTTCAAGGCCGAGGTCGACGTCGCCGCGGCGGCGCTGCAACGGGCCCAGGCGACGCTGACCCAGGCCCGCACCAAGGCTGAGCGTTTGACCACGCTGAGACGCAGCGAGGCGATCAGCCGCCAGGCCTACGACGACGCCATCGCGCTGCGCGATCAGGCCGCCGCCGATGTGACCCAGGCCAGAGCGACGCTGGCAAGGCGCCAGCTGGACCTGCGCTTCGCCAGCGTCGAGGCGCCGATCGCCGGACGCATCGACCAGGCAATGGTCAGCGAAGGCGCGCTGGTCTCATCCACCGATACCACGCCCATGGCGCGCATCCAGCAGATCGATCAGGTCTACGTCGATGTGCGCCAGCCCGCCTCGCGACTGGAGACGCTGCGTCAGCAGGTCGGCTCGGCGACGCCGGAACCGAACGTGGAGATCCTCGGCAGCGACGGCAAGCCCCTGGGCCTGCTCGGGCGCATCCTGTTCTCCGGCATCCAGGTGGATGCCGGCACCGGCGACGTGCTGCTGCGCGTGCGGGTGGACAACCCGCAGCACCGCCTGCTGCCCGGCCTCTACGTGCAGGCGCGGATTCCCCGCGCGCATTACCCCGCCGCGCTGAGCGTGCCGAAGCAGGCGGTGACCCGCACGGCGGGCCAGGCCAGCGTGTGGGTGGTCGATGGCCAGGACCTGGTGCGCCAGGTGCCCGTCGAACTCGGCGAGCTGGTCGCGGGCCGCTACCGCGTGGTGTCCGGGCTCAGCGCCGGGCAGCAGGTGGTCATCGAGGGCATCGAGCGCCTGAGACCCGAGACCCAGGTCGCCACGCGCCGCTGGCAGCCCGCTGCCAGCGGCGAACCCCTCAGCGCCGCCGCGCGCTGAGTTCGGAGAGATCGTCATGCCGCAGTTCTTCATCAACCGCCCGGTATTCGCCTGGGTCATCGCCCTGTTCATCGTGCTGGTCGGGGTCATCGCCATCCCGCAGCTACCCATCGCCCGCTACCCCTCGGTGGCGCCGCCCTCGGTCAGTCTCACCGCCACCTACCCGGGGGCCACGCCGCAGACCCTCAACGACTCGGTGGTTAGCCTGATCGAGCGCGAACTCTCGGGGGTCAAGAACCTGCTCTACTTCGAGTCCTCGGTGGATGCCTCGGGCAGCGCGCAGATCACCGCCACCTTCAAGCCGGGCACCAATCCCGAGCTGGCCCAGGTGGACGTGCAGAACCGCATCAGGGCGGTCGAGTCACGCCTGCCCCAGGCCGTGCGGCAGAACGGCCTGGAGGTGGAGTCGGCCGCCTCCAACTTTCTGATGATGGTCGGCATGACCTCGCCCAACGGCCAGTTTGATGAGATCGCGCTGAACGACTACCTGGCGCGCAATATCGTCCAGGAGCTGCGTCGTATCGACGGCGTGGGGCGCGTGCAGCTGTTCGGCGCCGAGCAGGCGATGCGCGTCTGGGTCGACCCGCACAAGCTCACCGCCTACGGGCTGACCATGAACGACCTGGCCCAGGCGATCGAACAGCAGAATACCTCGATCGCTCCCGGCCGGATCGGTGACGAGCCAACCGTGCAGGGCCAGCGCGTGACCGTGCCGCTGACCGTACAAGGGCAACTCTCCACCCCGGAACAGTTCGCCGCCATCGTGCTGCGCGCGAGCGTCGATGGCGCCAAGGTGGTGCTCGGCGACGTGGCCCGGGTCGAGCTGGGCGCGCAGTCCTATGGCTTTTCCAACCGCGAGAACGGGGTGGCGGCGACCAGTGCCGCCATTCAGCTCTCGCCCGGCGCCAATGCCGTACGCACCGCCGCGGCGGTGCGTGAGCGTCTCGCCGAGCTGGCGCCGAGCCTGCCAGCGGGCATGACCTACTCGGTGCCGTTCGACACCGCGCCCTTCGTCAAGGTCTCCATCGAGAAGGTGGTCCACACCCTGTTCGAGGCCATGGCGCTGGTGTTCCTGGTGATGCTGCTGTTCCTGCAGAACCTGCGCTATACGCTGATTCCGGCCATCGTCGCCCCGATCGCGCTGCTCGGCACCTTCGCGGTAATGCTGCTGGCCGGCTTCTCGATCAACTCGCTGACCATGTTCGGCATGGTGCTGGCCATCGGCATCATCGTCGACGACGCCATCGTGGTGGTGGAGAACGTCGAGCGGCTGATGGCCACCCAGGGCCTGTCGCCGAAAGCCGCGACCCTGCGGGCGATGCGCGAGATCACCGGGGCGATCATCGGCATCACCCTGGTGCTCACCGCCGTCTTCATCCCCATGGCCTTCGGCAGCGGCTCGGTGGGGGTGATCTACCAGCAGTTCACCCTGTCGATGGCGGTATCGATCCTGTTCTCGGCCTTCCTCGCCCTGAGCCTGACCCCGGCGCTGTGTGCCACGCTGCTGCGCCCGGTAAGCGCGGATCATCATGCCAAGCGCGGCTTCTTCGGTGCCTTCAACCGCGGCTTCGAGCGCCTCACGGCGAACTACAGTACGCGGGTGACGCGCCTGCTCGGGCGCAGCGGGCGGATGATGGCGCTCTTCGCCGTGCTCTGCGCGGTGCTGGCCTTCGCGGCCACGAGGCTGCCGTCGTCCTTCCTGCCCGACGAGGACCAGGGCTACTTCATGACCTCCATCCAGTTGCCCACCGTCGCCACCAGCGAACGCACGCTGGAAGTAGTCAAGGCCTACGAGGCGCACGTGGCCACGCGCCCGGCGCTGGATGCCAATCTGGTAGTGCTGGGCTTCAGTTTCTCCGGCTCTGGCCCCAACGCGGCCATCGCCTTCACCATGCTCAAGGACTGGGATCAGCGCGACGGCGCCACCGCCGCCGAGGAAGCCGAGCTGGCGCAGCAGGCCATGGCGGACAACGTCGAGGGTACGGTGATGAGCCTGATGCCGCCGGCGATCGACGAGCTGGGTACGTCATCCGGTTTCAGCCTGTTCCTGCAGGATCGCGCCAATCGGGGCGAGGCCGCGCTGCTGACGGCCCAGGCGCAGCTGGTGGCACTGGCCGCACAGAGCAAGCTCGTCAGCGATGTCTACCCCGATGGCCTGCCCCCCGGCGAGAGCATCCGTCTGGAGATCGACCGCCAGAAGGCCGAAGCCATGGGGCTGTCCTTCGCCGCCGTGAGCAACACGCTGTCGGCGGCCATGGGCTCGCTCTACGTCAACGACTTCCCCAATGCCGGGCGCATGCAGCAGGTGATCGTGCAGGCCGACGCCCCGGCGCGCATGCAGCTCGACGACGTGCTCGGCCTGCGCGTGCGTAACGCCAGCGGCGGCATGGTGGCGCTGCGCGAGGTGGTGACGCCGGTATGGGGTGAGATGCCGCAGCAAATGCTGCGCTTCCAGGGCTTTCCCGCCGTGCGCATCGCCGGGGGCGCCGCGCCGGGTGTTTCCAGCGGTGCGGCGATGGCCGAGATGGAGCGCCTAGTGACGCAGTTGCCGCCGGGCTACGCAGTGGCCTGGACCGGGCAGTCGCTGCAGGAGCGCCAGTCGGCGTCGCAGGCGCCAATGCTCATGGCGCTCTCGGCGCTGGTGGTGTTCCTGGTGCTGGCGGCGCTCTACGAGAGCTGGTCGATCCCGCTGTCGGTGATGCTGGTGGTGCCACTGGGTCTGCTCGGCGCGGTAGCCGCGGTGATGCTGCGCGGCCTGCCCAACGATGTGTTCTTCAAGGTGGGGATGATCACCCTCATCGGCCTGTCGGCGAAGAACGCCATCCTGATCGTCGAGTTCGCCCGCCAGCTGCACGCCGAAGGCCGCCCGCTGGTGGAATCCGCCGTGACCGCCGCGCGTCTACGCCTGCGCCCGATCCTGATGACCTCGCTGGCCTTCACCCTCGGCGTGGTGCCGTTGATGATCGCCTCCGGCGCCAGTGCCGAAACCCAGCACGCCATCGGCACCGGCGTGTTCGGCGGCATGCTCAGCGGCACCCTGCTGGCAGTGTTCTTCGTACCGGCGTTCTTCGTCTTCGTCATCGGCACCCAGGAACGCTTCAGCGCCTGGCGCGCAGGGCGTCGCCGCAGGTCCTGACACGTCCCGGCACTCTCTCAAGCCCGACAATGGAGGAGCGCGATGTCACGGTTGCCCACCATTCCTCGCCGCTGGCTGATCCTGCTGGCGGTGATGCTGGCTTTCCTGCCGGTGGTCATCGACATGACCATCCTGCATATCGCCGTGCCCTCGCTGACCCTGGCGCTCGGCGCCTCGGCCACCGAGGTGCTGTGGATCATCGACATCTATCCGCTGCTGATGGCGGGCCTGCTGGTGCCGATGGGTACCCTGGCCGACCGGGTCGGCAACCGCCACGTGCTGCTCGGCGGTCTGGTGGTATTCGGCCTCGCCTCGCTGCTAGCCGCCTTCGCGCCGACCCCGGCCCTGCTCATCGGCGCGCGGGTCCTGCTGGCCCTCGGCGGCTCGATGATCATGCCATGCGTACTGGGCATCATCCGCCGCACCTTCGAGGACGAGCGCGAGCGCGCCCTGGCACTCGGGTTGTGGGGCACGGTGGGCGCGGCCGGCGCGGCGCTGGGGCCGCTGATCGGCGGGGCGCTGCTGGAGCACTTCTGGTGGGGCTCGGCATTTCTGCTCAACGTGCCGATCATGCTCGGGGTCGTGCCGCTGGTATTCCTCCTGCTGCCGCGCAGCGAGGTGACCACGCCGGGCACCTGGACACCGGGCCAGGCGCTGCTACTGATCGGCGGCATGCTGGGGCTGGTGTATGGCATCAAGGCCTCAGTGGGAGGCACCCAGCCGCTAGGCGTGGCGCTGCCGGCCACCCTGCTGGGGGCCGCGCTGCTGGGCCTGTTCGCGCGCCTGCAACTGCACGCGACGACGCCCATGCTCGATCTGGCGCTGTTCTCGCGCCCGGCGATCCTCGCCGGCATCATCATGGCCACGCTCGCCAGCGGTGCCCTGGCGGGGGTCGAACTGACCCTGGCACAGGAGCTGCAGTACGTACTGGGCAAGACACCGCTGCAGGCCGGCATTTTTATGATCCCGATCATGGCCGCGGCCGCGCTCGGGGGGCCGGTCGCCGGTCACCTGTCCCACCGCTATGGCTTGCGTCTGGTGGCCAGTGCGTCCCTGGCACTCTCCGCCGTGGCACTGGCATGGCTGGCCGTGGCCGACTTCCATCATCCCGGTGTCGGCGTACCGGCCCTGCTGGCGCTGCTGGGTCTGGCCCTGAGCATCGGCCTGACCGCTTCGTCCATCGCCATCATGAGTTCGGTGGCGCCCAGCGAGGGCGCGGCGGCCGGCTCGCTCGAAGCGACCGCCTACGAGCTGGGTACGGGCCTGGGCATCACCCTGTTCGGCGTGTTCATGAGCCGCGTGTTCCGTCACAGCCTCACCCTGGACCCCGAACTGGCCACGCCCCTGGCCGAACGCGCGTCGCGCTCCATCGGCGACAGCTACGTGATCGCCGAAAGCCTCACCGCGCCCCAGGCTCGCGCCCTGGTCGAGGCCGCCAAGGCAGCGTTCTCGATCACCCATTCGCTGCTGTTGATGAGCGCCGCCGTCCTGCTCGCGGCCCTGGCGATGCTGGTGTGCCATCTGCTGCGGGGATATCGTCCGGCGTCAGCAGATCCAGACCGGCGCCCAGAATCAAAGAGATAGAATCAGAACGATAGCGTTATAAAAACAGCATCAGAAAAATAGTGGCCTCATCAAAGTCCGTTCTCACGCCAACGCCCGACTCTGACGAGCCGGGCGTTGATGCGAGTTCAAGCTGCGCTAAATCGTTGGCGATCAGGCGGGCTCGGGGGTCTTCTTGCTGTCGCCGAGGGTCACCCCGGGGAGATCGCCGGTCATCGTCTCCTGCGGCTGGTAGTGGATCACCGAGCGTATCGCCTCACCGCGATGGAGCAGATCGAACGCCGTATTGATCTGATCGTGGGTCATGTTGTGGGTGATGTAGGGGTCGACGTCGAAGCGCCCCGACAGCCACTCGTCGACCATGCCCGGCAGCTCCGACCGCCCCAGCACGCCACCGAAGGCGCTGCCACGCCAGACTCGCCCGGTGACCAGTTGGAACGGCCGCGTGGCGATCTCCTCACCGGCCCCGGCGACGCCGATGATGATGCTCTCGCCCCAGCCCTTGTGGCAGCACTCCAGCGCCGCGCGCATCAGGCGCACGTTGCCGACACACTCGAAGGAGAAGTCGACGCCGCCGTTGGTCATGTCGATGATCACTTCATGCAGCGGCTCGGGGTGCTCGTTCGGATTCAGGCACTCGGTGGCGCCCAGCGACTCGGACAGGGCGAACTTGGCCGGGTTGACGTCGATCCCGATGATCCGCCCCGCGCCCTGCAGCTTGGCGCCCTGGATCACCGCCATGCCCACCGCGCCGAGGCCGAATACGGCGACGGTATCTCCCGGCTGCACCTTGGCGGTGTTACGCACCGCGCCGATACCGGTGGGCACCGCACAGCCCATCACGCACGCCTTGGATAGCGGCGCCTGTGGGTTGATCTTGGCCACCGCGATCTCCGGCAGCACGGTGTACTCGCTGAAGGTGCTGGTGCCCATGTAGTGGCGCAGCATCTTGCCCTTGTAGGAGAAGCGGCTGGTGCCATCCGGCAACAGGCCCTGCCCCTGGGTCTTGCGAATCGTCTGGCACAGGTTGGTCTTGCCGGACTGGATATAGGGGCAGTTGGGGTCTTCCGGGGTGTAGAGCGGGATGATGTGATCGCCCGGGGCGACCGAGGTGACGCCCTTGCCGATCTCCTCGACGATCCCCACGCCCTCGTGACCCAGCACGCAGGGGAAGAGCCCTTCGGGATCGCGCCCCGAGAGCGTGAACATATCGGTGTGGCAGAGGCTGGTGGTGACGATCCGGACCAGCACCTCGCCCGCCTTGGGCCCTTCGAGATCGATCTCTTCGATCTCCAGCGGGCGATTCGGCTCCCAGGCAATGGCGGCACGCGTTTTCATGAGGACCTCCGACAACGAAAAGTGAGGGCGATGTCATATCGACCCTGTGGGTGTCACCGCGACGGGCCGACACGCCAACGGCGTGACGATGCCGACATGACACGTTATAGATACGTTATAACATAACAATAACGGCATGCTATGGTATCCCGACACAAAGCTTCTCATCGACGACACGCATCCACTCTCTGGTCCGACCGCCATGCCCAACACCGCGACGACACCCATCCCCGTCACCCTGCTGACCGGCTTTCTCGGCAGCGGCAAGACCACCCTGCTCAATCGTCTGGTGCGCCAGCCGGCGATGGACCGCACCCTGGTGATCATCAACGAGTTCGGCGAGATCGGGCTCGATCATCGCCTGTTCAGCGCCACCGACGAGACCGAGGTGGTGGCGCTGGAGAGCGGCTGCCTGTGCTGCACCATTCGCGGCGACCTCGCCCGCACGCTGCGCGATGCGCCCTGGCGCTACGCGCGAGAAGGGCGGCGCCAGTTCGACCGTGTGGTGATCGAGACCACCGGCCTGGCCGACCCGGCGCCGATCCTGCACACCCTGATGACCGAACTCAGACTGGTCGGCCAATACCGTCTCGATGGCATCGTCACCACCGTCGATGCCGTCCACGGCAGCGCCACCCTCGACCAGCACGCGGAAGCGCTCAAGCAGGCCGCCGTGGCCGACCGCCTGCTGCTGACCAAGGCCGATCTGGCCCCCGCTGAGACGCTGGCAGCACTCGCCCGGCGCCTGGCCGAGATCAACCCGGGGGCCGGCCAGCGCCAGGTGGTGCAGGGGGAGATCGAGGCCAGCGCCTTGACCGGGCTGGGCCTGATGGGGGAAGACGGCACCCGCCCCGATCTCGCCCGCTGGATCGACGCCTACGCCCAGCCACCGAGTCTGTCCGGGCTGGCCTTCAGTGCCGGCCCCGCGGGTGCCGGACCGCTGCTCACGTCGATGGACGGTGATGCACCCGATCCCACGCGCGACCCCAACCGCCACGACGACCGCATACGCGCCCACTGCTTCATCCTGGATGCACCGATCGACCTCGGCCGCTTCGAGGCCTGGCTCGAACTGATGGCGGCACTGATGGGCGAGAACATGCTGCGCATCAAGGGCATCCTCAATCTTGCCGGGCGCGAGCGCCCCACCGTGATCCATGGCGTGCAGCACATCTTCCACCCGCCGGTGGAGCTCGATGCCTGGCCCGACGAAGACCGCCGCTCGCGGCTGGTGTTCATCACTCGGGATATCCCGCGCGAGTCGCTGGAGAGCCTGCTGGTGGCGGTGAGCTAAAGACGCCTCGTGGCACCGATGTCCTATGGGTGGCGAGAGGCGTCGCGTCTGGCAAGGAGACCACGGTAGCCGCGGGCGTTCAGGCCGGGGCCGGCGCTGCCGCCCGACGCCACCGCGGTAGCGACCCGGCGCTGGAGAGCGAGACCGCCAGGATCGACATCAGCACCAGCGCCAGCGCGGGCACCAGTACCGCCCAGGGCGCGCGTTCGAGATAGGGCAGGCTCTCGGCCAGCAGCAGCCCCCACTCGGGCGCCGGTGGCCGTGGGCCCAGCCCGAGAAAGCCCAGCGCCGCCAGCGCCAGCGCGGTGCCCGGCAGGCGCAGCATGGCGTGGCGGAACACCGGGCCGACCACCGCCGGCAGCAGATAGCGGGTGAGCAACCGCAGCCGCCCCACGCCGAGCATCGGGGTGATGCGCACGTGCGGCTGGCCCAGCGTTTCGGTCACCAGCGCTGCGGTGTGGGCCGCCAGCGGCGCCCAGCTCACCAGGGTGACCGCTATTACCGCGCCGCTGGCGCTGGGCCCCATCAGGCCGGCGACGACCAGCCCGGCGATCACCGGCGGGGTGGCGTTGGTGATCTCGATCGGCCCGGCGGCGAGACGCGGCATCAGCCCGATCGTCACCCCGAGCACGAAGGTGATGCCCACAGCCAGCAGCGCCATGCCCATGGTCGAGAGCGCGCCATGGCTGACCCGCGCCAGAATATCGCGACCGATACCGTCGGCCCCCAGCGGCAGCGCCAGGCTCGGCGGCTGCAGCCGCAGGTAGGCCGAACTCAGCGGATCGCGCCAAAGCCCCGCGACGATGATCAGCGCGAGCGCCGCCGCCGCGAGCGCAGGTACCAGCCAGCGCCAACGCCCGGGGCGGGGTGGCGTCACCGCCACCGGCACCGCGCCGGCACGCAGCGTACGCCCCAGCAGCAGCGTCCGGCACAGATTGGCGGCGCCACCCAGCACGATGGCGATGACGAGCAGAATCAGGATACCGGTCTGCAGTGCAGGCAGGTCCTGGGCCGAGGCGGCCCCCAAGGTGGCCCGCCCCAACCCGGGGATGGAGAACACCTGCTCCACCGCGATCGCGCCACCGGTCAGCCCCACCATCACCAGCCCCACCTGCGGCAGCAGGCTGGGCAAGGTGCGCTGGATCGCCGCCAGAGCGATACGCCGGCGCGCAAAGCCGGCCACGTGCCAGGTCACCACCCAGCGCTCGGCGAATGCCGCTGTCAGCGCGTCGCTGAACAGCCGCCCGAGCAGCCCGCCGCCGGGCAGGCCGAGGGCAACCGCCGGCAGAATCAGATGGCGCCAGTCACCCCAGCCATAGGGCGGCAGCCAGTTGAGCCAGGCGGCGAATACCACCAGCAGCAGCGCCGCGAGCAGGAATTCCGGCAGCGCGGTGAGCGCCGCCCCCAGCGCGCCGGAGGTCGGGGCCGACTCGCCGGCGAGCCCGCGCTTGAGCGTCGGCAGGCAGAGCAGCAGGGTGACCACCAGCGCCACGCCCAGCGCTGCCGCCATCAGCGTCAGCGAGACCTGTGACGCCTGCAACATGCCCGGCAGCACCGGGGTGCCGGAGATCCAGGAGACACCGGCATCGCAGTGCACGAGCCCGCTCAGCCAGTGGCCCAGCTTCTCGAACGGCCCCATGGTCAGGCCGAGCTGGGTACGGATGGCACCCAGCGCCTCTGCACTCGGATTCTGATCACCGGCGCGGGCACGCAGAATACTCAGCGCCGGATCGCGCCCGGAGAGCCACGGCAGCAGCCCCACCAGTACCACCACGCCGGCCAGCGTCACCAGCCGCGACAGCGTCGGCAGCAGGCGCTGCCACGCCTCCCAGCGCCATGCCATCCCGGCAGCCCCCGGGGTCGCACTCGATGGCTGACTAGCGGGCATCGTCAGCCTGACGGAAGTGGGTGTGCTCATCGATCAGCTCGCGCTCGCGCGGGTCGCGCAGTGCCCCGACCACGCCGGTGGCTTCGCCCTGGATCACCCGCTCGTGAAGCATGGGGATCGCGGCGTCCGTTTTCAGGATCGCCGCCTCGGCAGCGATGATCGCCTGGCGCCGTTCGGGGCCCGGCGGCAGATCGCCGGCCTTCGCCAGCGCCGCGTCGATCGCCGGATCGCACAGCTGGGCGATATTGAACGAGCCCGCGCAGGAGAAGTCGCTGACCATGTAGGCGACCGGGTCGCCGGAGTCGAGCAGGGTCGCCCGCGACAGGATGAAGGCGTCGAACTTGCCCGCCAGCATGTCGGATTCGATATGCGCGTACTGGCGCACCTCCTGCTGAACATCGAAACCCGCCGCCTCGAGCTGCTGCTCGAGCAGCACGGCCACTTCCGGCAGCTCGGCGCGATCGGTGAAGGTGGCCAGTGTGATGGAAGCCCCCTTCGGCTCGGCGGCCGCGGTGCGCGAATCGTGCGGCTGGCGCAGCCCGCTGGCCCAGGCCAGGGCCGGGCCCAGCAGCCCCTCGGCGACATCGGCGCGCCCCTCGTAGACGGTGCGCACGATGGCACCACGGTCGAGCGCCTCGCGTGCCGCCGCACGCAGAGCCGGGTCCTGGAACGCACCGGAGGCGGTATTGAGATAGAGGGTGTTGGTACGCGGCATCGGCACTTCATGAATCAGCGTGGGGTCGATCAGCGCCACCTGCGACACCGGTACAGCTTCGACCACATCCGCCGCCCCGGTGCGCAGCGCGGCGCCGCGGGCAGTGCCATCGGGTACGTAGTCGGCGTCGATGCCGGCGAGTTCGGCACGCTCGCCCCAGTAGCCGTCGTAACGCTCGAGGGTGGCGCTCTGGGTGCCGTTGATCTCGGTGAGCACGAAGGGCCCAGTGCCCGCGCGGGTGGGGTCGACGTGGCCCGCCTGGGTATAGGCCCGCTGCGCCATGATCGCCAGCTGCGGGCTGGAGAGCCGGTTGGGCACCAGCGGGTCGGCATCCGCGGTGCGCACGATGACGGCGTTCTCGCCGTCCGCCTCGATATGCATCTCGACCCCATCGAGAATGCGCGGCTTGGGCACGGCGTTGGTCGCGGCGGTGAGCGAGGCGACCACGCGCTCGGCAGTCAGCGCACTGCCATCGTGAAAGGTCACGCCCGGGCGGATGGTGAAACGCCAGGTCTGCGGGTCGAGCCGTTCCCATTCGGTGGCCAGAAACGGCTGCGGATCGCCATCGGTATCGAGCCGAATCAGCGTCTCGGCGGTGCGCCAGCGTGACAGCTTGAAAGCGTCATCGGTCAACGGATTGAGCCCAGAGCGCGGCGGCTGCAGCATGGCGACGCGGAGGCGCCGATCCTGCGTCTGCGTCTTCTCGGGAGCATCGTCACGCGCCGCCGAGGTCTCCTCATCCTGCCCGCAGCCGGCGAGGAGAGAAAACGACAGCAGCATCAGCGGCAGCGCCAGGGCGCGACGCAACAGGCTGACTGGTTGGCGTGTGGCCGCGCCGCGCCGGGACGCGGCCAGCATCGAGGAAGCGCGCAGCGGCGCGGCGGTGCCGAACATCGCGGTAGCAGGGAAGGTCACGAGGGGATCTCCTGGATCATGGTGCGGCACGCGGCAGCCTTTGAAGGCGCCCCGGGCGCGGGAAAAGCCGTGGAAAAGGTCGTGGCGGCGCGCAGCAGCGCCGCGGTATGCGCCTGCGCCGGTTGGCGGAACAGCGCCGCGGTGGGGCGGTCTTCGATGATCTCGCCGGCGTCGAGGATCAGCGTGCGCTGGCACAGCCGGCACACCACCGAGAGATCGTGGGAGATCAGCAACAGGCCGATGCCGGCATCGTGGTTGAGCGACTTGAGCACCTGGGTGACCTTGGCCTGCACCGGCAGGTCGAGCCCGCTCAGCGGCTCGTCCGCCAGCAGCAGCCGGGGCCGCACCACGATCGCCCGCGCAATCGCCACGCGCTGCGCCTGCCCGCCCGAGAGCGACGCCGGGCGGCGCTCGAGAAAGCTGCCATCCAGCCCCACCTGCGCCAGCGCCTCGCTCACCCGGCGCCGGTGATCGTCATCGATACCCAGATGTACCAGCGGCTCGCGCACCAGTTCACGGACTCGCATACGCGGGTCGAGGGAGGCCGCCGGGTCCTGCGGGATGTACTGCACCACCCGGCGGTACCAGCGCAGCGCACGCACCGAGCCGGGCCGAATGCGCCGGCCCTGGCACCAGATCTCGCCGCTGTCGGCACGTGCCAGACCCAGCATCAGATTGAGCAGCGTCGACTTGCCCGCCCCGGAGACCCCGGCGAGGCCAATCAGCTCACCCGGGCGCATAGCGAAATCCACTGCCTTCAAGATCGGCAGCCACTCGCGCCGCCAGCCCCAGCGCCGTGGCCCCGCCACCCAACGGCTCAGCCCGCTGACGCGCAGGAGAGAGCCATCAGCGTTTAAACAAGCGCCATCGGCGTTTAGAGAAGCGCCTTCAGCGCTAATAAGAGAGCCATCAGCGTCTGGGCGAACGCCCTCGTCGCGTTTCGACGGATGGCAATCATCGAGGTGTCTCATCGCTCACCCACCGCAGCATCGGCGGGCCAGGCGTTCGCTGCCGGCAGCATCTCGGGCGCTATCTCGGCACTGCGCATCGCAGCCACCAGCTCGCGGGTGAAACGCTGCTGGGGCGACGCGACCAGATCCGCCAGCGGACCACTCTCGATCATCCGCCCCTGCTCCAGAATCACCGCGCGCTGACACAGCCGGCTGGCCGCCCCCATGTCGTGGGAGATGAACAGCAGCGCGGGCTTCCCGGCGCCACCGGTGGTCTCATGCAGCAGCGTCAGCACCTCCGCCTGGGTCAACGCATCCAGCGCGGTGGTCGGCTCATCGGCCACGATCAGTGAAGGCTTGCAGGCCAATGCCAGCGCCACGCAGACCCGCTGGCGCTGGCCACCGGAGAGTTCAGCGGGCGAGCGCATCAGCAGCTCATTAGCCGCCGTCAGTCGCATGCGGGCCAACAGCTCGGCGGCGGCGACTCGCGCCGCCCGGCGCGATAGACCGTGGAAGCGCACGAACGGCTCGCTCAGTTGGGCGCCCACGCTCACCAGCGGGTTCAGGGCCGCCTGGGTGTTCTGGAACACCATGCCGATACGCAGCGCACGCGGTCGCCGGGCCGCCGCCACACCAGCGACCTCATGCGCGCCGAGGCGAATACGCCCTTCGACGCTCGCCGTGGGCGGCGTGATGCCCAGGATCGCCGCCGCGGTGAGCGACTTGCCCGAGCCCGAAGGGCCGATCAGACAGACGCGCTCACCCGCCCCGACCGTGAAATCGAGACCATCCACCACGCGCTGCGCACCGAGACGCACCGACAGATTGTCCACCCGTAACACGGGCTCATTGGGCTCGGGCACCACGCCACGCTCCTGCTGGAAAGGCCGAGAATCGCGAAGTTATAACATAACGATTTAGCGATGCGCTATGGCCATATGCATGGCTTCGGTGTCGGTACGCGCGGGTGATGGGTGAGGCTGTCTGGCAGCAGAGATGACTCAATGCAACGGTTGGCACGACGGGCACCGCTTGGTCCCCGTCGCGCCGTCGCGATTTATTCCACCGTTACGCTCTTGGCCAGGTTGCGCGGCTGATCCACGTCGGTGCCCTTGAGCACGGCGACATGGTAGGAGAGCAGCTGCAGCGGCAGGGTGTAGAGGATCGGCGCAAGCACTTCGTCGACCTGCGGCAGGTGCAGCACGCGCAGGTCGGCGGCGGCGGTCAGCCCGACGTCGGCGTCGGCGAAGACGAAGAGTTCACCGCCGCGGGCGCGCACTTCCTGCAGGTTGGACTTGAGCTTCTCCAGCAGCTCGTCGTTGGGCGCCACCGCGATCACCGGCATGTCGGCGTCGACCAGCGCCAGCGGGCCGTGCTTGAGCTCGCCCGCCGGATAGGCCTCGGCGTGGATGTAGGAGATCTCCTTGAGCTTGAGCGCGCCCTCCAGGGCGATCGGGAACTGGGTGCCCCGGCCCAGGAACAGCGCATGGTGCTTTTCGGCGAAGGCTTCCGAAAGTTCGGCGATCGGGCCATCCATCTCCAGCGCCTGTTCGAGCAGCGCCGGCAGCCCACGCAGGGCCTGCACCAGCGCCGTCTCGCGGGCATCGCCGCGCTCGCGGCGCAGCGCCAGGGTCAGCAGCAACAGCGCCACCAGCTGGGTGGTGAATGCCTTGGTCGAGGCGACCCCGATCTCCGGCCCGGCCTGGGTCATCAGCGCCAGATCCGATTCACGGGTCAGCGAGCTGCCCGGCACGTTGCAGATCGCCAGCGCGCCGAGATAGCGCTGGCCGTCCGTGCGGCCCTTGGCGTAGCGCAGCGCGGCCAGGGTGTCAGCGGTTTCGCCGGACTGGGAGAGGGTGACGAAAAGGGTATTCTTCGGCACCACCACCTCGCGGTAGCGATACTCCGAGGCGACCTCCACCTGGGTCGGGATGCCGGCCAGCTTTTCCAGCCAGTAGCGCGCCACCAGACCGGCGTGATAGCTGGTGCCGCAGGCGATGATATGGATCTGCTCGACGCGCTCGAACAGTGCCTTGGCGTCGACCCCGAAGCTGTTCTCCAGTACCCGGCTACCGCTGAGGCGCCCCTCCAGGGTGGCGGCGACCACCGCCGGTTGCTCATGGATCTCCTTGAGCATGAAGTGGCGATACTCGCCGCGGCTGGCGGCGCCGTCACCATGTTCGAAGACGTGGGCTTCGCGCTCGACGCGTTCGCCGTCAGCGCTGTGGATCTCGATCCCGTGGGCGTCGGAGAGGCGCACCACGTCGCCCTCCTGCAGATAGATGAAGCGGTCGGTGACCTGCAAAAGCGCCAGGGCGTCGGAGGCGAGGAAGTGCTCGTCGATCCCTACGCCGACCACCAGCGGGCTGCCCTTGCGCGCGCCGACGATCTCGCGCGGCGCCTCCACGTGCATCACTGCCAGCGCATAGGCGCCGTCGATCCGGGCCAGGGTCGCCTGCACCGCGGCGAGCAGATCACCATGGGCGTCGAAGGCGCGTTCGAGCAGATGCGCCACCACCTCGGTGTCGGTCTCGGAGTGGAAGGTCACGCCTTCGGCCTCGAGATCGCGCTTGAGCGGTTCATAGTTCTCGATGATGCCGTTGTGCACCAGCGCCAAACGGCCACCGGCGACGTGCGGGTGGGCATTGGCCTCGGAGGGTTTGCCGTGGGTCGCCCAGCGGGTGTGGGCGATACCGATATGTCCCTTGAGATCCTCCGCAGCGAGCTTTTCTTCCAGCGCCGCGACCTTGCCCAGCGCGCGCCGGCGTGCCAGCGCACCATCGCCGCACAGCACCGCCATGCCGGCGCTGTCGTAGCCGCGATACTCGAGCCGCTTGAGCCCTTCCAGCAGGATGCCCTGCACGTTGCGCGCTGCCAGCGCGGCGACGATTCCACACATGTTCGATGTCCTCGAGATTATTGGGGCGCGTCGGCGACCACCAGCGTCACGCCCTGGGCCTCGATGGCGGCGGCATCCGCCGTCGCGAGGCGCCAGTCGGTCACCAGGGTGTCGATACGTGCCCAGGGGAGTTCCAGATTGGGAATACGGCGGCCGAGCTTGTCGGCCTCGACCATCACCACCACTTCACGCGCGACCTCCGCCATCACGCGGGTAAGGCCGAACAGCTCGTTGTAGGTGGTGGTGCCGCGGTCGATGTCGATGCCGTCGGCACCGACGAAGAGCTGATCGAAGTCGTAGGCGCGCAGCACCTGTTCGGCGACCTGCCCCTGAAAGGATTCGGAGTGCGGGTCCCAGGTGCCGCCGGTCATCAGCAGCGCCGGCTCGGGTTCGAGTTCGCGCAGGGCGCCGGCCACGGCGAGGGAGTTGGTCATCACCACCAGCCCGCGCAGGCCACCGAGTTCACCGATCAGCGCCGCCGTGGTGGTGCCGCTGTCGACGATAATGCGGTTGTGCTCACGGATACGCGCCCGGGCGGCGCGGGCGATGGCACGCTTGAGGGGCGAGAGCGTCTGCGCCGGTTCGGCCAGCATCTCCTGGGGCAGCGGCGCCGCTCCGCCATAGCGGCGCAATAGCAGGCCGCTGCTCTCCAGGGTGGCGAGATCCTTGCGCACCGTGACCTCGGAGATGGCGAAGCGCGATGCCAGCGCCTCCACCGGTGTCTCGCCATGGGCGTTGACGTAGGCGAGGATGGCGTGGCGTCGCTGGGCGGTGTCGCGTTTCGGCATTCTTTCACTTCGAAAGATAATTGAGAGCGAATCGAAACTTAAAGTGCGTCTCATGTCAAGCGAGCGGGCGACGATCCGCCATCTTCCGCGCACGGGCAGCCCGGTCGTCAGCCGATCTGCGATAATCGATTCCGTTCATCGGTCTCCCGTTCAGTCAGGTCACTCCACGATGCCGCATTCCGTCTCGCTCGCTGCGCGCCGCCGCCCGCTCGGCTGGCTCATCACCATCGTCACGCTGTTCGCCATGCTGCTGCTGGGGGGCTGTTCGCGCCCGCCGGAGATCCACAAGCTGGCGGGGGCGGCCGAGGGCACGACCTATCACATCAGCTGGTGGTCGCAGCGCGAGGTCGACCCCGATGCGCTCGAAAAGAACATCGATCAGGCGCTGCGACAGGTCGATCTGTGGATCTCCAACTACCGCGACGACTCCCTGATCGAGCGCTTCGACCGTGGGTCGTCCACTCAGTGGCAGACATTCCCCAGCGATGTCGTCCAGCTGCTGGCGATCGCGCAGACGGTGCACCGCGAATCGCGGGGCTGCTACGACCCCACCATCGCGCCGCTGTTCGATCTATGGGGCTTTCGCGCCGACCACTTCCAGCCGCCGAGCCCGGCGCGCATCACGGCGACCCTGGACGAGATCGGCTTCGATCATCTGCAGCTCGACCCGGCGCAGGATCGGGTCCGCAAGACCCTGCCCGGGCTCTCGGTGGACATGTCCTCGATGGGCGAGGGTTACACCCTGTGGCGCCTGCGTCAGGTGCTGGAGAACGCCGGCATCCAGGCCTATCTGATCGAGTTCGGTGGTGACATGCTGGCGCGCGGGCGCAAGCCGGATGGCAGTACCTGGAAGGTGGCGATCGAGCGCCCCTCGCCGGATCGCATGGCGGTCGAGCGGGTACTGGAGATCACTGGTAAATCGGGGGTGTCGATCAATACCTCGGGCACCTATCACCACTTCTTCGATGACGCGGGCCACCGCTACTCGCATATTCTCGATCCGCGCACCGGCGCCCCGGTGACCCACGACCTGGTCTCGGCGAGTGTGATCGGCAGCGACCCGCGCCTGGGCGATGCCTGGGCCACGGCGATGCTCTGCCTGGGTCAGCAGGCGGGCATGGCGGTGGCGCGAGCCCAACATCTGGCGGTGCTGTTCATCCAGGAGGATGGCGATGGCAAGCTGCACGAGAGCCGGAGCCCGGCGCTCGCCGAGTCCGACCTGGTGAAGGCGCTGCCTTGAGCGGCGCGGCGAAAGGCTCGACTCAGGGGGTCGCCACCAGGCGGTAGCCGACCCCCGGCTCGGTCTGGATCAGGCGCGGCGCGTCGGGGTCGTCGCCCAGCTTGTGGCGCAAGCGGCTGATGACGATGCGCAGATAGTGGGTGTCGTGGACATGCACCGGGCCCCAGATCTCGGCCAGCAGCTGATGCTGGGTGACCACCCGATCCGGCTGGCGCGCCAGCATCGCCAGCACGCTGAACTCGCGCGGCGTCAGGTGCAGCGCTTCGCCGCGCCGGGTGACACGGTGCCCGGCGATATCCAGCGTCAGCTCGCCCAGATGATAAAGCGTGGGGGTGGCACCGGGGGCGGGCGCGCGCAGCGCCACACGCACCCGCGCCAGCAGTTCCTGGATACCGAACGGCTTGGTCACGTAGTCATTGGCGCCGGCGTCCAGCGCGGCGACCTTCTCGCGCTCGCTGCCGCGGGCCGAGACCACCAGCACCGGCACCTCGCTCTGGGCGCGCAGGGCGTCGAGCACCTCCATGCCGTCGACGTCGGGCAGGCCGAGATCGAGCAGTACCAGCGCCGGCGGCTGGCGGTTGAACGCCGCCACCCCGGCGGCGCCGCTCTCGCACTCCTCCACCTCGAAGCCCTGGGAGCAGAGACTGATGCGTAGAAAGCGCCGAATCTGGCGGTCATCCTCGATCACCAGCAGGCGCGGCCCGCGCTCGGGGGAGACATCAGTCATGACGGGGTTGGCTCTCCCTCTTGATATCGATCTCGGGGGGGCGTGTCGGTCTCGGGCAGCGCCCACAGCGGCAGCCGGATCACGATCTCGCTGCCGCTGCCCCAGTCCGCTGCGCGGGCACGGATCTCGCCACCGTGGGCGCCGACCATGCCGCGGCAGATGGCCAGACCCAGACCGCTGCCCTGGGGGCCCCGGTCGCCGTCGCCACCGCTGAAGAACATGTCGAAGATACGCTCACGCAGCGCTTCCGGAATACCCGGCCCCTGATCGGCGACCCGAATCACGATCCACTCCCCTTCCCGTTCGCCCACCAGCCGCAGCCGCCCGCCCGGTGGCGAGAAACGCGCAGCATTCTCGATCACGTTGATCAGCGCCTGCTCGATCAGCGCCGGATGCACGTAGAGCAGTGGCAACTGGGGGTCGAGGTGACGCTCGATGCGCAGCGGCTCGACCACCGAGCCCAGACGCTTGAGCGCCGAGTGGAAGATATCGGCAAGGGCGACCCAGTCGCGCTCGAGCTTGAGTCCGCCGTGTCCGAGCCGGGTCATGTCGAGCAGGTTCTGGATATAGCGGTTGAGACGTTCGCTCTCGCCGAGCACGCCGTCGAGCAGCTCGCGGCGGTCGCTCTCCGCCAGTTCTGCCCACAGGTCGCGCAGCGCGCTGGCGGAGCCGATGATCGCCGCCAGCGGCGTACGCAGGTCGTGGGAGACCGACGACAGCAGCGCCGAGCGCAGGCGTTCGTTCTCTTCCGCCAGCCTGGCCGCGCCAAGCTCCTCGACCAGCCGGGTGCGCGCCAGCGCGGCGCCCAGTTGATTGACCAGGTTGGCCACCAGCGCCTCCTCGGCCTCGTCGAGCCCCGCCCCGCGCTCGCCGAGCGCCAGCCCCAGCACCGCCGGCACCGGCCCCTCGCTGGCGCCCTGCTCGAGGATCGGCACGAAGCGCCAGCGCTGCGCGGCCAGGGTCTGGGTGCCGTGGCCACTGGGACGGGCGTGGCGCTGACTCCAGTGCGCCGCCTGCAGCGTCGCGGCGTCGAGTGAGATGCTACCGGGGTGCGAGGCGCTGACCCGCGGCGGCGCCTCGGCCTCGGGGCTGTCGACGAACACGCACGGCAACTCGAGCTGGTCCGCCAGCACCTTGACCGCGATCTCGCGGACCCGCTCGCGGTCCGCCGCCGCCGCCAGGGCACGCGAGATCGACAGCATCTCCTGGATCTGATGCCGGCTCTGACGCAGCAGCAGCAGCTGGCGCCGCACCTTGCCGGCCAGCTGCCCGGCCACCGCCGCGACCAGGCAGAATACGAGCACCGTGAGCACCTGGTCCTGATGGATCATCGCCAGGCTGAAGCGCGGCTCGGTGAACAGGAAGTTGTAGACCAGGGCGCTCAGCGCCACCGCCAGCATCGCCGCGCGGGTCCCCGCCTTGAGCGCGCAGGCCAGCACCGCGGCGAGGAACACCAGCGACAGGTTGGCCAGATCGAGCAGGCTCGACAGACCCGCCGCCACCGCTGCCGCCAGGGCCACGCTGGCCAGTGGCCATAGCCCTTCGCGCCAGCGCGGCCAGCGCCACTGCCGGGTACGCCGCGACGGTACCGAGGGCGCCTCGGCAAGCAGGATCAGATCGAATGGCGGGCGGCGGGCGAGCAGACGATCGACCAGCGGCGCCTGCCACCAGCGCCACTTTAGCGGGGTGCGTCCGAGCATCAGCGTGGTGACATTGTGGCGCGTGGCGTATTCGAGCAGCTCGGCCAGCGGATCGTCACCGCGCAGGGTCTCCCAGCGGCCGCCGAGCTGTTCGCTCTGCTGACGCAGCGTGCCCACCTCGCCGGCCGCCGCGGCGTCGAGCTCGCGCAGCGGCGTCACCAGCACCACCACCCACGGCGCCTGATGGCGCTGCGCCCAGCGGCTGGCGGCGCGCAGCAGCGCCTGGTCGCCGCGCCGCCCCTCCACCGCCACCAGCAGACGCGCGCGCACCGGCCAGGGCCCGGCGACACCGCCGGCATCCATCACCCGGCGCACATCGCTGTCGAGCCGCTCCGCCATCACCTGCAGCGCCAGCTCACGCAGCGCGGTCAGGTTACCCGGGGAGAAGTAGCGCGCCAGCGCCGCGCGGGCCTGCTCGGGGACATACACCTTGCCCTGCTTGAGCCGCTCGATTAGCTCCTGCGGGGTGAGGTCGATCAGCGACAGGTCGCGGGCCCGGGC
The DNA here is from genome assembly GCF_040536835.1 of Salinicola endophyticus. Taxonomy (NCBI): domain Bacteria; kingdom Pseudomonadati; phylum Pseudomonadota; class Gammaproteobacteria; order Oceanospirillales; family Halomonadaceae; genus Salinicola; species Salinicola endophyticus. Next base: position 4,305,733 of record NZ_CP159578.1, read on the forward strand.
GATCAGCGCGTCGGGCACCGTTTCGCGCATGCGCACGCCGGTGATCCGGGCGACGTCGTCGTTGAGCCGCTCGACGTGCTGGACATTGAGCGTGGTCCACACCTCGATGCCCGCGTCGAGCAGCTCTTCGATATCCTGCCAACGCCGCGCGTGGCGCCCACCGGGAATATTGCGGTGGGCCAGCTCGTCGACCAGCAGGATCGCCGGACGCCGGGCCAGCGCTGCGTCGAGATCGAACTCCGAATAGCCACGACCGCGGTAGTCGCGCGTCACCGGTGGCAGTTGCTCGAGCCCGACGCACAGCTGCTCGGTCTCGGCCCGCCCGTGGGCCTCGATCACCCCCAGTACCACCTCCTCGCCGCGCTCGTGGCGTTCGCGGGCGGTACGCAGCATGGCGCTGGTCTTGCCCACCCCCGGCGCGGCACCCAGAAAGATGCGTAGCGCAGCGCCATGCTGAGTGGTGGCCAACAGCGCATCCGGGTCCGGACGCGGGGGGTCTTGGGTGTGGTTCACACAGGGCTCCGACAGGGGCGGTACGCTGGCCGGGCAGATTCCTGGCACGCGCCACGCAGGCTCACGGCAGCGGCCGCACGGCGATGCCATCGAGGGCCAGATTGAGCGGCAGCACCGCTACCCGCGGCTGGCCGAACCCGCCGCTGTCACTATAGCGCGCCACCAGCGCGCGGACATCCGCCTCGCGCAGGCCGCGGGCGCGGGCCACCCGGGCGATCTGGATCGCCGCCGCCTGAGGGCTGATATGCGGGTCGACCCCGGAGCCCGAGGCGGTCAGCAGATCCCCCGGTATCCGGCCCGGCGCCACGCCGTCACGGGCCGTGATGCGCTTGGCATCGGCTTCGACGCGCTGACGCAGCGCCGGATTGCTCGGCGCCAGATTGGAGCCACCGAGGGTGTCGGCGGCGTAGTCCACCGCCGAGGGCCGGCCCTGGAAGTAGCGCTCGCCGGTGAACGCCTGCCCCACCAGCGTCGAGCCGAGCACCCGCCCCTCGGGGTCGGCCAACAGACTGGCGTTGGCCTGATGGGGAAACAGCCACTGGCCCAGCCCGACCACGGCCAGCGGGTAGAGCAGGCCCAGCAGCAGCGCCATGGCGAGCGTGAAACGCAGCGCCGAGCCCCAGCCGGCGCCAGCCCGGGCCGGCGCGCCGGTCGCGCCAGTCTCATCGACCATCTTCACATCACTCATCGTCTCGTTGCTCATCGTCTTGTCCCTCTCGGAGCGTCTTTCACGACCTTTTCTGAGAACGTCTTTCCCAACCGGTAGAAGCAGTCGACTTATCCAGCGGCAGGGCGTCACATCAGCGCGCCGAGTGCCAGATCGATCAGCTTGATCGCCGGGAACGGCAGCAGCAGGCCGCCTACGCCGTAGATCAGCAGATTGCGCCGCAGCATGGCGCTGGCCGAGGCCGCGTGTACGCGCACGCCCCGCAGGGCGAACGGGATCAGCGCGGGTATCACCAGGGCGTTGAAGATGACCGCCGCCAGCACCGCCGACCGCGGCGAGTGCAGATCGAGCACGTCGAGACTGCCCAGCGCCGGCGCGCTGGCGGCAAAGATCGCCGGCAGGATGACGAAGTACTTGGCCACGTCGTTGGCCAGCGAGAAGGTGGTCAGCGCGCCGCGGGTGATCAGCAGTTGCTTGCCGATCTCCACTGCGCTGAGCAGCTTGCCGGGGTCGGAGTCGAGATCGACCATGTTGGCCGCCTCGCGCGCGGCCTGGGTGCCCGAGTTCATCGCCAGGCCGAGATCGGCCTGGGCCAGCGCCGGAGCGTCGTTGGTGCCGTCGCCCATCATCGCCACCAGCCGCCCGGCGGCCTGCTCCTCGCGGATCAGCGCGAGCTTGCGCTCGGGGGTCGCCTCGGCGACGTAGTCGTCGACCCCCGCTTCGGCAGCGATCGCCGCGGCGGTGATCGGGTTGTCGCCGGTGATCATCAGCGTCTTCACGCCCATCTGGCGCAGCTGCGCGAAGCGCTCGGCGATGCCCGGCTTGATCACGTCGGAGAGCGCGATCACGCCCAGCAGGCGCGCCTCTTCGGCTACCGCCAGGGGGGTGGCACCGTGGCGCGAGATGCGCTCGACCAGCGACTCGAACTCCTCCGGCACGCGACCACCGGCTTCCTCTATCTGCCGGGCGATGGCGTTGGGCGCGCCCTTGCGCCAACGCCGGCCATCGGCGAAGTCGAGCCCGGAGACCCGGCTGGCGGCGCTGAATGGCACCACATCGGCGTCCTCGACGGGTACCAGCACCGCACCCTGCGCTCTCGCCAGCACCACGATCGAGCGGCCCTCCGGCGTGGGGTCCTCGAGCGAGCAGAGCGCTGCGACCTCGCGCAGTCGCGCCGGGTCGACCCCATGGCAGGCGGCGAACTCGGTGGCACGGCGGTCACCGAGCGTGATCGTGCCGGTCTTGTCGAGCAGCAGGGTGTCGATGCTGCCGGCGATCTCCACTGCCTTGCCCGACTTGGCGACCAGGTTGGCACGCATGGCGCGCTCCATCCCGGCGATACCGATGGCCGGCAAAAGCCCACCGATGGTGGTCGGAATCAGGCATACCAGCAGCGCCACCAGCATCACCGGCGAAGCCGAGATACCCACGAACTGGGCCAGCGGTACCAGCGTGACGACGACGATCAGAAAGATCAGGGTGAGCGTCGACAGCAGCACGGAGAGCGCCAGCTCGCTGGGAGTCTTCTGGCGGCTGGCGCCCTCGACCAGGGCGATCATGCGATCGAGCAGCGACTCACCGGGGTCGACGCTGACCTCGATGACCAGTTCGTCGGAGAGCAGCTTGGTGCCAGCACTGACGCCGCTGTTGTCGGTGCCCGCCTCGCGCAGTACCGGCGCCGATTCACCGGTGACCGCGGATTCATTGATCGAGCCGGCCCCGTCGACGATCTCGCCGTCGGCGGGGATCAGCTCGCCGGCGACCACCCGCACGCGGTCCCCCCGGCGCAGCCGCTCGGCGGCGACGATCTCCTCGCCGTTCTGGGTCAGACGGCGTGCCTGCAACTCGCCGCGGGTGGCACGCAGGGCACCGGCGTGGGCCTTGCCGCGCGACTCGGCCAGGGCCTCGGCGGCATTGGCGAACAGCAGCGTGGCGAGCAGGATCAGGCTGACGGCGAGGGCGAAGCCGGTATTGCTCTCGCCGCGGGCGAACGTCAGCGCGGTGTAGAGCGCACACACCAGGGTGCCGATGGCGACCACCGCCATCACCGGGTTGCGCGCCAGACTGCGCGGATCGAGCCGGCGCAGGGCCTCGCCCATCAGCCACAGCGGTGCCGGGCGCGCGCGGCGCGCGGCAGTATCGGAGGCAAGCAGAGTCATGGAAGCTCCTCGTGATGTCCGGGCGCGGGCTCAGCCGGCCAGGCTCAACTGTTCGGCGATGGGGCCCAGCACCAGCACGGGCAGAAACCCCAGCAGATTGACGATGACGATGACCCCGGCGGTGAGCCCGACGCAGGCGCCGCTCTCCAGATCCAGGCTGCCACGCCCCTGCGGCGCCTTGCGCTTGCCGGCCAGCCAGCCGGCGACCGCCAGTGGCACCAGCATGGGCAGGAAGCGCCCGAGTGCCAGCGCCACGACGCAGCTCAGGTTCCACCACGGCGTGACGTCGGCGAGACCTTCGAAGCCCGAGCCGTTGTTGGCGAACGCCGAGGTATATTCGTAGAGCACCTGGGAGAGCCCGTGATAGCCCGGGTTGCTGGTGCCGGCGAGGCCGGGGAAGCTCACCGCCAGGGCGCTCAGGCCGAGCACGCTGAGCGGCTGGGCCAGGATCGCCAGCGAGATCCAGCGCATCTCACGAGTCTCCAGAGGTTTGCCGAACAGCTCCGGCGCCCGCCCCACCATCAGCGAGCCGATGAAGGCCGCCAGCATCAGGTAGAGCAGATAGCCGATCAGGCCGACCCCGATACCGCCGAAGGTGACGTTGACGAACATGTCCATCAGCAGACCCAGCCCACCGAGGGGATTGAAGCTGTCGAGCATCGCGTTGACCGAGCCGTTGGAGGTCTGGGTGGTCCAGCTACCCCACAGCGCCGAGAGATCGCTGCCGAAGCGCAGCTCCTTGCCCTCCAGGTTGGGCCCGGCCAGCGCCAGGCCGTGGAGGGCGGCATTGGGCAGGCGCTCGGAGAACATCACCAGGGTGGTGCTCGACAGCGACAGCGCCAGCATCACCCCACCGATCCCTAGCAGGAGCCGACGGCGCCCGCTGATCATCGCCACCGCGATCAGCGAGGCCACCGGAATCAGCAGCAGGGCCACGCTCTCGACCACGTCGGCGAGCGCGGTGGGGTTCTCCAGCGGCACGCTCGAATTGGGCCCGTACCAACCCCCGCCATTGGTACCCAACTGCTTGATCGCCACCATCGCAGCCACTGGCCCGCGCGGGATCGTCTGCAGCGCGCCACCCTCGAGCATCGTCACCCGCTGGGCGCCCTGGTAGGTCGCCGGCACGCCCTGCCACACCAGGACCAGGGCAGTCACCAGCGCCAGCGGCAGCAGTACCCGGATCACGATGCGGGTCAGATCGAGGTAGTAGTTGCCCACGCCGGTGGCCGCGCTGTCCATGGCTGCGGCTGCGGGGCGGCGCAGCAGGCTGCGGGTGATCGCCAGCAGCACCGCAAGCCCGGTGGCCGGGGTCAGGAACTGCAGGGTGACGATGGCCAGGGTCTGGCTCAGGTAGGAGAGCTGGGCCTGGCCCGAGTAGTGCTGCTGATTGGTGTTGGTGGCGAACGAAACGGCCGTATGCAGCGCCGTATCCCAGTGCATGCCGGGAATGCCATCGGGGTTGAGCGGCAACACCCCCTGGCCCATGAAGACGAGCCAGGCCAGCCCGATCAGCAGCAGGTGGAGTTTCAACACCGCGAGCAGATAGGCCGACCAGGTCATCGACGCGCGTCGGTCGACGCCGGCCAGGCGCATCAGGGCCGCCTCCAGCGGCCCGAACAGGCGATCCAGCGCGCTGGGGCGATGCGTATCCAGCGCACGCCCCATGTAGAGGCCCAGGGGCAGCGCCAGGCCGATGAGCAGCGCATAGCAGAGCGTCAGCGCACTCATCTCAAAACCGCTCCGGCCGCCACAGGGCGACTCCCAGATACAGCGCGGTGGCGGCGACGATCGCCAGCATCAGGTAGGACATGCCGAGCACTCCAGGTCAGGGGAGGCTCAGTCTCGATGCCGGCGGCGTAAAAATTCGAGATCGAAAAGCGCCGTGAGGCGTAAAGAGGGCGTAAAAATGTCCCACGTCATGGTCAAGCCGTCGCGGGCTGGGCATCATCCCCCCTTCTCGCCCATGGAGACCCGCGTGACGACTTCCCTGCTATCACCCCTCGCCCCGGCCCTGCCTGGCGGGCGCCCTCGTCATGAGGCTCGTCACCGCGACCGCGTGAGGCGCCCGCCCCGCCGCTGGCTGGGCGTGGCGCTGCTGGCCCTGCTCGCCGGCTGCAGCTCGCAGGCGCCGCAGCCGGGCTTCGACCAGCCCCCGGCGAGCGTCAAGCAGCAGTTGTTCACGCTGATGCCTGCCGGCACCCGCGACCGCGACGGCTGGGCCACGGATATCACGGCGGCGTTCGCGGCCCAGAACCTGCCGGCCACGCGCGAGAACCTGTGCGCCACGCTGGCGGTGATCGGCCAGGAGTCGACCTTCGACGCCGACCCGCAGGTGCCCCATCTGGCGCGTATCGCCCGGGAGGAGATCGAACGTCGTGCCGCGGCGCTGCATGTGCCCGGTTTTCTGCTCGCGGCGGGGCTGAAGCTGACCTCGCCCACCGGCGAGACCTACGCCGAACGCCTCGACCAGGTGCGCAGCGAGCGCCAACTGAGCGAGCTGTACGAGGATTTCATAGACATGGCGCCGCTGGGTCGGGAGCTGTTCGGCGGTCTCAATCCGGTGCATACCGGTGGGCCGATGCAGGTCAGCGTCGACTTCGCCGAAAAGCACGCCGACAACTACCCGTACCCGATCGACGGCTCGATCCGTCACGAGGTGTTCACCCGGCGCGGCGGCGTCTATTTCGGCATCGCCCACCTGCTCGGCTACCCGGCCCACTACGCTGAGCCGATCTACCGCTTCGCCGACTACAACGCCGGCTGGTACGCCAGCCGCAATGCGGCCTTTCAGGCTGCAGTGAGCCAGCTCTCCGGCATTCCGCTCGCCCTCGACGGCGACCTGATCATTCCCGGCTCACGCCAGGCCGGACAGACCGAACTCGCGGTACGCACGCTGAAACCCCGCCTGGGGATGGATGACGGCGAGATCCGCGACGCCCTCGAGCAAGAAGACTCCCTCGACTTCGAGCGTACCGCGCTCTATGACAAGGTCCGCGCGCTGGCGGCGCGGCAGGCGGGTCATCCGCCCCCCTACGCACGCCTCCCGGGGATCAAGCTCGAAAGCCCCAAGATCACCCGCAACCTGACCACCGCCTGGTTCGCCCAGCGGGTCGAAACGCGCTGGCAGCAGTGCATGGCCCGCGCTCGGTAGACGGATACAAAAGGGTAGACGCCAAGGAATGGCCAATGCCGATTTAGAACGCCTTTCCAACCGGTAGATGGCGTGGGCTTATCCGGCGGCAGGGCGTCGCGAGGGCGCTGTGAACCCTTCCCTGGGCGCTACCTTTGCCATCCCTGGCAAAGGACCCTCGCTTTGCCCTGCCCCCAGCGCCCATCATCAGTGGGTTTGTAAACACCCTCTTGGAACATCGGTCAGACGCAACATCAACGCTTCGGTGTCTTCACCGGGCGCTGCCAGCCGGGCTTGGCGGTCTGTCGACTCCGGGCGATCGCCAGCTCGCCCTGCGCTACCTCGCGGGTGATGGTGGAGCCGGCGGCGATGGTGGCGTCGTCGGCGATCGCCAGCGGCGCGACCAGAGCAGTGTTGGAGCCGACGAAGACCCGCTCGCCGATCCGGGTAAGGTGCTTGTTGGCACCGTCGTAGTTGCAGGTGATGGTGCCGGCGCCGACGTTGGTGTCGCGGCCGATCTCGGCATCCCCCAGATAGCTGAGATGCCCCGCCTTGACGCCCTCGCCGAGGGTGGCGTTCTTGGTCTCGACGAAGTTGCCGATATGGGCGCGGGCGCCGAGACGCGTCCCCGGGCGCAGACGCGCGAAGGGCCCGCAGTCGCTCTCCTCGCCCATCTCGGCGCCGTCGAGGTGGCTGTGCGCCTTGATCACCGCACCGCGGCGGATGACGCTGTCCTTGATCACGCAGTGGGGGCCGATCACCACGTCATCCTCGAGAGTGACATGGCCTTCGAGGATCACCCCGACATCGATCTCGATGTCGCGCCCCACAGTGACGTCGCCGCGTAGATCGAAGCGTGCCGGGTCGGCCAGGGTCACCCCGGCGGCCATCAGCCGTTCGGCCTGGCGGCGCTGGAAGGCGCGCTCCAGGGTGGCGAGCTGGCGGCGCTCGTTGACCCCCTCGACCTCGATCGGCGACGCCGGCTGGGCAGCCTTGACCTCGACCCCATCGCCGGCGGCCATGGCGATCACATCGGTCAGGTAGTACTCGCCCTGGGCGTTCTCGGCGGAGAGCTGCGGCAGCCAGCGCTTGAGCTGGGCCGCGGTCATCGCCATGATCCCGGTGTTGCACTCGCGGATGGCGCGTTGCGCACTGGTGGCATCCTTGTGCTCGACGATCGCCACCACCGCCTGCTTGTCGTTACGCACGATGCGCCCGTAGCCGCTGGGGTCGTCGAGGGTCACGGTCAGAAGCCCCATGTGCTGCTCGTCGACCCCCTCCAGCAGCGCCTTGAGGGTCTTGGCCTGAATCAGCGGCACGTCGCCGTAGAGCACCAGCACCTTGCCATCGCCGAGGTCGTCGAGGGCCTGGGCAACGGCATGGCCGGTCCCCTTCTGCTCGGCCTGCTCGCAGAAGTTCAGGCCGCGTCCGTCGAGGGCTTCGCGCACCGCCTCACCGCCATGACCGACGACCACGTGCAGACGCGCCTCTTCGAGCCCCGCGGCGGTGTCCACGACGTGCTGCACCAGCGGTCTGCCCGCCAGGCGGTGCAGCACTTTGGGGGTCTTGGAGCGCATGCGGGTTCCCTGGCCGGCGGCCAGAATCACGACGTCGAGTGACATGGGATCATCCTTTCCTGTTCGGTATCGGGTCGGTGCCATTATCGAGGTAACCGCACCGCATGAAAAAGGCGACTCCGGAGAGTCGCCTTTTTCGGGTCCTGCCAGCGGAGTCGGCGCCTGCGCAGGTGCGCAGGATCAGCCGCGCCCGCCCTTGCGCCTAAGCTGCTGCAGCGTACGCAGCTGGGCGGCGGCTTCGGCAAGCTCGGCGGCGGCACGCGTGTAGTCGAGCTCCGACTGCTGGTCGTTGAGCGACTGCAGCGCATGCTGGCGCGCCTGCTCGGCTTCGGCTTCGTCCAGGTCGCTGGCGCGAATGGCGGTATCCGCCAGCACCGAGACCACGTCCGGCTGGACTTCGAGGAAGCCGCCGGTGACGTAGTAGAGCTCTTCCTCGCCGCTCTCCTGGATGACGCGCACCGGACCGGGCTTGAGCTCGGTCAGAAGCGGCGCGTGACCGCGCAGGATACCCAGATCGCCAGCCACGCCGGCAGCGATGAGCTGCTCCGCGCTGCCCGAGAAGATCTCCTTCTCGGCGCTGACGATATCGCACTGAAATGTGGCCATAGCGCTATCCTCTTGTGCCAGAGGCCCCGGGGTACGATACCCCGGAACCAGGCTGACTTACTTCATGCTCTTGGCTTTCTCGACCGCTTCGTCGATGGTGCCGACCATGTAGAAAGCCTGCTCGGGCATGTCGTCGTAGTCACCGTTGAGGATGCCCTGGAAGCCACGGATGGTCTCCTTGAGCGAGACGTACTTGCCGGGCGCACCGGTGAACACCTCGGCGACGAAGAACGGCTGCGACAGGAAGCGCTGGATCTTACGCGCCCGCGATACCGCCAGCTTGTCCTCGTCGGAGAGCTCGTCCATCCCCAGGATGGCGATGATGTCCTTGAGCTCCTTGTAGCGCTGGAGCACGTTCTGCACGCCGCGCGCGGTGTCGTAGTGCTCCTCGCCGACCACCAGCGGGTCGAGCTGACGCGAGGTGGAGTCGAGCGGGTCGACGGCCGGGTAGATACCCAGCTCGGCGATCGAGCGCGACAGCGTCACGGTGGAGTCGAGGTGGGCGAAGGTGGTCGCCGGCGACGGGTCGGTCAGGTCGTCCGCGGGCACGTAGACGGCCTGCACGGAGGTGATCGAGCCGGTCTTGGTCGAGGTGATACGCTCCTGCAGGGCGCCCATCTCTTCGGCCAGGGTCGGCTGGTAGCCCACCGCCGACGGCATACGACCCAGCAGGGCCGACACTTCGGTACCGGCCAGGGTGTAGCGGTAGATGTTGTCGACGAACAGCAGTACGTCGCGACCTTCGTCACGGAACTTCTCGGCGATGGTCAGGCCGGTCAGGGCCACGCGCAGACGGTTGCCCGGCGGCTCGTTCATCTGGCCGTAGACGAGTGCGACCTTGTCGAGAACGTTCGACTCCTGCATCTCGTGGTAGAAGTCGTTACCTTCACGCGTACGCTCACCGACACCGGCAAACACCGAGTAACCGCTGTGCTCGGTGGCGATGTTACGGATCAGCTCCATCATGTTGACGGTCTTGCCCACGCCGGCGCCGCCGAACAGGCCGACCTTACCACCCTTGGCGAACGGGCAGACCAGGTCGATGACCTTGATGCCGGTCTCGAGCAGTTCGCTCGACGCGGCCTGCTCGGCGTAGGTCGGTGCCTGACGGTGGATCGGCATGCGCTCGACGTCGGCGCTGGCGCTGCCACCGATGTCGCCGGCTTCGTCGATCGGCTCTCCGAGCACGTTCATGATGCGGCCCAGCGTCTCCTTGCCCACCGGCACGGAGATCGGGGCACCGGTGTTGGCCACTTCGATGCCGCGCTGCAGACCTTCACTGGAGCCCATGACGATGGCGCGCACCACGCCGTCGCCGAGCTGCTGTTGCACTTCGAGAATGGCCTCTTTGCCCGAGACCGTCAGCGCTTCGTAGACCTTGGGGACATTGTCCCGCGGAAACTCTACGTCAACCACCGCGCCGATGATTTGTACGATACGTCCGCTCATAGTGGTTCCTCGTAAACCTGCAAATGAAACCTGTAGGCCAAGCCGTACTCGCGAGCGTCGCCCCGCGGGGCGACGTCGTCATACCGCCGCGGCACCACCGACGATTTCCGAAATTTCCTGGGTAATGGCCGCCTGACGCGCCTTGTTGTACACCAGTTGCAGATCGTCAATCAGATTGCCAGCGTTGTCGGTCGCGTTCTTCATCGCGATCATGCGCGCAGCCTGCTCGCAGGCCGCGTTCTCGACCACGGCCTGATACACCTGGGATTCGACGTAGCGAACCAGCAGGTGATCGAGCAGGGTCTTGGCATCCGGCTCATACAGGTAGTCCCAATTACCCTGATTCGTACCGGGACTGGGTTGTTCATCGCCTTGGGTGTCGTCCTCGACCGCCTCGAGCGGCAGGAGCTGACGCACCACGGGTTTCTGGCTCATGGTGTTGACGAACTCGTTGTACACCACGTAGAGCCGATCCAGACTGCCTTCGTCGAAGGCATCGAGCATCACCTTGATGCTGCCGACCAGATCCTGGACTTCCGGCGCATCGCCGAGCCCTTTCTTGGCCGCCAGCAGATTGCCGCCACGCTTGCGGAAGAAGCCGCCGGCCTTGCTGCCGATGGCCGCGAAGTCGGCGCCGACACCCTTGTCGTGCCAGTCGCGGGCGTGGTTGACCACGGCCTTGAACAGATTGACGTTCAAGCCGCCGGCCAGGCCCCGATCACTGGAGACCACGATATAGCCCACGCGCTTGACCTCACGCTCGAGGGTATATTCGTGACGGTACTCCGGATTGGCCTTGGCGACGTGGCCGACCACCCGGCGGATCAGGTTGGCATAGGGCTGGCTGGCCGCCATGCGGTCCTGGGCCCGACGCATTTTCGACGCAGCGACCATTTCCATGGCGCTGGTGATTTTCTGCGTGTTCTTGATGCTCCCGATCTGGGATTTGATCTCTTTTGCAGCTGCCATCGCGGATCACCTGATTCCTGCCGCTCAGCTGGGCGAGGCGGCCCGCTCCCGGAGGAGGCGGGCCGCACCGCTTACCAGGTCTGAGTGGACTTGAACGACTCGAGACCCGACTTGAGACCCTTCTGGATCTCGTCGTCGTAGCCGCCGCTTGAGTTGATCTTGTCGAGCAGGTCGGCGTGCTCGGACTTCATGTAGTCCTGCAGGGCACGCTCGAAATCGAGGACCTTGTCGACCGCGACATCGTCCAGATAGCCTTCGTTGGCGGCGTACAGCGTCAGCGCCATCTGAGCCACGGACATCGGCGAGTACTGCTTCTGCTTCATCAGCTCGGTGACACGCTGACCGTGCTCGAGCTGCTTGCGGGTCGCCTCGTCGAGGTCGGACGCGAACTGCGAGAACGCCGCCAGCTCACGGTACTGGGCCAGCGCCAGACGCACACCGCCGCCGAGCTTCTTGATGATCTTGGTCTGGGCCGAACCACCCACACGGGAGACCGAGAGACCGGCGTTGATGGCCGGACGGATACCCGAGTTGAACAGGCCGGTCTCGAGGAAGATCTGGCCGTCGGTGATCGAGATCACGTTGGTGGGAACGAACGCCGAGACGTCACCACCCTGGGTCTCGATGATCGGCAGCGCGGTCAGCGAGCCGGTCTTGCCCTTCACTTCACCGTTGGTGAACTTCTCGACGTACTCGGCGTTGACGCGCGCGGCGCGCTCGAGCAGACGCGAGTGGAGGTAGAAGACATCACCCGGATAGGCTTCACGGCCCGGCGGACGGCGCAGCAGCAGCGAGATCTGACGGTAGGCGACGGCCTGCTTGGAGAGGTCGTCGTAGACGATCAGCGCATCTTCGCCACGGTCGCGGAAGTACTCGCCCATGGTGCAGCCGGCGTAGGGCGCCAGGTACTGCATGGCGGCCGGATCGGCGGCGCCGGCGGCGACTACGATGGTGTGGTCCATGGCGCCGTGCTCTTCGAGCTTGCGCACCACGTTGGCGATGGTCGACTGCTTCTGACCGATCGCGACGTAGATACAGGTGACCCCGGTGCCCTTCTGGTTGATGATCGTGTCGATCGCCACCGCGGACTTACCGATCTGACGGTCACCGATGATCAGCTCACGCTGACCGCGGCCGATCGGCACCATGGCGTCGATCGACTTGAGGCCGGTCTGCACCGGCTGGTCGACCGACTGACGGGTGATGACGCCCGGAGCGACCTTCTCGATCGCGTCGGTCTGAGTGGTCTCGATATCGCCCTTGCCGTCGATCGGGTTGCCCAGCGCATCGACCACACGGCCGACCAGCTCCGGACCCACCGGCACTTCGAGGATACGACCGGTGCACTGCGCGGTCATGCCCTCTTCGAGCTCGAGGTAGTCACCCAGGACCACGGCGCCGACGCTGTCGCGCTCGAGGTTGAGCGCCATGCCGTAGACGCCACCGGGGAATTCGATCATTTCGCCGAGCATCGCATCGGCCAGGCCGTGGATGCGGACGATGCCGTCAGCGACGCTGACGACGGTGCCCTGATTACGGGCTTCGGAGGCGACATCCAGCTTGTCGATACGCTGTTTGATGATGTCGCTGATCTCGGAAGGATTCAGTTGCTGCATGCCATGTCCCTCGAACTCAAGCGGTGAGCGCTTCGCGCAGACGCTGCAATCGACCGCGTACCGACCCGTCGATGACGGTGTCGCCGGTACGCAGGATCACGCCGCCCAACAGCTCGCGGTCCACCTGAGTGGTAATGGAGATTTCACGATTCAGACGCTTCTTCAGAGCCTCGGCGAGGACGTTCTGCTGCGCCTCGTCCAGGTCGAAGGCGGAGACGATGGTGACGTCGACCCGCTTCTCTTCCTGGGCGCGCAGCGCCTCGAACTCCTCGAAGATGTCGGGCAGTGCAGCCAGACGCCCCTTCTCGCCGACGAGGTGCAGAAAGTTCTGCACGCTCGTGTCGTTCAGGTCGTCGCCGCACACTTCCAGCAGCAGCCGGGTCTTGTCCGCGGCGGTCAGCCGCGGATTGCCCAGCACACGCTCGCCCACATCTGCGTTCCCGGCCACCTGCGCGGCCAGGGCAAGACTCTGAGACCACGCTTGAAGCGCCTGCTTGTCGCGCGCGAACTCGAACGCCGCCTTGGCGTAGGGTCGTGCAACGGTTTCGCTAGACGTTTGAGCCATGGTGCGCCTCCTTAGAGCTCGGCAGCGAGCTTGTCGACGAGTTCACGATGCTTCGACTCGTCGATGGAGGATTCCAGGATGCGCTCGGCGCCGGCCACGGCCAGCAGCGCCACCTGGGCACGCAGCTCTTCCTTCGCGCGATTGATCTCCTGATCGATTTCGCTGCGAGCGCCTGCAATGATGCGCTCGCCTTCCGCCCGC